>JBIIPQ010000224.1:0-7109 GCA_044342535.1 Burkholderiaceae bacterium
AGCACCGTCCGCACGTACTCCATCGCATAGCTGCGCCGCGCCCGCGCCACCCGCTCGGTGGGCCAGGTCGAGCTCGCCAGCACCGGCACCGCCGACGGATCGAAGTCCGGCCCGTCCTCGTCGCGCGCGAAGCGCAGGCGTTCATCGGGCGCCAGTGGCCGGTCCTCCTCGACGTAGTAGCCCTCGAGCGAGGCGTCGCCGTCGGTGGTCATCTTCGTGCACACGAACCCGAGCCTCGAGTTGCCGAGCATCGTGCCGTTCTGCGCATGCCAGCCGCGCAGCATGGCGACGGTGATCTCGGACGGAATGCCGCAGAGCGCCGTGCCGGCCCACACCCAGCGCGGCGGCACGTAGCGCACCCAGGCCTTGCGCTCGGTCTCGGGCATGTACTGCACCGCGACGCCGCCGACATCGTTCGACAGGTAGTGGTACTGCGCGGCGGCGACCGCGTGCGGCAGGCGGTCGAGCCCGAGCTTGGCCAGGCCGGGCAGGAAGCGCGCCTCGCGCTGCCGGCAGAACACGCGGTAGACGAGCTCTGCGGCGACCGGCGTGCCCAGCCGCGCGACGGCGGCGAGCACGATGCCGGTGAAGTACGCGTGGTGCCAGTCGCCGGCGGCGCGCCATTCGGCGGCCTGCACGGTGCGCGTCCCGTCGGTCGTGGTCATGTCGTCCCCTCCTGCGATCGCGGCGGCTTCGCCGCGGTCGTCGAGCCGACCGTACCACGCACGCACCGACCGCTAGAGCTTGAACACCGCCACGGCCTGCACGAGGTGCTGCGCCTGCCCCTTCAGGCTGTCGGCGGCGGCGGCGCTCTCCTCCACCAGCGCCGCATTCTGCTGAGTGGTGCGGTCCATCTGACTGACTGCCTCGCCCACCTGCTGCACGCCGGAGCTCTGCTCGACGCTGGCGGAGCTGATCTCGGCCACGATGTCGGTCACGCGACGGATGGACGCGACGATCTCCTCCATCGTCTGGCCGGCCTCGTCGACCAGGCCGGTGCCCAGCGCCACCTGCTCGACGCTGTGGCCGATCAGCGTCTTGATCTCCTTGGCCGCCTCGGCACTGCGCTGCGCGAGGCTGCGCACCTCGCTGGCGACGACCGCGAAGCCGCGGCCCTGCTCGCCGGCACGCGCCGCCTCGACCGCCGCATTGAGCGCGAGGATGTTGGTCTGGAAGGCGATGCCGTCGATCACGCTGATGATGTCGCCGATCTTGCGGCTGCTGGCATTGATGTCCTGCATGGTGGTGACCACCTTGCCGACCACGTCACCGCCCTTGATCGCCACGGCCGAAGCGTTCTGCGCGAGCTGGTTGGCCTGTTTCGCGTTGTCGGCGTTGTTGCGCACGGTGGTGCCCAGCTCCTCCATCGTCGCGGCGGTCTGCTGCAGCGCGCTGGCCTGCTGCTCGGTGCGGCCGGAGAGGTCCTGGTTGCCCTGGGCGATCTGCGCGCTGGCCGAGGCCACGCTCTCGGAGTTGCTCCGCACGTCGGAGACGACACGGACCAGCGCATCGCGCATGCCGGCCAGCGACGCCATCAGGCTCCGGGAGTCGCCGGCGCGCACGTCGATCCGCACGGTGAGGTCGCCCGCGGCGACGGCATCGACGGTCTTCTGCGCGTCACCTGGCTCGGCGCCGAGCTGACGGAAGACGCTGCGTGTCAACGCGAGACCGAGCAGCACGGTCAGCGCGCCCAGCACCATGCCACCGATCACCAGCGTCCAGGTGGTGGCCGACATCGTCGCGGCCAGCGCGGCCTGACGCGCGCCCAGCAGGTCGGCCTCCACCTGCGTGATCTCGGCCTTGACGGCGCGGAACGCATCCATCGCCGCCTTGTCCTTGCCGGCGGCGAACGTCTGCTGCAAGGTGTCCAGCGGCACCTTGCCGACAGTGACCTCGCGGCGCAGGGCGATCAGCTCACGCGCGACCGCCATGAACTGCAGGTGATCCGCCTTTGCCTTGTCCAGCCGGGTCTGCTGCGCGGCGTTGTCCGACGTCAGCGACTTGATCTGCTCGAACGCGGTTGCGAAGCCCTCCTGACCCTTGTCGAAGGGCTCCAGGAACTTCTCGCTGCCCGAGGCCACGAAGCCGCGCATGCCGGTCTCGATGTTCACCATGTTGAGCAGCAGGCTGTCGGCTTCCGACATGACCTTGTACGTGTGGGTGTTCCACCTGACGGTGTCGCCCAGTCGCGCGTTGTTGACGAGCGCCACGCCGAGCAGCGCGCAGGCGGTCGTCAGGATGGCGGCGAACGTCAGCGCCAGTCTTTTCTTCAAGGTCCAATCGACGACCATCACTCATCTCCAGGCACCCGGTAGAGGGCGTGTACGGCGAATGCTCACCCGCCTGATCGCCGGCCCATGACGCGATGACCGACTGTCCGCTTTCCCCGTTGTAGGGGAATCGGTCGTCCGGTGTCCGAACCCTGATGTGGAAAGCCGTAACATTCAGGCCCCGATCCGACCACTGGACCGGCCCTGCACGGGCAGCCCCGGTCCCCGGCGCCCACGGAGACGCGCCACCGATGTCCCGAACTTCCACCGACAACGCCGCCGTGGCGACGGACATCGGCCGCCCCGCAGCGGACCCGCGTCGCGCCGCGATCTGGATGATCGGCGCCCTGCTGTCGTTCTCGATGGTCGCGATCACCGGGCGCGAGGCGATGCGTTCGATCGGCGCGCTCGAGCTGCTGTTCTGGCGGGCCTGCACTGGCCTGCTGATCCTCGCGGTGCTGCACCTCGCCCTGCGCGGCACCCTGGCGAGCCTGCGCAGCGGGCAGCCCGCGCTGACCGCGGGCCGTGCAGTGGTGCACTTCGGCGCGCAGCTCGCCTGGATGCTGGCGGTCGCGATGATCCCGCTGGTGGAGGTCTTCGCGCTCGAATTCACCGCGCCGCTGTGGGTGGCGGTGCTGGCACCGCTGTTCCTGCGCGAGCGCCTCACGGCGTGGCGGGCGTTCGCCGCGCTGGTGGGCTTTGCGGGTGCGCTCGTCGTGGTCTGGCCTGCCGACGCTGGGCCGTCGCCGCAGGCCTTTCTCGAGCACCTGTCGCTCGGACCGGGATCACTGCTCGCGCTCGCCTCGGCGCTCGGCTTCGCGATCAACGTGATGGCGGTGCGTCGCCTGACCCGCACCGACCGACCGTTCGTGATGCTGGTCTGGATGCACGTGCTGCAGCTGCCGATCGCCACGGTGCTGGTGCTCGCGGGCACCGGCATCACGCTGTCCTCGGCCGGGGCGCTGGGCTGGTCGGCGCTCTGCGGGCTGGTCGGGCTGAGCGCTCACTATTGCCTGACGCGGGCCTCGCGGCTGGCCGATGCGATCGTGGTCGCGCCGATGGACTTCATGCGGCTGCCGCTGATCGCGGTGGTCGGCATGCTGCTGTACGCCGAGCCACTGCGCCTGCCGGTCATGGTCGGCGCCGCCTGCATCCTGGCCGCCAACGGTCTGAACCTCTGGGCCGAGCGGCGGGCCTCGCGACGGGCCGCGGCATGACGCCGCGACCCGATCGGGGTCGGATGGCGGTCAGTCGAGCTTGATGCCGAGGCGGTCGGCGATCGAGACCCACTGCGGCGCCTCGTCCCTCCAGCGTCGCCGTGCCTCTTCCAGGCCGACCGGCCCGTTGGGAATGCCGAAGGTCTCATGGAGCTGCTGGATCTTCGGGGTCTGATAGGCCTCCATCACGCCCTCTGAGAGCTTCTGCAGGATGTCCTCCGGCGTCCCCGCGGGGGCGACCATCGGCAGCCAGCCGTCAAGGGCGAAGATCGGATCCTTGTGCCCCTGCTCGACGAAGGTCGGCACGTCGGGCAGCCGCGGCGAGCGGCGTTGGCCGACCACCGCGATCGGACGGACCGTGCCGCGCTCGATGTGGCTGCTCATCGCCTGGAAGCTGCCCAGCCCGCCGCTCACCTGGCCCGACGAGATGTCGACCCACATCGGCGGCTCGCCCTTGTAGTGGATCACGTCGAGCTTGAGGTTGCGGGTGCGGTTCCAGGTGTCGGCGATCATGTGCGGCCACGAGCCGGCGGCATAGGTGCCTACCGCAGCCACGTTCTTCGCGGCCCAGGCGACGTACTCGTCGGGTGTCCTGATCGGCAGCTTGGCATGCACGCCGAAGGCCAGCGCGCCGGCCGGGAACAGCGTGATCGGCGCGAAGGACTTGTCCGGGTCGTACGGCAGCGACTTGTAGAGCACGCGGCCGTTCCACATCGGCGTCTGGATCGCGACCATCAGCGTGTAGCCGTCGGCGGGCGCCTTCGCCAGCGCATCGGCCGCGATGATGCCACCCGCACCCGGCCGGTTGTCGACGACGAAGGGCTGGCCGAACTTGCGCGACAGCGCCTCGCTGTACTGGCGCGCGTAGGCGTCGGTCAGCCCGCCGGGCGGGTTGGTCACGATCACGCGGACCGGCTTGTTCGGCCAGGCGCCCTGCCCGATCGCGAAGCGCGGCAGCGTGCCGAGCACGGCGGCGGCGCCGGCAGCGGCGAGCGCAAGGCGGCGCGAAGGGACGGTCGATTCCGGAGAGGTGGGCGCGACGGCGCCCGCGGCGGATGCGCGGCGTTTCATGCAGGGTCTCCTCCTGTCGAGGTCTGCACGCTACACGACGTTCCCAGCCGGCGTCGAGCCTTTCGGGCAGGTGGCCATCCGTCGCCCGCGACGTGCCGTGTGTCGACCGCTCCCGGACCAGCGGTGCTTCGGGTGGGTGCCGCGAGCCCTCTGACGCCCATGGGGACGCTACGCTCGGGGTCCACCGGGAACCCGCCCAATGCTGAGTGCGAGCCAGCTCAAAGGCATGCGTGCGCTGGTCGTCGACGACATCCGAGAGATGCGTACGCGGCTGCGCGACACGCTGGCCGATGCGCAGATCAAGGACATCGTGCTCGCCGCCGACGCACGGAGCGCGGTCGAGGCCATTCGGGCCGCGCCGTTCAACCTGATCCTGTCCGACTACTACCTCGGTCCCGGCACCAACGGCCAGCAGCTGCTCGAGTACGTGCGCCAGGAACGGCTGATGCCGCCGGGCGGGCTGTTCTTCGTCATCTCCGCCGACTCGACCATCGACCGCGTCGCCAGCGCCGCGGAGATGCTGCCCGACGGCTATCTGGTCAAGCCGGTGGCGACCGACCGGCTGCTCTCCCGTATCGAAGAGGCGCTGGCCCGTCAGGTCGCGCTGCGGCCGATGTACGAAGCGGTGCACGCCGGGCGTTTCGCCGAGGGGCTGGAGCACTGCGTGCGCCTGGAGAAGGCCGGCCCGCACCACCGGGTCGAGCTGCTGCGCCATGCATCGATGTGCCAGGTAGCGCTCGGCCGCTGGGACGACGCGCTGCAGACCTACCGCCGTGCGCTGAAGGTGCGCAGCTCGATGACCTGGGCCTCGCTCGGCATCGCGCGCTGCGTGCTCGCCATGGGCGACATCGAAGCCGCGCGCCAGCGCCTGCACACGATCCTCAAGGAGCGGCGCTATCACGCTGGTGCCTACGAGCTGCTGCTCGAGCTGCTGGAGCGCACCGGCGACGTGAGCGGCGCGCTGAAGGTCGCCACGACTGCCGCCGAACACATCCCGAGCGCGCTGCGCAGTCGCCGGCAGGCCGAGATCGCCTACCTCGCCGGCGAGCTCGACACCGCCGATGCCGCGCTGAGCAAGGTGGTCCGCCAGACCGCCAACGCGATCACCCGGGATTCGCGCAACGGCGCACTGCTCGCGCAGGTCAGCCTCGAGCGGGGCGATCCGCGGCGCGCGATCAAGCTCATCGCCAAGGAACTCGCCGACCAGCCCGACGATGCGCGCACGCAGGCCCTGGCGGCCGCGATCGACGTGCAGGCGTGGACCGCGCTCGAGCAGCCCGTGGAAGCGGAAGCGGCCGCGAAGCGGCTCGCCGGCGTACTCGGTGTCGATGCCGAGCCGCACACGCGCCTGCTGATCGCGAAGGCTGCCCTGACCGCAGGAATGACCGATCAGGGCCTCGCGCTGCTCGACGCGGCCGTGGCGGCCGCCGAGCGTCTGCCTGCGGCGGAGAACGCCTCCACGCGTGCGCTGGCGAACAAGGTGCTGGTCGATGCCGGCATGCCCGAGCGTGCCGCGGCGCTGAGCGTCGACCGGTCGGAGGAAGCGGCGAAGGATGCCGAGGCCGCCGTGCGCAAGCTGCGGGCCGGCGGCTTCGACGAGGCCGTCTCGATGGTCAATGCGGCGCTGTCCAAGGCACGCAACCATACCCGCGTGCTGACCGCGGCCGTCGAGATCTACCTGATGACGATGCGTGTGAAGGGCGTGCGGCCGGATCTGCTCGCTCAGGTGCAGGCCGCGCTGGTGCGCCTGCGCGAGCGCGGCACCGCCGACCCCGTGCGCCTGAAAATGATGGACGCCTACCTCCACAAGCTCGAGTCTGCCGGCAGGGCGCCCGCCGTCGAAGCCTCCGAGGTGGCGTCCTGACATGTTCCCGGGCCTGTCCGCACTCGTCGTGCACGACCTGAAGAACCGGCTCGCGGTACACGAGCAGCGGTTGACCGAGCTGCTCGCGGCGCATCCGGACCTGGCCGCCGAACTCGGACCGCTGCGCACCGATGCCGTGGCGCTGCAGCGACGTCTGGTGGCCTTCCTGACCCTGTATCGCGCCGACGCCCACGGGCTCGCGGCCAACGAGCAGGAAGAGGATCCGGCGCGCGCCCTCGCGCAGGCTGCCCGGTTCGGGCGAACGATCGCAGCGCGTCAGGAGATCGAGGTCCAGGTGGATGCCTCGCATGCGCCAGCCGACTGGTTCTTCGACGCCTACCTGATCGGTCTCGCACTCGAGGCCGCAGTCGACAACGCGGCCCGTTACGCGCGCTCGACCATCCGACTCTCGGCCCGATGCGAGGACGGTTGGCTGGTGCTCGCGGTCGAGGACGACGGGCCGGGTCTCGACGGCGAACCGGATACCGCGACCGATGGCGAGCGGACCGGGCTGGGCACCGAGCTGTGCCGCACCGTGGCACGGTTGCACACCAACGATGGTCGCTGCGGCGAGCTGCGGTTGCTCGATCTCTGGGACGGCGAGGGTGCGAGCGGCACCCGGTTCGAGCTGCGCCTGCCCTGAACCGCGTGCGCCCCGTCAGTAGTGCGGCGGAATCTCGTCGCGCA
>JBIIPQ010000225.1:0-7079 GCA_044342535.1 Burkholderiaceae bacterium
GCGGGGCCTGGTCGGGCTGAACCCGGCCTTCCTGCCGTTCGGCGGCCTGCCCGGACAGCTGTTCTCGCCGGCGGCACGCTGGCTCGGCGGGCTGCCGGCGGTCCCGAGGCTCTTCGCGAAGGTCGGCGCATCGCCCGCGGTGCTCGAGCGGCTGCTGCGCGGCACCGGCTCCGCGATCGGCGACGACGGCCGCCGGGGCTACGCGACCCTGGTCGCCAGCCCCGGCCACGTCGCGGGGGCTCTCGGGATGATGGCCAACTGGAACCTGCGCCCGATCGAACGCGAGCTGCCCGGCCTGCCCTGTCCGCTGCTGATGATCGTCGGCGCCCGCGACACCACCGTGCCGCCCGAGCAGGCCTATCGCGTGCAGCGCAACGTGCCGGGCGCTGCCGTCGAGATGCTCGCCGGCCTCGGCCACCTGGCGCACGAGGAGCGGCCCGACCAGGTGGCCGCCCGGATCGCGGCGTTCGCGACCCGGATCGGGCTCGCCGCGGCACCGACGGGCGACTGACGGGCGACTGGTCGACGCCCTCTCCCGCCGGACGACTGTCCAGGCGACGTGACAGTTATGTTTGTCTCGCGGTCGTTACACGGCTACCATGGCTCGGCAGACTCGACCCGAGGCCTTCTTCCATGTCCGCGATCGCACCGCCCCCGTCCCGCCTGTCCGATCGTGTCGCCCGGACGCCGGAAGCCCTCGCCCGCGCGCTCGCCGACGAAGACCTCGAGGCCTGCCGCGAGCAGCTGCGCGACGGCTCGCGGACCTTCCTCGCGGCCTCGAAGCTGCTGCCGCGACGCGTGCGGGACTCGGCCTGTGCGCTGTACGCGTTCTGCCGCAGCGCCGACGACGCGGTCGACCTCGACACCGTCGACGAGCTGGCCGCGGTCGGACGCCTGCGTGCGCGCCTGGCGCGCATGTATGCCGGCGATCCGATGCCCACGCCCGCGGACCGCGCGATGGCGCGTGTCGTGGTGCGCCACGGCCTGCCGCGCGAGCTGCCCGAGGCCCTGCTCGACGGCTTCGAGTGGGACGCCCGCGGCCGGCGCTACGAGACGATCGAGGAGCTCTACGACTACGGTGCCCGCGTGGCCGGCACCGTCGGCGCGATGATGGCCGTGCTGATGGGCCGCAGCTCCGCCGAAGCCGTCGCCCGCGCCTGCGACCTCGGCGTCGCGATGCAGCTCTCGAACATCGCCCGCGACGTCGGCGAGGACGCGCGCCGCGGCCGCATCTACCTGCCGCTCGCCTGGCTGCGCCAGGCCGGCGTCGACCCCGACGCCTGGCTGGCGAACCCGGTCTTCGACGCGCGGATCGCCGCGGTCGTGCGCCGCCTGCTCAATGCGGCCGATGCGCTGTACCTGCGCGCGGAAGCCGGCATCGGCCTGCTGCCGCCGACCTGCCGCCCGGGCATCCAGGCGGCGCGCGTGCTGTACGCGGCGATCGGCCACGAAGTCGCACGCCGCGGCTGCGACTCGGTGTCGCAGCGCGCGGTCGTGCCGCGCCGGCGCAAGGTCGTGCTGCTGCTGCAGGCGCTGGCCACCGGCGCGCTCGCGCCGCGGCCCTCGGGCGAGGCGCTGCCGGCGCTGGACGCGGTCCGCTACCTGGTGCAGGCCGCGACGCGCACCGACCCCTTCGCCCCGGCCACCGCATCCGCTTCGTCCGACGAGGAGACGCCGGGCAGCGAGCGCACCGTCCGCGTGATCGAGCTGCTCGAACGCCAGGCGATGCGCGCCCAGGCGCAGCGCGACCGGATCGTCGTCTCCTGAATGTGGCCGACGGGCGCGTGGTCGCCCGTTGACGCTGACACATGAAGTGTCTATCGTAATTGACACACGCAACGGACACGCCGGGTTGACACTCGGGCGGTCCATCACACGGGACGACTTCGCATGGACATCCTCGCCCGGATCGAGCAGGCCCTGGATACCGCGCTCGCGCAGCACGAGATCCCCGGCGCCCCGCCGAAGCTCGCCTCGGCGATCCGCCATGCGGTCTTCCCCGGCGGCGCCCGCATCCGCCCGCAGCTGTGCATCGCCGTCGCCCGCGCCTGCGGTGACGACGAGCCGGGGCTGGCCGACGCCGCGGCGGTCGCGCTCGAGCTGATGCACTGCGCATCGCTCGTGCACGACGACCTGCCCTGCTTCGACGACGCCGCCACCCGCCGCGGCCGGCCTTCGGTGCAGGCCGCCTTCGGCGAGCCGCTCGCCGTGCTGGCCGGCGACGCGATGATCGTGCGCGCGTTCCAGGTCCTCGGCGAGGCGGCGGCGTCCGCGCCCCAGCGCCTCGGACCGCTGCTCGCGATCATCGCCGGCGGCACCGGCACCCCCTTCGGCATCGTCGCCGGTCAGGCCTGGGAGGCCGAGCCGCGCGTCGCGCTGTCGGACTACCAGCGCGCCAAGACCGGGGCGCTGTTCGCCGCGGCCACCGCCGCCGGCGCCGAGGCCGCGGGCGCCGAGGGCCGCATCTGGCGCGGGCTGGGCGACCGGCTCGGCGAGGCCTACCAGGTCGCCGACGACATCCGCGACGTGCTCTCCGACCCGGCCGTGCTCGGCAAGCCGATCGGCCAGGACGTGCTGCTCGGACGACCCAGCTCCGCCCGCGAGCTCGGCCTCGACGGCGCGATCTTCCACTTCGAGTCGCTGGTCGCGCAGGCGATCGCGGCGATTCCCGACTGTGCGGGTGCCCCCCGCCTGCGAGCCCTGGTATGGATGGAATCCGAACGGCTGGTGCCGCGCGCGTGGTGCGAGGACGCAGCGGCACGCCGGGCCCGGACGCAGGCCCACGCCTGAGCCCACCGGCCCGACCGACGCTGCGTGACCGCTGGCGCGCGCTGCGCGACCGGCTCCTCACCAGCCCGGCCTTCCACCGCCGCGCCGCCGCATTCCCGCTGACGCGCCCGTTCGTGCGCAGCGATGCGCGCGCGCTCTTCGACGTGGTCGCCGGCTTCACCTACTCGCAGGTGCTGCTCGCCTGCGTGCGGCTGCGCGTGTTCGACATCCTCGCCGACGGGCCGCTCGCCGCCGACGAGCTCGCACGCCGCATCGGCCTGCCCGCCGACGGCGCCGCGCGCCTGTTCGCCGCCGCCGCGTCGCTGCACCTCATGGAGGCCCGCGACGACGGCCGCTGGGGCCTCGGCCGCCTGGGCGCACCGATCGTCGCGCTGCCCTCGGTCGCCGCGATGGTCGAGCACCACGCGACGCTCTACCAGGACCTGAGCGACCCGGTGGCGCTGCTGCGCGGCGAGCGCGACACCTCGATGTCGGGCTACTGGCCGTACGCCGACACCGCGCCCGGCGCGGTCCCCGAGCGCCTCGACACTTCGCGCGTGGCCGAGTACTCGGAGCTGATGGCGGTCACGCAGCCGATGGTCGCCGAGCAGGTGCTCGACGCCTATCCGCTGGCGCGTCACCGCCGCCTGCTCGACGTCGGCGGCGGCGACGGCGCGTTCCTGATGAAGGTCGCCGAGCGCGCCCCCGCCCTCGAGCTGATGCTCTTCGACCTGCCCGCGGTCGCCGAGCGCGCGCAGGCGCGCTTCGCACGCGCCGGGCTCGCGCACCGCGCGCAGGCTCACGGCGGCAGCTTCCTCACCGACCCGCTGCCCACCGGCGCCGACGTGATCACCCTGGTGCGCGTGCTGTTCGACCACCCGGACGAACGCGTGCTCGCGATCCTGCGGGCCGCCCGCGCCGCGCTGCCCGAGCACGGCACGCTGCTGGTCTGCGAGCCGATGTCCGGCACGCCGGGCGCCGAGGCGATCGGCGACGCGTACTACGGCCTGTACCTGCTGGCGATGGGCAAGGGCCGTTCGCGCACCCCCGCCCGGATCGAGGCGCTGCTGCACGACGCCGGCTTCGCCTCGGTCGACCTGCTGCCCACCCGTCTGCCGCTGCAGACCCGCGTGCTTCGCGCACGTCCCTGAGCGTCGAGTCCGACCCGTGGAACGCCCGCGACACCCAGATTCGATCCGGACTGTCCATTTCGCTTGACACTCGAATCAGTAAGTCTAAGATGACATTCCCAAGGGAGCATTGACATGCCCTCGAACGACTCACCGTCAGACACCTTGAACACACTCCCCCAGGCGGCACCGCTGCACGGAGCCGCCCGATGAACTCGAGAGCGGTCGTCCTCGAGCAACCCGGCCGCATCCGCGTCAACGACGTCGTGCTGGCCGAGCCGGGCGAGTCGGACGTGGTCGTGCAGGTCGACCACAGCGGCATCAGCACGGGCACCGAGAAGCTGCTCTACACCGGCCGCATGCCCACCTTCCCGGGCATGGGCTATCCGCTGGTGCCGGGCTACGAGTCGGTCGGCCGCGTGCTGCACGCGGGTCCCAAGTCCGGCTTCGTCGGCGGCGAGTCGGTGTACGTGCCCGGCGCGCGCTGCTTCGGCGAGATCCGCGGCCTGTTCGGCGGCTCCGCCTCGCGCCTCGTGGTCGCCGGCGAGAAGGCCGTGCCGATCAGCGACGCGCTCGGCGAGCAGGGCACGCTGCTGGCGCTGGCCGCCACCGCGTACCACTCCGTCGCCGGCGGCGGGCGCCGCGACCCGATCGTCCCGCCCGACCTGATCGTCGGCCACGGCGTGCTCGGCCGCCTGCTCGCGCGCCTGACGGTGCTCGGCGGACACCCCGCGCCGGTGGTCTGGGAGACCAACCCGCAGCGCGCCGGCGGCGGCGCCGGCTACTCGGTCGTCGACCCCAAGGACGACGACCGCCGCGACTACAAGGCGATCTTCGACGTCAGCGGCGATGCGTCGCTGCTCGACTCGCTGGTGATGCGCCTGGCGCCCGGCGGCGAGATCGTGCTGGCCGGCTTCTACACCCAGCCGCTGGCCTTCGCCTTCGCGCCCGCGTTCATGCGCGAGGCCACGATCCGCTGCGCGGCCGAGTGGAAGAAACCCGACCTGCTCGCGGTGCGCTGGCTGATCGAGACCGGACACCTGTCCCTCGACGGCCTGATCACGCATCGCGCCGAGGCGACCCGGGCACCGGGCGCCTACCCCGTCGCATTCGACGACGCGGACTGTCTGAAGATGGTCCTGGACTGGAGACATTGCGCATGAGCACGAGCAGCATCCCGAGCACGGCCACCGTACAGTTCATCCAGAAGGAACGGCTGCGCGCCGAAGCGGCCATCGAGCCCGACGCGCCGTCGACCGGCCCGGTCACGAAAGAGACGCAGATCATCGCGATCTACGGCAAGGGCGGCATCGGCAAGAGCTTCACGCTCGCCAACCTGTCGTACATGATGGCCCAGCAGGGCAAGAAGGTCCTGCTGATCGGCTGCGACCCGAAGAGCGACACCACCTCGCTGCTGTTCGGCGGCCGCGCCTGCCCCACCATCATCGAGACCTCGTCGCGCAAGAAGGCCGCCGGCGAGGCGGTCGCCATCGGCGACGTCTGCTTCAAGCGCGACGGCGTCTACGCGATGGAACTCGGCGGGCCCGAGGTCGGCCGCGGCTGCGGCGGGCGCGGGATCATCCACGGCTTCGAGACGCTCGAGAAGCTCGGCTTCCACGAGTGGGGCTTCGACTACGTGCTGCTCGACTTCCTCGGCGACGTGGTCTGCGGCGGCTTCGGCCTGCCGATCGCCCGCGACATGTGCCAGAAGGTCATCGTCGTCGGCTCCAACGACCTGCAGTCGCTGTACGTCGCCAACAACGTGTGCAGCGCGGTCGAGTACTTCCGCAAGCTCGGCGGCAACGTCGGCGTCGCCGGCATGGTGATCAACAAGGACGACGGCACCGGCGAGGCCGCGGCCTTCGCCGAGCGCGCCGGCATCCCGGTGCTCGCCGCGATTCCCGCGCACGAGGACATCCGTCGCAAGAGCGCGAGCTACGAGATCATCGGCCGCCCCGGCACGCAGTGGGCGCCGCTCTTCGAGACGCTGGCCACCAACGTCGGCGAGGCGCCGCCGGTCCGTCCGAAGCCGCTGACCCAGGACCAGCTGCTCGGCCTGTTCTCCAGCGACGTGACCGGGCGCGACTACGTGCTCGAGCCCGCGACGGTCTTCGACATGGTCGGACGCACCGACACCTCGAAGCCGACGCTCGAAGTCGTCTACGACGACGCGGCCTGAGCCCGTGACCATGGACGCGCCCACGCCCACCCCGGTCGCGAACCCCGACGCCCTCGAGGGCGACGGTGTCGGCTGCCATTCGGGCCGCGACGCGATGCTCGAGGCCGCCGCCTCGGCCGGCAAGGCCGAGGTCCTCGAGCAGTACGCCGCCGACTACCCGAAGGGCCCGCACGACCAGCCGCAGAGCATGTGCCCGGCCTTCGGCTCGCTGCGCGTCGGCCTGCGGATGCGCCGCACGCAGACGATCCTCTCGGGCTCGGCCTGCTGCGTCTACGGCCTGACCTTCACCTCGCACTTCTACGGCGCACGCCGCAGCGTCGGCTACGTGCCGTTCAACAGCGAGACGCTGGTCACCGGCAAGCTGTTCGAGGACATCCGCGAATCGGTGCACGCCCAGGCCGATCCGACCAAGCTCGACGCGATCGTCGTCATCAACCTGTGCGTGCCGACCGCCTCCGGCGTGCCGCTGCAGCTGCTGCCGAAGTCGATCAACGGCGTGCGCGTGATCGGCATCGACGTGCCCGGCTTCGGCGTGCCCACGCATGCGGAAGCCAAGGACGTGCTGGCCGGCGCGATGCTGCGCTACGCCCGCAACGAGGTGCAGTCCGGCCCGGTCGCCGCGCCGCGCAACGGGCGCTCGGAGCGCCCGACGGTGACGCTGCTCGGCGAGGTGTTCCCCGCCGACCCGGTCGGCATCGGCATGATGCTCGAGCCGATGGGCCTGGCCGCGGGCCCCATCGTGCCGACCCGCGAGTGGCGCGAGCTCTACGCCGCGCTCGACTGCGTCGCGGTCGCAGCGCTCCACCCGTTCTACACCGCGTCGGTCCGCGAGTTCGAGGCGGCCGGCCGCCCGATCGTGGGCTCGGCGCCGGTCGGCCACGACGGCACCGAAGCCTGGCTGCAGGCCATCGGCACCGCCGCCGGCGTGTCGCAGGCCCGCATCGACACCGCCAAGAACCGCATCCTCCCCGCGATCCGCGCCGCGCTCGCCGCCACGCCCA
>JBIIPQ010000226.1:0-7037 GCA_044342535.1 Burkholderiaceae bacterium
GCTGGGGCGGCCGGGCTGGAGGCCGTCCGCGTGGGTGGTTCAGGGGCAGGTGAGGGCAGCAGCCGCCCGCGACGGCGGCCGACTCCGCCCGTATGGTGCCACCGACGCCGGCGTGCCGCGCGTCCGAGCGGTCGCGGGGCGCCCGGGCGCCGAACTCCGGGGCGGGGTGGGGTCATGTGCGCCGGAATGCAAGGCTGGGCTAGCATGCGCGACCAACGCCTTCATCCCCAGCCGGGAGTCATCGACCATCATGAAGCGCATCGCCCTCTTCCTCCTGACCAACCTCGCCGTGATGCTGGTGCTCGGCCTCGCCGTGAACCTGCTCGGCCTGAACGGGTTCCTCAGCGCCAACGGCCTGAACCTCGGGCAACTGCTCGGGTTCTCTCTGATCATGGGCTTCGGCGGCGCGTTCATCTCGCTGCTGATCAGCAAGCCGATGGCCAAGCGCTCGGTCGGCGCGGTCGTCATCAACGACTCGCAGGATCCCACCCACATGTGGATCGTGCAGACCGTCGCCCGTTTCGCCGACAAGGCCGGCATCAAGATGCCCGAGGTCGCGATCTACGAGGGCGAGCCCAACGCCTTCGCCACCGGCGCGTTCAAGAACTCGGCGCTGGTCGCGGTCTCCACCGGGCTGCTGCAGTCGATGCAGCGCCAGGAGGTCGAGGCGGTGATCGGCCACGAGGTCGCCCACGTCGCCAACGGCGACATGGTCACGATGACGCTGATCCAGGGCGTAATGAACACCTTCGTCGTGTTCATCTCGCGGGTGGTCGGCTACTTCGTCGACAAGGTGGTGCTGCGCAACCAGAACGACGGTCCCGGCATCGGCTACTACGTGACGACCTTCGTCATGGACATGCTGCTCGGCGTGCTGGCTGCGGTCATCGTCGCCTGGTTCTCGCGGCAGCGCGAGTTCCGTGCCGATGCGGGCGCCGCCCAGCTGATGGGCCGCAAGGAGCCGATGATGGGCGCGCTCGCGCGCCTGGGCGGCCTCGATCCCGGCGAGATGCCCAAGACGGTGCAGACGATGGGGATCAGCGGACGCGCGAGCGGCTTCATGGCGCTGCTGTCGTCCCACCCGCCGATGGAGCAGCGCATCGCCGCACTGCAGGCGCTGAAGTAAGGCACGACGCCCGGCGCAAGCCGGGGGTCGGGCACGGACGGGCGCGACGCGAGTCGCGCCCGTCTCGTTTGGGGCCGTGCGCGGCGCCCCACGTAGAATCGCGGCCCAGCCCGCTCTCGCGGGCCACCGGGCGCTGCAGCCGGCCCGCCTGCAGCCGTGTTCGAGGACCAACCACGTGAACGACGACCGATTCGTCGAAAACCTCGCCGTCGCAGGGCCCGCCGCCCCGCCTCGGCGGGCCGCACTGCATTCGCTCGCCGCGGCCGCGCTCGGCGCGCCGTCCCTGGCCGCCCCCCTCGCCGCCGCGCTCGGCGTCGCACTGCCACGTCCGGCCGCCGCCCAGGCGAACGCCCCCGCGAAGGCGCCGCTGAAGGTCGGCTTCGTCTACGTGAGCCCGCTGTCCGACGCCGGCTGGACACACCAGCACGACCTCGGCCGCCTCGAGCTCCAGCAGACGTTCGGTGCGCGCATCGCCACCCGCTTCGTCGAGAAGGTCGCCGAGGGGGCCGACGCCGAGCGCGTCATCCGCGACCTCGCGGCGCAGGACCACCGCCTGATCTTCACGACCTCGTTCGGCTACATGGAGCCGACGCTGCGCGTCGCCCGCGACTTCCCCGCCATCGCCTTCGAACATGCGTCCGGCTACAAGACCGCGACGAACGTGGCGACCTACAACGCGCGCTTCTACGAGGGCCGCTACCTCGGCGGGCTCGTCGCCGGACGTTCGACGCGCTCGAACGTCATCGGCTACGTCGCCGCCTTCCCGATCCCCGAGGTCCTGCAGGGCATCAATGCGTTCATGCTCGGCGCGCGCGCGGTGAACCCGAAGGCGCAGCTGCGGCTCGTCTGGACCAGCAGCTGGTTCGACCCCGGCCTGGAGCGCGATGCCGCCTTCACGCTGGCCGGGCAGGGCGCCGACGTGCTCACCCACCATACCGACTCGTCGGCCGTGCCGCAGGCGGCCGAGGCCCGCGGGCTGCGGGTCGTCGGCTACCATTCCGACATGAGCCGCGCCGCGCCGAAGGCCCACCTCGCCTCGGTGACCCATCACTGGGGCCGCTACTGCGTGCAGCGCACCCAGGCCGCGCTCGACGGCACCTGGCGCAGCCGGACCACCTGGGGCGGCCTGAAGGACGGCATGGTGCGCGTCGGCCCGCTCGCCCCGGACCTGCCCGGCGACACCGCGACGCTGCTGCGCGCCCGCGAGGCCGAACTGGTCGCGGGCCGGCTGCATCCGTTCACCGGCCCGATCCGCGACAACGAGGGACGGGTCCGGCTGCAGCAGGGCACGATGGGCGACGAGGACCTCAATCGCATCGACTGGCTGGTCGAGGGCGTCGTAGGCAAAGTCCCCAGGAGCTGAGCCACGTGGCCGACGTCGCGATCCGAGCCGACTTCCTGCACTGCCTGCGCGACCCGGGCCTCGACGGGTCCGACGCGGGTGCGGTCGAGCACGTGCGCGACGGCGTGCTGCTGATCCGTGACGGACGCATCGAGCGCCTGGCGCCGGCGGCCGCGCTGCTGCCGCAGCTCGGCCCGGACGTCGTGTTGCACGACCGGCGCGGCATGCTGGTCGTGCCCGGCTTCGTCGACACGCACGTGCATTTCCCGCAGATCGACGTGATCGCCAGCTACGGCACCCAGCTGCTCGACTGGCTGGAGCGCTACACCTTCCCCGAGGAGCAGCGCTTCGCCGACGCCGAGCATGCGAGGGCGGCTGCATCGTTCTTCCTCGACCGGCTGCTCGAGAACGGCACCACGACCGCGAGCGTCTTCTGCACCGTGCATCCGGCTTCGGTCGACGCCTTCTTCGAGGCGTCCGAGGCGCGCGGCCTGCTGATGGTCGCCGGCAAGTGCCTGATGGACCGTCACGCGCCCGACGGGCTTCGCGACACCACGCCGGGCGGTATCGACGACAGCCGCGCGCTGATCGAGCGCTGGCACGGCCGTGGCCGCTCGCGCTACGCGATCACGGTGCGCTTCGCGGTCACCTCGACCGAGGCCCAGCTCGAGGCCGCCGGACGGCTCGCCGCCGAGCATCCGACGGTGCACGTGCAGAGCCACGTCGCCGAGAATCGCGACGAGGTGGCCTGGGTGGCACGGCTGTTCCCCGAGCGGCGCAGCTACCTCGACGTCTACGACCACTACGGCCTGCTGCGCGAGCGCGCCGTCTACGCGCACTGCATCTGGCTCGACGACGCGGACCGCGCACGGCTGGCCGCCTCCGGCACGGCCGCCTCGTTCTGCCCGACCTCGAACCTGTTCATCGGCAGTGGCCTGTACGACCTGCGCCAGGCGATCGCGGCCGGCCATCCGCTCGGGCTCGGTACCGACGTCGGCGGCGGCACCGGCTACTCGATGCTGCGCACGCTCGGCGAGGCCTACAAGGTGCAGCAGCTGCTCGGCATCTCGCTGCACCCGGCCTACGCGCTGTACCTCGCGACGCTGGGCGGTGCGCGCTCGATGTACCTGGGCGAGCGCATCGGCAGCCTGCTGCCCGGGCGCGATGCGGACCTCGCCGTCCTCGACCCGGCCGGTACGCCGCTGCTGGCGCGCCGCACGGCGCTGCGCGACGATCCGCTCGACACCTTCTTCGCGCTCGCCACGCTCGCCGACGACCGCGGCGTGCTCGAGACCTGGGCGACGGGCGTGCTGGTGCACCGGCGCGCGGGCGCGGCACCCGTCGCCCGACCCTGAACGGAGTCGCCTTCGTGCCGAAGGCCGTCGTCGTCCTCGTGCACGGGCCCTGCCTCGGGCCCTGGGTATGGGACGACGGGCAGGACGGGCTGCGCCCGCGCCTCGAGTCGCTCGGGCTGCGCTGCTTCGCCCCCGACCTGCACGAGGCCTGGCCCACCGGCCAGTGGTCGCGCCGCGTGGCGTACCTGCCGCTGTCGCGCTACATCGACCGGCTGCACGCGATGCTCGAGCACATCGAGGGCCCGAAGATCCTCGTCGGCCACTCGATGGGCGCGCGCGTGGTCGAGGGCCTGATCGCGCGCGGCGCGCGCGACGGTGCGGTGCTGATCTCGCCGACCCCGCCCGACGGGCTGGAGGCGGCCGCTCGCGGCCTGGCCGCGCGCCACCCCGCGGCGTTCGCCCGTGTGCTGCTCGCGCGCCGTCCGCTGCTGCTGCTCGGCGAGCCCGGCGAGCCCGATCTCGCCCGTGTGCGTGAGCTGCTGCTCGGGGCCCGGGCGTCCGATGCGCTGGCGGCGCGCGTCGCCGCCGCGCTGCGCGACGAGTCGTTCTCGGCCTGCCTCGACTGGCTGCGGCCGCAGCCGGTGCCGCGCGACGCCGGCGTGCCGGTGCTGGCGATCTCCGGCCGCGACGACCCGCTGGTGACGCCGGCCGCGCTGCGCCGCACCGCGGTCGCCTGGGACGCGGTGGCGCACGTCGTGCCGCACGCCGGCCACTGCCCGATGCTCGGCGACAGCGCCGGCATCGTCGCGCGCCACGTCGAGCGCTGGCTGTTCGATACCTGAATGTGTCGCAAGGAGACCGGAATGATCGAAAGGCATCTGGAGATCACCACCCGTGACGGGTCGATGAACACTTTCGTCGTGCATCCCGACGAGGGCGGCCCCCATCCGGTGGTGCTGTTCTACATGGACGCGCCCGGCAAGCGGGAGGAACTGCACGACATGGCCCGCCGCATCGCGGCGGTCGGCTACTACGTGGTGCTGCCCAACCTCTACTACCGATCGGTGCGCGCGTTCACGCTCGTGCGCGACGAGCCCGGCATGGCCCGGATGTTCGAGCTGATGGGGACGCTCACCAATGCGCTGGTGGCGAGCGATACCGGCGCGATGCTGGCGCTGGTCGACGGCGACCCGAAGGCCGACGCCTCGCGGATCGGCGCGGTCGGCTACTGCATGAGCGGGCCGTTCGTGCTGGCCGCGGCCGCGCACCATCCGCGCCTGCGCTGCGTGGCGTCCATCTACGGCGCCAACCTGGTCACCGACCGCGAGGACTCGGCGCACCGGATGCTCGACCGCGTGCGCTGCGACACCTACTTCGCCTGCGCGGAGATCGACGCCTGGGCGCCGCCCGAGACGGTGGCGACGCTGGAGGCGGCGCTCGAGCAGGCGGGCACGCCCTATCGGCTGGAGTGGTATCCGGGGGCGCAGCACGGTTTTGCGTTCCCCCAGCGGGCGGGCATCTACGACAAGCCGAGCGCCGAGCGGCACTGGCAGCGGCTGTTCGCGCTGTTCGAGCGCAACCTCAAGCACTGAGCCGGCGCCTGCGCGGAGCGCGCGACGCTGCGACGACCTGCCCGGCCCCCGCGGCCTCCCGGTGTTCGGCAACCTGCTGCAGATCCAGCCCGAGCGGCTGCACCTGCAGCTCGAGCAGTGGTGCCGCGAGTACGGGCAGGCGCACGTCGATGCCGTTTGGCGCCGGCCCGCGCATCTGCCCGGACCGCTACCTGGCGCTGCTCGAGATGAAGCTCGCGATGGCGGTGCTGCTCGGGCGCTTCGAGTTCGCGTCGGTGGACACCCCCGACGGCGGCGAGGCGCGCGAGCACCTGTCGTTCACGATGACGCCGGTGGGGCGGGTGATGAGGCTGCGCGAGCGCGGCTGAGCATCGTCGGCTGCTTCGGCTCGATCACAACCAGGCCGAGCTCGTTCTCGAAGGGATTACGAACGACCACCGGTCGGCGCGAGCGGTGGCTCTGGCGCGTCTGCTCCAGATGGTGCCGCAGCCTTGACCAG
Organism: Burkholderiaceae bacterium; assembly: GCA_044342535.1. Classification (GTDB taxonomy): domain Bacteria; phylum Pseudomonadota; class Gammaproteobacteria; order Burkholderiales; family Burkholderiaceae_E; genus UBA4615. The sequence continues at coordinate 5,834 of JBIIPQ010000226.1, forward strand.
CGGCGAATGGCGCATCTTCTGGCCGTCCCACTGCTGGCCACACCAACAGCGGCCTTCCGGGTCGATGATGCAGGTGCCGCTACCACAGCAACGAGGGTCTTCGCTCATGCCGAACTCCTGGCTCTCGATACGCAAAACTTCAGTGTTGCTTCAGAAGCGGCCCAACGGTGGTGAAGCCGCCGTTCACGGCAAGCATACTTCAGCATGCCGGGCGTCATGGGTGTGTCAGCGGATAGGACATTCAAGCGCCCCCTCAAGGCCCGGCAGCAACGCTCAGCAGGGGCAGCAAGCGCCATGGGCAGGGGGCTGCACGACGCCAAGGCGCCCATTCGGATGCCCCGTGTGTGAACGCGGCCGGGCTGCGAGCGTCCGTGGCTCGCGACCCTGGCCTCGATTATGGGTTCGGGCCTGATATCGTGTCCTTCGATTCGCATCGCGGCGTGAAGGCTGAAGCCGCCGCTGTCGGCGCACAGGGGCTGGCGCGGCTGCGGTCAGACGGCCTTATCCGATCGATGATTCCGGGTGGACCGACTTCGCCCGGCGTTGCGCCATGAATCGACGTGCCTGCTGCTCGCCGTCTTGCATGAGCCTTTCGATGTGCTCGATGCTGCGATCGATCTTGCTTTCGTAGTCAAGGCTGCCGGCGAGTGCTTCGGACATCTCGATGAAGGGGATGTGATAGCTGCGTTCAGGGTCGTCGGCAAAGGATTTCGGAATGGCGATCGGTGCGTCGATGTTCATTTTCTTGATGAACGCGGCGGTGAATGCGCCCTGAAGGAACATCTCGTTCATGACCCGGATTGCGTCAAGCTGTTGAAACAGAGTGACATTGCCGACCAGTTCATTACGCCGATCGGTGATTTCGTGCGGTGTCTGCGGAATCTTGTTCGAGCGGGTCGAGTTGATCTTGATGACCCAGATCTCATCGGGCAAATGCTTCTCACCGACAAAGCTCGGCTGAATCAGCTCGCTGATTGGCGGGTTATCCGAGAACAGTCCGTCCCAGTAGGCGCTGCCGTCCCATTCGACGGCCGCAAAGATGCTCGGCACTGCGCAGGACGCAAGAATGTGTTCCACACGGATGGCCTCGCGAGTGCTGCAGAATTTTGCAAGTCTGCCCGACAAGACATCGACCGCTCCGATCAGCAGGGCTGTTTCGTTCGGCCGCGGGCCCATTTCGAGGAGGCTGTCGAAATCGATGTGT
>JBIIPQ010000037.1:0-19955 GCA_044342535.1 Burkholderiaceae bacterium
AGTGCGGCGCAGGAAGCCCCCGATCGGCGTGATCCGGTCGTCGTCGCGCGTGGCCTGACGCACCACAGCGCCGTCTTCCTGCACCTTCATCGTGCGGAACTTCCAGACCGTGATCTGTTCGCCGTCCAGGCCGTAGCGGCGCTGCTTGAAGAGCACCGGCCCCGGCATCGTCGACTTGATCGCCAGCGCGATGCCGAGCATCAGCGGCGCGGTCAGCACGATCGCCGCCAGCGACAGGCAGACATCCGAGAGCCGCTTGATCACGCCCGTGGTGCCGTGGAAGGGCGTCTCGCATACCGCCACCACCGGCAGCCCGCCCATCGTGTCCACGCGCGCCTGGATCAGGTCGTAGAGGAAGATGTCCGGCAGGAAGAAGATCGAGGCGGTGGTGTCGCGCAGCTGGTCGAGCAGCCGCAGGATGCGCGGCTGCGAGGCCATCGGCAGCGCGATGTAGATCTGGTCGACGCGGTTGGCACGCACGAAGTCGGCCACCGAGTCGATGCGACCGGTCAGCGGCAGCTCCAGCGCATCGCCGAGTCGGGCCGGCGCACGGTCGTCGAAGAAGGCCGTGACCCGCACCGGCTGCATTGCCGGCGAGTCGAGCAGCGCGCGTGCGAGCGTTCGGCCGAGCTCGTTGGCGCCGATGATCACCGCGGTGTGCTGCGCCCGCATCGACAGCACTCGCGGCAGCAGCCAGGGTGCGATCACGTGCGCCGCCGCCTGCATCACCGGCGTCGCCACCACCCACCAGGCCAGCATGTTCGGCGGGAACTCCTTGAGCATGTTGGTGGCCAGGCCGAACACCACCATCAGCCCGACGAGCACCGACCAGTTGCCGAAGATCTGCCGCAGCAGCTTCGCCGGCCGGTACGAGTAGGACAGCGACCCGGGATAGCCGAGCGAGAACGCGATCACCGCGAGGACCAGGTCCTTGTTCTCGATGTGACCCCGCGTCAGCCAGGCCGCGCCGAGCAGCGCGACGACGGTGAGCAAGGGGTCGCAAACCGTCCGGGCCAGCGCAACCAGGCTGCGGCTGCCGCTGCGGACGGTGGACCGAGAGGCGGACAGGCCGCCGGGCGGGGGGATACCCAAAATTGTGTCTGCCAGAAGGTGGACCGATCATAACCGAGCCACTTCATGGGCCGCTCACCCATTCGAACGATCGAGTCGGGCAAGACGCGCGGTTGCGACGCGATCTTGGACAATGTTGCCGATACTCGCTCGCCGTGGGAAGGTCAGCGCCGTCAACGAGTGTGTCGGATAGCACCTCGCGTTCCCGTGCGCAGTGTGATGCGAGGACGTTGGCTATGATGCGGCCCGACCGTGCCGTTGCACGCGTCGACACCGAGGCTGCGATGACTGCACTTTCCTGCAACGCTCGTCTTTCTCCCGACCCCTTCGAGCGCCGCCGCGCCTGTGTTGCGAGACCCGGTCCCGCGGGCGTCGTCGGACGGGCCGCAGCGCTCGCCCTGGCGCTTGCCGTGGCGGCCTGCGGCGGTGGCGGCAGCGGGGCGAAGAAGGCCACGCAGGTCGTCGCGAAGGTCAACGACGACGAGCTCTCCGTCCATCAGATCAACTTCGTGCTCCAGCGCACCCCCGGCATCCCGCCCGAGCGGGCCGCCGAGGCCCGCAAGGAAGTGCTCGAGCGCCTGATCGACCAGGAGCTCGCCGTCCAGCGCGCCAAGGAGTCCAAGCTCGACCGGGACGCCGAGATCATGCAGCGCCTCGAGGCCGCGCGGCGCGAGGTGCTGGCGCGCGCCTACATGGAGCGTGTCGCCGCCCAGGTGCCCAAGCCCGACGCCGGCGAAGTCGCCAAGTTCTTCGCCGACAACCCGGCGCTGTTCGCCGAGCGGCGCATCTGGCGCCTGAACGAGATCGTGCTGCCCGGCCAGCCCCCGGGCTGGGCCGGCCTCGCCAAGCAGCTCGCGCTGGTGAAGACCGCCGCCGAGGCTGCCGACCTGCTGCGCCGTGCCGGCTTCGACTCCGCCGTCGCCACCAACGTGGCGCGGGGCAGCGAGGGCATCCCGCTGGAGGTGCTGCCGAAGTTCACCAAGCTCAGGGACGGCGAGGTCGCCATCTTCCAGAGCGGCCCGCAGTTCGTCATCGCCGAGATCCGCTCCAGCCAGGCTGCGCCGCTCGATGCCAAACAGGCCGCGCCCGCGATCGAACAGTTCATCATGAACCGCCGGAGAACCGACGCGGTGCAGGCCGAGATGAAGCGGCTGCGGGACGTGGCGAAGATCGAATACAAGGGTGATTTCGCCCAAGGGGCCGCCGCGCCGGCGGCCAAGCCCGCGCCCAAGGTACCGGACGGCGAAAAGGGCGCGATCGAGCGGGGTATCGGCGGACTGAAATGATCCTGCCGCAATCGGGCGCGAAACTTGCCTCGGTGTGTGGTACGCCCATCGAAGGTAGCCCCGCTCCGAGCCGCCATGACTGAACCCCGCACCAAGCCCCCGTTTCTCCGCCGCGCCGTCACCATCGCACTGGCCTGTGCCTGTCTCGGGGCGCCCCTTGCCGCGCAAGACGGACCGAAGCCGCTGTCCCTGCCCGCCGCGACGGCGTTCGTGGGTACCGCGGGCGAGGCGCGCGAGATCCGGGCGCTGAGGGATCCTCAGGTCGTCGTGACCCGCCTGCCGCTGCCGAGTGCGGTGGTGGCCTCGATGTCCGAGGATGCGGTGGCGGCGCCGGGCACGATGTTCCTGGTGCTGGCGGGGATGATGCTGTGGATCGCGGGGCGGCGGCGCTAGGCGTCCGAAGGACGGCCACCGGCTTGTCAGGCTCGGCCGTCCCCGGCCACCGACGCCACCCCGTAGGGTGATGGAGCGCCGACGAGCGGCAGGGTATGCTCCTTCCAAGGTTTGCTCAACATCGAGAACACCATGCGTATCGCACTTTCCGGTCTCGTCGCCCTGTCCCTGTCCACCGCGGCAGTGGCTGCGCCTGGGTTCACGGACAGCTTCGAGAGCCCGGTCATCTCCACCGCCTTCCAGACCTTCTCGGCCGGCTCGACCGTCGGAGACTGGACGGTGGGCGGTCTGTCTGTGGATCTCGTCCGGTCACCGCTGTTCCCGATCCCGGCGGCCGATGGGAATCAGTACGTCGATCTGGTCGGCTCCGGGCCGGGCGCCATCTCGCGCAGCGTGACCACGCTGGTGCCCAGCCAGGAATACCAGCTGACCTTCCAGTACCGCGGCAACTTCTATGACCCGAGTCCGGCCTTCGGCCAGTACATGGGTCTTGCCGTCGCCGGCGCGGGGCTGCCCACCACCATCGGCATCACCTACGCCGATTCCTTGCAGGGCTGGAAGACCGCGACGCTGAACTTCTCCGCCACGTCGCCGTCCACGCTGCTGAGCTTCAGCGCGCTCACCAGCGGCACGAGCTTCAACGGCGGCCTGTTGATCGACAACATCAGCGTGGCGGCTGTGCCTGAGCCCTTCGAGTGGGCGATGATGCTCGCCGGTCTCGGTCTGGTGGGCTGGGCCGCCCGGCGTCGGCAGCAGCCGTCGGCGGCGCTGGCCTGAGTCGACCGCTTCGCTTCGAAACGCCCGCTGATGCGGGCGTTTTCGTCTGTTGCATCGCAGGCGGCCCGCGTGTTGCGGGCCGTGCGCTTTTCCCGAGTACGGGTGCCATCGCGCCGATCGATCTCGGCTGCTCTGACATAATCTGACCCCCTGGATCGGCGCTACATGTGATCCTGACGGCAGCGCTTCATCCTTAGGTGATCCGCATTCTCAGGTCGTCGATGCTCCGCCGGTCGAAGCCGACTCAAAGCCCAGGCCATCTCTCGCGTCCATGACTCTCCAGCAGTTCGTCGACATCCTGAAGGCCCGCTGGAAGCTCGCGCTCCTGCTGTTCGCGCTGACGCTCTGCTCGGCCGTCGGGCTTTCCCTCGTGCTGCCGTCGAAGTACACCGCCACCGCTCAGGTGCTGGTCGACATGAAGAGCCCGGACCCGGTGCTGGGGCTGCTGATGCCCGGGCAGCTCACGCCCGGCTTCATGGCCACGCAGATCGACATCATCACCAGCCAGCGGGTGGCGCTCGACGTGGTCGATGCGCTGAGGATCGCGGAGAACGCCCAGGCCATCGAGCAATGGCAACAGGCCACCGACCGGCAAGGATCCATTCGGCACTACTTCTCGGACCTGCTGCTCAAGGACCTGGACGTCAAGCCATCGCGTGAATCCACCGTTCTGGCAATCACCTACACCGGCCGGGATCCTGCGTTCGCGGCGATCATCGCGAACGCGTTCGCGCAGGCCTACGTCGACCTGAGTGTCCAGCTGAAGGTCGAGCCCGCCCGGCAGACCCGCGGGTTCTTCGACACCCAGACCCAGGCGCTGCGCGACCGACTCGAGGCGGCCCAGAACCGCCTGACCACGTATCAGCGCGACAAGGGCATCGTCTCGGCGGACGAGCGCCTGGATGTCGAGAACACCCGGCTGGCCGAGCTGTCGAGCCAGCTCGTGACCTTGCAGGCCTTGGCCGGCGAGGCGTCTCGCCGACAGGCGCTCGCAAAGGATGCCGCGTCTCGCGGCACGTCGGAGGACGTGCCCGAAGTGCTGTCCAGCGCGCTCATCCAGTCGCTCAAGGCCGAACTCGCTCGTGTCGACGGACGGTTGGATCAGCAGGGCGCCGTGCTCGGCACTCAGCATCCCGACATTCTCAAGCTCAAGGAAGAGCGCGCCTCGGTCGTGCGGAAGATCGAGCGCGAGACGGCTGCGATCACCGGCAGCCTGGGCAATGCCTCCAAGATCCAGAGCCAGCGTGAAGGTGATCTGAAGGTCGCGCTGGATCGGCAGCGTGCCAAGGTGCTGGAGATCAAGCAGGTGCGCGACGAGCTGACCGTGCTCCAGCGCGATGTCGAGAGCGCTCAGCGGGCCTTCGACGCCGTCTCGCAGCGGCTGAGCCAGACCTCCCTGGAAAGCCAGAGCAACCAGTCGAACGTCGTGGTGCTCACCCCCGCCTCCGAGCCCCGCAAGCCATCGAGTCCCAAGCTCGTGCTGAACGCGGCGATCGGCGCCTTCCTGGGCGCCCTGCTGGGGGTGGGTGGCGCTCTGACGGCAGAGCTGAGAAACCGCCGCGTGCGCGGACCGCAGGACCTGGAGCTCGCCAGTGGCGTCCGTCCGATGGGCACGCTGCGCAATGCCTTCCGAGGCAAGCGCAGCGGCACCGCTAAGCGGCGCGGCCCGCGCTTGCCGTGGCTCAGGCCGAGCCGTGCTCTCGCCGTTTCCGGCCAGGACGCTGCGGGCGTCGAAACCCAGATCTTCGCGCCTACCATGTTCGGTGCGCTGCCCGACGCCGATGAGGCGCGCGACCCCCTGGCCGCCACGCAGCACAACGAGACCGCCGGATCCAGTCCTTCGAAGAATGGCGGTCAGGGTGCATCACGCATGCCGATCGGCCGCATTCTCGTGCAGGCTGGCCTCATCCACCCACCCGAAGTCGAGCGAATCCTCGCCTGGGCCAGGCAGGAGGGAATGCGATTCGGCGAGGCGGCAGTGGCTCAGAAGCTGGTCACCACCGAACAGGTCGAGCGTGCGCTCGCCTACCAGTTCGACTACGCCGTGCTCGAACCCGGCACCAGTGGCGTGACCGACGAAGTCGTTGCCGCCTATGACGGCCGCAACCCGCTGGTCGCCGACCTGCGCCGCCTGCGTGCCAAGATCCGCAGCGCGCAGATCGCCGCCCCGCCGGAATCGCCGCTGAAGTCGCTCGCCGTGATCTCTTCGGGCAGCGGTGACGGCAAGTCCTTCCTCGCGGCCAACCTCGCCGTGACCTTCTCGCAGATGGGACAGCGCACGCTGCTCATCGACGCCGACCTGCGGCGTGGCCGCCTGCACCGGATGTTCGGTCTGGCCAACGGCACGGGGCTGTCGTCGATGCTCAACCACAGCATCGTGGCGGGGTCGCTGCAGCGCATACCGGGCCTTCGAAACCTGACCGTGCTCACCCGCGGACCCGACGCCCCCAATCCTTCCGAACTGCTCTCGCGCGACGTCTTCGAGCATCTGCTCGAGGCGTTCGCACGGTCTTTCGACATCGTGATCCTGGACACGCCGGGCGTGGCCGAGGAGCCGGACGCCACGCTCGTCGCGCAGCGGGCCGGCGCGGCGCTGGTGATGGCCCGAAAGGATGTGAGTGCGTTCGAGGCCGTGGTGGAACTGGTGGAGAGCGGCGGGACGCAGCGGGTGTCGGTGCTGGGGAGTGTGCTGAATCAGGCGTGAGGCCGGCGTTCGGGTCGACCGTTCATGTCGTCCATACGCGTGATTGAATGTCCGTGTCTGAAGTGCAATCGAGGCATCCGCTAGGGCGACTTCCCAATGACGCAGCCCAGCGGAAGAGCTGACCCCTCGCTTTGCCCGACCGTCCTGCCGCCGAAGCGCCAATCGATCGGATGTAGGCCTTGAACAGCTCTGCTAAAGCGCATGGCGGCATTCGGCGACTCGCGCAAAGCAGCGTCGTACTCCTGGTCGACAGCGGGATACGCATCGTGCTCGTCACGGCCGTTGCACTCTGGATGGCGAGAGTGCTCGGACCCGAACAGTTCGGCGCGCTCAACTTTGCGTCGGCGTGCGTCGCGATCGGTTGGGGTGTTGCAGGACTGGGGCTGGACACGCCGACGACGGCACGACTCGCTACAGGCGCGGACCCGCGAGATCTCCTGGGGACGGCGATCGTCCTTAGGATCGCCTGCGCCGTCATGGTCGTCTTGGCGCTGCTTTTCGGCTCGACGATCGCTGTCGGATCCGGGGAGGATGCTTCCCTCGCTCTGCAAGTCGCTTGCTTCGGAATCCTGGGCGCGTCGGCTTCGGTGGTCGATACCTGGTTCAAGTCTCGCGCGGATGCTCTCCCCCCCTCGTTGGCGCGGATCTTCGCCACCATTGTCGCCGTGGCCGCGAGGGTCGGCTTGCTGCTCGCCGGGTTCGGCGTCGTCGCACTCGCAGCGACGATCGCGCTGGAGGGCGTACTGGTCGGCCTTGCATTGCTGGTGGCGTTCGCGGTGTCGAAGGACGCACCACGGGCAAATGAACTCACCTTCGATTCGAACCAGGCGAGGTCGCTGATTCGAAGTGGCTGGCCGTACTTCCTGTCCGCCGCCGCGATGGCCGGGCTGATGAAGATCGATACAGTCATGCTGGGTCTGATGTCAGGCCCCAAGGACGTCGGAATCTACAGCGTCGCGCAGAAGATGTCCGAGGTGCTGTACGTCGTCCCCATTGTCATTCTCGATTCCGCCTACTCGTTGCTGGCCAGGGCGCGAACCGTGGATCGCCCCGGGACGGCGTCCTACGAGCAGACGTACTTCGACCTCTCGATGGCCGGTGCAATGATCTTCACGCTGATTGCCTTGATCCTAGGGGGGCCGGCAATCTCCCTGCTTTTCGGCGATGCCTACTCGGAGTCCGCGAGCGTGTTCCTCATTCACGCATGGACAGCGATTCCGATTGCGTTGAACGCATCGCGCCAGCGATGGCTGGCAGTCCGGGAGCAACACGGCTACGCTGCACTGCCGGCGATTGTCGGGCTCGTGCTCAGCTTTATCCTGAACCTGCTGCTGATTCCCGCCTATGGACCTGTCGGCGCCGCCTTCGCTTCCTTGGCGGCGTATTGTTCGTTCGGCTATCTGCTCTCGTTCCTGATACCTGCACTGAGGCCCGTTGCAGTCCTTCAGACCCGATCATTCTTTCCCTGGGTACGCCTTGCGCGCCTGGCCTTGGACCGGCATCGTGCGTAGCCGGTTCGGGACGCCGACACTGAATGAAGCGCTCTTCCGCAACGAACGGCCACCGATCCACCTCATTGCCAGATGAATTCGTTCAGCTCGTTTAGGGCTCCGCGCGTGAGGGTCGCAGCGCAGCCTCTGTGGCCCGCAGTCTCGATCGCGTTGTTGATCGTGCTGTCTAAAGTCGGCCCTTCGTGGCTGATTACCGGCCTGAACATGTATCTCGTATTGCTCGCTTCGGCCGCGTTGCTGGTGACCAATAAGCCACTTGATCCAGGTCTTGTCCGTTGTATTGGCTGTTTCGGAGTCATCCTCGTTCTTGGAGGCCTGTCTGGCTATACGAATGAACTCTATGCGTTCGGAAGAGATGCCTGGTACGTGGTGAACGCCCTGATGGCGTTCTTGGCGGGCTACGTGCTGTGCGTCGCAGCCGGTGAAGTCGGACGGATACTGAAGGCCGCCATACTGGCAGGGGCATTTCTGGGGCTCGTGCAGTTGTTCCCGTTTTTCGCAGATCCCTCGTTGGTCCTGCTCAGCGCAATCGCGATTCGAGAAACGGTTGGCACCGGCTTTTTTGCCCCGGCGCTCGCCCTGGCCATATTGGTCGGGTATCGAAGCCAGTTGAGACAGTTTCTCAGGATGTCCCCGATAACCGCGGGCATCTGTCTGACGGTATGCATGCTCGCCGTCGCACTTACATTTTCCAGGACTATCGTTCTCATAACGATCGCTTCGCTTGTGATCGTGCTCGGGGTAAAGGGCGCGCGACTCGTCTGGATATTGGCTGGAGGCGTCGCCGTCCTGATCCTGGCGGCGGGTCTGTACGGTGGCGTAGCGGACTTGGATTCGAATGAAGCGCGTTCCTCCTTCCTGGGCAAAACGGCTCGCTCGGTACAGGAACTATGGATCTCTGACTATTCCGACATGAAGAGCATCAGCGACAACTGGCGGGGTTACGAGACGGCACAGGCGCTCAAGCAGTACGCGAACGGAACGCCCTTGAATTGGTTGGCGGGGCAGGGATTCGGAACACTGGTCAAGCTCGGTGTGGGCATGAGGCTCGGTGGTAGCGGCGATGAAGCGGGGAGAACCCTCTACCACGCGATTCCAGTTCTGCACAACGGCTACGCCTACCTCCTGATCAAGGGAGGGGCGATTTCGGTTGCTGCATACCTGGCCTTCTTGGCGCTGCTGTGGCGGATCGGTTCTGCTGCGATATCGCGGGCGCCGACAGAGGACACGGGGCGCGCTGCTGCATTGGTACTGCGCTCAGTGGCGGCGGTACTTGCGGTCAGCACTTGGGTGATCAGCGGGGCCTTCAACAAGAGTGACCTCACTGCCTTCCTGATCGTAGGCGGAGCGTTGTTCGCCTCGCTTTCCGCGCTGAAGGCTGACGGAGCGTCCACGGGGAGAGCGCGATGAAGAGGCGGCACGCGCTGAGCCTGCTGACAGGCGCGGTGAGCGGCGCAGCGTCGTCGAGTCACGCGAGCGGGTCGACACAGGCCCAACTCCATGCTCCAACCACGAACTGGTCCTTCGCCGATAGCGGCTTCGTGATCGGCAGAACCAGCTCGACCAGCACATCCGGCACGCCTCGCTCGAGAGACACCGAGTATTTCGACGCATTGCTGTCGTCGTCGGCGAGGCTCTGCAGAATCTTCGTTACCTTCGGTATGGCAGGAGGATCTGCCGGGTTTTCGATCAGCCGGGGGACGCTGCGAGAGCTTTCGTCAGTCATCAGCCTCTGTGAAGCACGCGAGATTCGGCTCGTGCTGGCGTTCGAGGTCAATGGAGCACATACATCGCGCTTCTGGTCTGACGAACTGTTCCGCGAGAGCTACATTCGCTGCATCGTCGAGATCGCGGAGTACATTGCTGCATCGAACAGCGTTGCAGGGCTCGATCTGCTGAACGAACCTAACCCGCCTCACGATTCGCGAGGCGTAGCCGGTGCGGCGCACGCGTGCAACGGATTCATGGAGTCGGCCGTCCGCGCGTTGCGAAGATCTGGTTGGCAACGGGCGATCCTCGTTCAACCGGTCGCCGGTGGCGCGGCGTCCGCCATGCGCCATCAGAAGCCACTGGACGACAAGAACATCGTCTACAGCATTCACTTCTACGTGCCGCACGACATTACGCACCAGTTCGTGGGAACCAGCTGGGTTCGAGCTATACCTTATCCAGCCGACATTTCCTGGGGGCTCGGGGCGTGGGATCCAGGTTTAGGAGTGACCCGCATCGATCTCGAACGACTGGTGCGTGAGTTGGCACCGGTTGTGGAGTTTCAGCGTGTGAACGGAGCGCGGATCTACGTCGGCGAGTTCAGTTGCGTAAGGTGGGCTCCCGCCGACTCTTCCCTTCGCTACGTGCTCGATTGCCTGAAGCTGTTTCGCAGCTACGACTGGGCGTGGGCTTACCACGAGTTTAGGGGTTGGCATGGCTGGGATGCTGAACTCCCGTTGACTCATTCGACCGACGCAAAGCGTAGCCGCAGCACGCCAACGATGCGTCTGTTGCGCAGTGCGCTCCAGTAGGGCGTCGGGGCCTTCAGCCCTGTATCGCTACGACGCGCCTGCGCTGTACGGGGCGTGCTTCATTCACCTGCTGATAGCACCGCACGCAATTGAACAGACACGCCTGTTCGATACGACTCGACCGAGAACCGCTCACGTTGCGAACGGAGCGCGCGCATTGCGAGCGCGACTCGCTCCTCGGGGTCCTGAAGTAATCGCCGCAGCGCGCGTGTGAGTTCCACGACCGAATCAGGCTGCACGAGGACCCCGGATACGGCGTCCTCGATGGTTTCCAATGCGCCTCCGTGGGCGGCGGCGATGACGGTGCAACCATACGCCATCGCCTCGATGGCGACCCTGCCGAAGGATTCGGGTTGCCTCGACGGCATCACGACGATGTCGGCCGACAGGTAGACGGGGGCGAGGTCCTCCCTGAAGCCGACGATGCTGATCCTGTCGCCGAACGAGCCTGTCTGCGCCGCTTCGATCAGATCTGCTCGGAACCGAGAGTCGCCTCCGAGTTCGTCGCCGATGATCAGGACCTTGAACTTAGGCGAGTCAGCGGGCAGTGCGTTCACGGCCGCGATGAGCAGGTCCTGACCCTTCGCGTACGACAGCCTGCCGGGCAATGCGATCAGGCATTCGTCGGTCTCGATGCCCAAGCCGAGGCGCGCTGCGGTTCGACGGGCCTCGCTCAAGTCCTGTTCCGAGACCGCCGAGACGCCGTTCCACACCACCGCGCTCGGAACCGTGCAGGCTTCCAGCAACCAGTTCTGCGTGAATGTGGAGTTGCAGATCGCCCTGGACGACAGCAGCGCAACGACCTTCCGCATGGCGGTCGCGACAAAGGCTGGCCGGTATGCCGCTTCGCGGAGATGCCAGACGTGAGGGCGTCCATGCAGGCGTGCCCAGATCGCGCCGACATAGACGACGATCGTGTTCGAGTAGACGATCGCAACAGGCCGTCCCTTCAGGATTCGATCGATCGCTCGCAACGAACGGAACAGGCGGGCCGGACTGGTCAGGATGAAGCGTGGGTCTGAGAGCGCCGCGCGACTGACCTTGAAGACCGGCGTCACGTGTACCTCGACACCGAGTCGTCGGACGGCGTCGACGAACGGACCCGCCTCCGGGGTGCAGACGATGGCCTCGAATCCATCGTGCCGCGATTGCTCGAGCCAGTCCAAGAGCGATCGATCCGATCCGTACAGCGATCCGGACTGGTGGACGACGAGTACCCGGGTCACTGGCTCCATCCGGCGGTCGTCGCGGCGCGAGGTTCGGTCACCATCCGAGTGTTTCCGCGATCCTGTCGTATGCAGTGGTGACCCGGTACGCCCAGGTTTGTGTCCTGGCATGCGACAGGGCAGCGCGCGAGAGGCGGGCGAGTCGCTCCGGATCACGTGCCAGGGACGAGAGGGCGGAGGCCAGGGCGTCTTCCACCGCGCTTCGACTCAGGCCAACGGTACGCACGACGACACCGCATTCCGGGCTGACGTAGTGCTTCGGGCCCGCAAGGTCCAAACAGACGACCGGCAACTGTTTCGAGAGCGCCTCGAGGATCACGTTGCCGCTCGAGTCGCGCAGGCTCGGGAACACGAACACGTCTGCAGCCTCGTACAGCAGGAACAGGTCCTCGCGAGGCAGCATGCCGAGGATGCGGACATGGTCGGTGAGCTGGAGGTCCGTGATCTGCCTGGCGAGGTGGTGGCGAAGCGGGCCATCGCCTGCGATGTCGAGACTGACTTCGATGCCGCACGCCCGAAGATGGCCGACTGCAGCGATCGCGATCGAAACGCCCTTCAGGCCGACCAGTCGTCCGGCGAACAGCAGCCGCAGCGGTGCGCCTGCATCGCGCACGGGTTTCGGGGCCTGCTCCGCGATCGGAGGCGTACCGATCTCGAAGGCGAGATGCGCGCTTCTTCGCAGACGATCCGGAAGACAGTTCACCGTGGCGTCAGTCTTGCAGAAGATGAGACGGGCTCTGGATGTGGCTGCCCGAGTGACCGGGTCGAGTCGAAACAGCTTCAGGGAGAGGGATCTGAGGGTTTCGAACGCTCGCTCGACAAAGGGTTGCCCGGTCAGCAGTGCTCTCGGGGCGACATCCCCTCCGCCCAGTGGTCCGATCACGAACGGAATCCCCAGGAACCCGAGGAAGCTCGGAAACCGGACGGTCCCCCAGGTCAGGTGGTGGATGAGGTCGAACGGCCGGGTCCCGACGAGCCGACGCACGAAGAAGAACAGGTTGATCTGCCACCAGAGGTAGTACAGCCGGGAGTTCAGGAACGTCGTGTAGGGGCGCCCCGCGGCCCAGGCTCGGCTGTAGAAGACCTCGACCCCCTCGAGCGGCTGTTCCGCCAGCGCAGGCTCCAGATGGGCGCGATAGAACTCGTGCGTGACGAGCGTGACGTCATGCAGCCGCGAGAGCTCCTTGAGCCAGTTCCAGCCGACACCGGGCTCGGACCCCCAGAGTGGCGAGCAAGAAAAGCACGCGAGGAGAATCCTCTTTCTTCTACGGTCCGCCATGGATCGGTGTCTTCAACGGGTGCGTAGGGTGCTTGCAAGTGCTTCGATGATCTCGGCCGCGAACCTCTCGGACGAGAATCGCGATCGGACGTCCGTGGCGGCGGCGCGGCTGAGCTCGGTGCGCAGCGCCTCGTCCTCGATCAGCCGTTGGAGTCGATCCGCGAGCGCCAGGGCGTTTCCCGATTCGAACAGTAGGCCTGTACGTCCGTCACGAATGAGACTGGACAGGCCGTGGTTGTCGGCGGCGACGACGGGTACCCCGACTTGCATCGCCTCCAGGGCGCTCAAGCCGAACGACTCCGGGAGGACCGATGGTACGCATGCGATGTCGAGCGCGCCGTAGGCTACTCTCGGGTCATCCATGAAGCCCGCGAAATGAAGGCGGGCCCGAGCGGGAGATCGACGGACGCGTTCGTGAAGCGCCTCGACCAGCGGCGCATCGGCCGGCAGCGAGTCGCCGACGAACACGGCGGCGAGACCGCGTACGCCTCGACCCTCGAGGATGTCGATGGCTTCGACGAGGAGCTGGTGCCCCTTGGTCCTGTTGAGGCGACCGACCAGGCCGATCAGGATCGTTGCCGGATCGGGCGCATAGGTGGCCCGGAAGGCGTTCGATCGACTCCTGTCGAGGAGCGGCGCCATGGAGATCGCGTTCTCGATCACCACGGATCGCTTGGCCATGCGCTGCGACAGCCGGTGAGCGAGCCAATCGAACGTGGCCTGGGAATTGAAGATCACCCGGTCCGCATGGCGTTCGAGCAATCGGCAGTAGATCCACGAGGCCCAGGCCGGATTCGTGATGATCTCGTGGATGTGCCAGATGTGCGGGACGTCGTGAGCCCTGGACCAGACCCCGCCAGCGAGCGTCGCGAGGGTGTTCGAGTAGACCAGGTCGACGCTTCTGCCTGCGAGCAACCGGGTGATTGCATCAGCGGCGGTTCGCGTATCGGTCAGCAGCGAGCGCGCGCCCTTGAATGAAGCGGACTGCCTCGAGATCTTCCCGACCGCGGAGACGTGCACCTGCGCGTCGAGTGCTCCGAGGCGCGCGCAGAGCGGTCCTTCGTTCGGAACGACGACGATCGATTCGGCACCGGCCGCGGTCGTTGCCGCGACCACTTCGAGTAGTGCCCGGTCCGAGCCGTAGAGGCTCGCGGACTGGTGGACGAACAGCACCCGCTTGCCCCGAAGCGAGGCCCGCGCGTTCAGCATGGCTCGCACCGTTCGACCGACGCAGCCGAGCCTCGGGTCTGGCTCAGTGCGTAGCGGCTCCCCAACCGTCCGGACGTCACCTTCAGGTACGTGGGCGTCGCATCCGCAGCGTAGCGGTACTGGACGACGCTTCGCCGATAGCTGCCGAGGGCGGCTCGCTCCACCGTGCGGCCGAGCATCAGGGCGGACCGCAGCAGCGGGTGTGGAAGCGCCCCGTGCATCCGCCTCAGGGTGTCCGCTTCGATACGACGTGCCGGGTGCGTGCTGAGATTGGTGCCGTCGATGCCGAACAGGCTCAGGTACTGCGGTACGTGCCAGGCACGCACGCCGCGATCATGAAGGCGGATCATCAGGTCCGCATCGGCCGCGTAGCGCAGGCTCGTGTCGAACTTCAGCAGGCCCTGTTCGTACAGCCGCCGTCTGAAGAACAGCGTGCAGGAGGCCGTGTTGAGGAATCCGTTCACGACATAGGGCTTGCGGAACGGAATCTCGCGACGCTGCGCGATCGGCAGTCCGTCCCGGTCGACCACGATGTAGTCGCCGAACAGTATGTCGATCTCGGGGCGTTCCTCGAAGATGCGTTCGATGGTCCGCAGCGTACCGGGCAGATACTGCTCGTCGGCGTTGAGCCACGAAAGGACGTCGCCGTTCGCGCGAGCCCAGGCCCGCTCGATCGCGTCGTACATGCCGCGATCCGATTCGCTGCGCCACAACAGGTCGGGCTGGGCCTCCAACCACGCCGGGGTGCCGTCGGTCGACGCGGCGTCCTGGACGATGTGCTCCACCGCGACCTCACGTTGGCCCCTCACCGATCCGACGCATCGCCCGAGCTGTTCGAGCGCCTGGAAAGCGGGGGTTGCGACCGAGAATGTCGGATGCACTGACGCCATGCTACCGCTCAGTTCGCCGTCTTGATCGCGTCGGCAAATCGGCCAATCAGGGTCTGTCGGTCGGGTCCCGGCAGGCTGTCGAGCAGCGCGTCGATGAAGTCGTCGTGCAGCTCGAATGCACGCGCGGTGTCGAGGTCCAGGCTGGACACCCGGAACACAAGCCCGTCCGGG
Source organism: Burkholderiaceae bacterium (assembly GCA_044342535.1). GTDB lineage: Bacteria > Pseudomonadota > Gammaproteobacteria > Burkholderiales > Burkholderiaceae_E > UBA4615. The sequence goes on from JBIIPQ010000037.1 coordinate 15,040, forward strand.
ACCAGCCCGGTGAGTCCGTAGCTGACCCGTGCGAGGCCTTGCTCGACGTTGCCTCGAACCACCGAGTCCCCGATGCGCAGCCAGTAGGTCACGGGCTCGTTCCGCTGGGGTCCCACGGCCACCATGCGCATCGTCGGCAATCGGCCGCCGTACGACAGCGCGAGGTGCGTCTTGGTGATGCCACGCACTTCGAAGCCCTGCGCGGCGTAGCAGACTTCAGGACGGTGCACCTGACTCGTCCTGTTCTGGCTGGGACTGAAGGCGATCGACAGCATGATCTGCCTGCCGTCGTCGCGTCGATAGACTCGGTTCAGCGACGCGGCATAGATGCTCGACACCGTGCCTTCGAGGACCGGGTCCACGATCTTCGCGAAGCTGGCGTCGACGCGTCGCCATCTCGGCATGGAGTCGGGGATCAGCCGTTCGAGCGCCGGCGTCGCCGGCAACGCATGCGTGTCGAGGGAGTGCCTGACCAGGTTCGCGCCCGCCGATGCGATGACCATGAGGCCGAACAGACCCGCGGTCATCACGGTCCTGCGGCGACTGGGGGCGTACGCGTCAGACACCGGTCACCGACCGCTGCTGCGAGCGGCTCGGCACGAGCGCCCGGAGGATGTGGTCGACGAGGATCGTCAAGGCGAGGGCCGACGCGAACAGCACGATCCCGGCGAAGCCATGGATGAACCCCTGCCCGACTTCATCGCCGAAGGAGTACGTGATCACGACGAGGATGATCACGCGGATCACGTTGGCGGCGAATGCGATCGGGACGATCAGGATCGCGAGGAGGGTCGTGCGCAGGGCCGACGGGTGCGAGACCAGATTCAGGTACAGCAGCCCCATCGCCTCGAGCGTGAACAGGGTCTGGAGCCCGGCGCAGACATCCGCCACCAGCAGCTGGTACTGGCCGACCTGGAGGATCACGCCGTTGCGGGCGATCGGATAGTTCGCCGCGTACAGGACCGTCTCGACCACCCACGAGACGGCGAGCTTCATGGGCATCGTCAGGGCATCGACGACCGCGCCGGGCAACGGCACCATGAAGAGGAGGAAGAAGACCGGGAACCAAGCGAGGAGAAGCCCCCTGGGTCCGCGCCAGAAGAGCAGGGTGCCCGCCAGGACGATGGGCAGCGATCCTGCTTCCAGGAACTGGACGTCCAGCGAGCGTCCGACGAAATAGGTGATGCACCCGAGCGCGACGAGGACGGCGCCCGACCAGGAGGGTGCCGCCGGCGGCAGGTTCTTGAGCTGCGCCCACTTCCTGGCCGCGAGCCATGCCGATACGCCGAGGACGATCGGTCCGTGTCCTTGCTCCGGCGTGCTCCACGTGGTCCTGGCCAGATCGACCAGGGTGAAGCCGTACATGGCGACGAGTCCGATCGCGAGCAGGACTGCCTCGACCGTGTGGATCGACGGACGATTGCCGGTAGGCGATCGGGGGGATGCATTCAAGGTGCGGTGCATCGGACTGCCCACGGGTGGCGGTGCGTTCTCGATCTATCGTGACTTGTCGATCTGGATCTGTTCGATCTCGTCGGGAATGGCCGTCGCCGGCTTGAAGTCTTCGCGCTGCGCGGGCTGCGCCCAGCGGGCCAGCAGCTCGCCGTACTGCTCGAGTACGGATTCCCAAGAGAAGGCCTCGGCAGCTCGGGCCAGGGCGGATCGAGCGAGTCGGTCCCGTAGCGCCGAATCCACGATGAGTCGATCGATCGCATCGTCGGCCTGCGACTCGCTGCTGAAGAACAGGGCGCCTTCTCCGACCACCCACCGATTGAACGTGTTGTCGTGAGCGAGCACGGCGTTGCCAGCGCCCATGGCCTCCAGCAGCGAGGGGTTCGTGCCGCCGACCTGGTGTCCGTGGAGGTAGCCGATGCAATGCTTGCGCAGCGACGCCAGGACGTGGTGATCGTACAGCTCACCGAGAAAGACCACCTCGTGGCTCGCGGCCTGCCTTACGGCCTGGTGGTACCGGTTGTCGGGCAGCAGCTTGCCGAGCACCACGAGCTTCGCGCCGCGCTCGCGCCGGGAGAAGGCCGACACCAGTTGCAGCAACGAGTTCTCGGGTTCGGGCCGTGCGATCAACGTGAAATACGTGCCCGGCTGCAGACCGAGTCCGGTCACCGGCTCGAAGGACACGTCGCCGAGCACGTCGGTACCATAGGGAATGCAGCTGATGCGGCTGGCGGAAGTGCGCCGCTGCACGAGCGTCTTGATGTGAGGGTTGTCCGCGATCAGGTGGCTGCTCAGCAGGCAGCCGGCCCAGTCGTTGAGGTAGAACCATGCCTTGGCGGGAAACGACCACTTCGAGCGCTTCCACTCCACGCCATCCATGTTCAGGATGCTGCGGATGCCGCGCCCACGCAGCAGTGCCGTCAGGATCGCGGTGTTGTACCCGAGGGTGAGACAGAGGTCGTCGTGCCTTGAAGCATGCCGGATCGACGCGAGATCGAACCGGATGGTCGACATCGGCGTGTCGGGCCCGGACGGGATGATCACCCGACGCACGCCGAACCAGGAGTCGGTCCGGATAGGGCCTCTGGAGTCTTCCTGGCAGTAGACCGTCACCTCCCATCCACGTTCGACCAAGTAGGGAGCGAGCCGTTCGGCGAACGTCTCGAACCCGCCGTGCCGAGCAGGGAGGCCGCGGATGCCTAGGATTCTGATCCTGCGGCGATTCAGCATGGATGGGTCAAGTCGTTTCGTCTGGCGTGCCGTCGCAGGCGGCGCGGCACCTTGGCTAGAAGCCGTCACATTGTACGTGGCCAAGGGGGGGCGCCGCTCGGATCGGCACTGCTCGCCTGGCGCGGCACGGTGAATGATGCAAGTACGGATTCGGGCGTCGGTGCGCGTGCTGCAACGGACCCTGAGACGCGCCGCGTGCGATAACTCGAACCGATATACTCCAAGATTATGTTTTTAGAGGTCGCCGCCATGCCCCGCCAATCAAACTTGAAATCGGTCCGACAGCAGATCGCAAAACTCGAAGCGCTCGCGAAGAAACTCGCAGATGGCGAGGATGACAAGAAGCGAAAGGCGGTTGCCGAAGTCGGTGCCCTGATGCGCAAGCTCGGTGTGACTTTGGAGGATCTGTCTGCGACGCCGGTCCGCGCGGCACGCAAGACTGCCGCCACGTCGGCGCGCGAAAAGAAGAAACCCTCGAGGCCGGTGCCGGTGAAGTTCCGGAACGGTGAATCCGGTGACACCTGGTCGGGTCGCGGCAGGACGCCCCGTTGGCTCGTTGCCGCCGAAGCCGCAGGTCGTTCGCGGGACGAGTTTAGGGTCTAGTCATGCGCTCGCACACCGTCGCAAGGTGGGACTTGACGGTGTCGGCGGGCAGATAGGCTTCCGCGACCCGGGCAGACGAGACCCTCGAGTCGAACCGCTCGACGGGGCGCGCGCAGTCCAGCCGCTGGGGGCGATTGAACCGCGGGTCGACCCAGGACCACGGCAGGTGGGCCATGCGCCTTCCGGGCCTCGTCGCCGATCGCGCCACATGCATGACGAGTCCGATCGTGGCGCCGGCGCGCGCAAGACGGAGCGTCCTTGCGGAGCGTCCGAGCTCCGGGCCTGCACGCAGCGACGGTTCTGTCGGGCTGGCGCATTCGTGCGCGGTTGATTGCAGCCATCCGTGACGGGCGCACCATCGATTCGGGTGCGAAGCGGTCGCCGGCTTGCGTGCCGTTGCCCGGCCGAGGCGATCGCCGCCGACGAGGCGAGGGATGGATCGACTACGGGGCGGGCGAGTCCGTACCGCCGTCGTCGCTGATCTCGCTCAGGGACATCAGCAGCCGGACCAGTTGCGCTTGCCGCGTGCACCCTGTCTTCTGGTAGACCGCCGCCAGATGGGTCTTCACGGTATTGGCGCTGATGTTCAGCATCTGCCCGACTTCCTTCACGGTATCGAACCGGAGGTAGGCTTCGGCGACGCGAGACTCTGCCTCTGTCAGTCCGAAGAGGTCCCTGAGCATCCCGGGCTCGAGCGTCGGCGAAGCCCTCCGGTCGATGAGCACGCCGAGCACGCACGCATGCGGCCTTGGGCTGTGCGGCAATGACAGTGGTGCGATCGACGATAGCTGCAGGATCAGCCCGGGCTGGCCGTTCTCGACGGTGAGGACGAGAGCATGGGCCTGACGCGGGTCGCGGGCGGGCAGAGCCTGCACCGACAGTGGCTGAGGGCCCGGCGAAGCCGGCGTGAGGCACGCACGCAGCGCCCGCTCGAGTTTCAGCTGCGCAGCACCATGCCTGACCCGGAGCCGGATCCGGCCATGAGGCGGCTCGGTGGATGCCGACAGCTCGACGCCGTCGCACAAGTCGATCGACCGGCGCGCGGCGGTGTTGACGCCGATCACGTGAGCGGTCTCGTCGAACAGGACGAGGCCCTGCTTGAGGGTGTCGACGGCGAGCGCCAGGAGCGGATAGCCGGCCGCCGACGACAAGGCGTCCTCGGCCGGCGCGACGGCGCGAGCCGAGCGCGTGGGAGCGAGCATGGTGTCCAGAGCCAGCAGGTTGCGGAAGCCGTGCGGACGCGCCAAGTATCGCTCTCCGCCTGGACAGTATGCCGTGTATCGCGCCGGACACGATCGATTCGCCCGACTCCGGGGCGAGGATGCCGGACCGAGCGGATCCGGTCAGTCCCCGACGCCCTGCATTCCGGAAAGCCGCATCCGTTCGCGCAGCACCGCGAGCGTCGCCACCACGAGCAGCGCACCGGTCGCGTCCGCCGCGATGTCGCCCAGCCCGACGACCCGCCCCGGGTTGAACGACTGCATGAGCTCGTCCGCCACGCCGACGATCACCGCGGCCATCGGCGCGAGAACGTCCGCGGTCGGGCGCGCGCCGCCCAGCATCACCCATGCCGCGCCGCCGAAGCCGCCGTAGAGGACGAGGTGCGCGACCTTGTCCCAGGGTGGGGCGAC
>JBIIPQ010000227.1:0-7011 GCA_044342535.1 Burkholderiaceae bacterium
TCCTCGGGCATCTCCATGCGCGCCGACAGCATCGCCGGATCCGGCTCCGTGCCGGTCTCCTGCAGGATCTGGCGGCTGATCCGGTTCATCTTGTTGATCGTCTCGATCATGTGGACCGGGATGCGGATGGTCCGGGCCTGGTCAGCGATCGAGCGGGTGATGGCCTGCCGGATCCACCACGTCGCGTAGGTCGAGAACTTGTAGCCGCGGCGGTACTCGAACTTGTCCACCGCCTTCATCAGGCCGATGTTGCCTTCCTGGATCAGGTCGAGGAACTGCAGGCCGCGGGTCGTGTATTTCTTGGCGATGGAGATCACGAGACGCAGGTTGGCCTCGGTCATCTCGCGCTTGGCCTTGCGTGCCTTGGCCTCGCCCATCGCCATCTGCTTGTTGATCTCCTTGAGGTCGGAGAGCGGCAGCACGACGCGCGCCTGCAGGTCGATCAGCTTCTGCTGCAGGTCCTGGACGGCCGGGATGCTCCGGCGCAGCGTCTCGACGTAGGCGACATGGGCGTCCGCCTCCTTCTCGACCCAGCGCAGGTTGGTCTCGTTGCCGGGGAACGAGCGGATGAAGTGCTCGCGCGGCATGCCGACCTTGTGCACGCAGATCTCGGCGATCGCGCGCTCGAAGGTGCGGACCTGCTCGACCTGGCTGCGCAGCGTGTCGCACAGCCGCTCGACCATCTTCGCGGTGAAGCGGATGGTCATCAGCATGTCCTGCAGCTCGGTCTGCGCCTTGACGTACGACTTGGACTTGTAACCCTCCTTCTCGTAGGCCACGCGCATCTTGTCGAACCAGCTCTCGATGTGCTCGAACTTCTCGAGGGCGGCGCGCTTGAGCTCGGCGAGCTTCGCGGCGTTGGCGTTGGTTGCCTCGTCGGCGGCCTCCTCGTCGTCCTCGAAGTCGGCGGCGGCCGCGGCGGCAGCCGGTTGCGGCGGCGAGAAGTCCTCGACCGCGTTCGGGTCCACCAGGCCGTCGACCGCCTCGTCGATGCGCATCTGCTCGGCGCGGATCTTGGTGGCGGCGGCGAGCACCTCGGCGATGGTCGTCGGGCAGGCCGAGATCGCCATCACCATGTGCTTGAGGCCGTCCTCGATCCGCTTGGCGATCTCGATCTCGCCCTCGCGCGTGAGCAGCTCGACCGAGCCCATCTCGCGCATGTACATGCGCACCGGGTCGGTCGTACGGCCGAACTCGGAGTCGACCGTCGACAGCGCGGCCTCGGCCTGCTCCTCGGCGTCCTCGTCCGAGTTCACCACCGGGGTGTTGTCGTTGATCAGCAGCGTCTCGGCGTCCGGGGCCCGCTCGTAGACGGTGATCCCCATGTCGCTGAACGTGGTGATGATCGAGTCGATCGCCTCGGCATCGACCAGGTCCTCGGGGAGGTGGTCGTTGATCTCGGCGTACGTGAGGAAGCCGCGCTCCTTGCCGAGCTTGATCAGCAGCTTGAGCTTGTTGAGCTTGGCCTCGAGCTCTTCCTCGGAGGTGCCCTGGTTGTACGACAGGGCCTCCTTGATCAACGCCTTTTCCTTGGCCCGCTTGTCGCGCGCCTTGACCTTGGGCGGAGGCGGCGCGGGCGGCTCCTCGATGATCTCGCCGCCGTCGCCGTCGACCTCCTCGAGCGTGTCCTCGACGTCGCCGCCCAGGTCCAGGTCGCCGTCGTCGCCGACGGGCAGGGCCTTGCCCTTGGCCGGCCCCTTGCCGACCGGGGCCTTGGCCTTCGCGGGCTTGGCGGCCTTGGCGGCCGGCGCGGCCGTGCCCTTGGCGGTCTTGGCAGACGCCTTCGCCGCGGCGGCCTTGGCCTCGGCGGACGGGGCGGACGATTCAGCGGCCTTCTGCATCACCGGTTCGGTGACGGATTCTGCGGCCTTCGCCGGGGCCTTGGCGGCCGGCTTGGCCACGACGGGCTTGGTCTTGCCGCCGGCGGCGGGCGCGACCTGCGGGAGCTTCTCGGGAACCTTATGCTGCACCTTGTCCTGAACCTTCTCTTGGGGCTTGCCGACCGCTCGTACGGTCGGACGGGCTTCGGGCGCCTTGGCCTCCGACCGCGCTACCGGCTTGGCGGCAGGGCGGGCGACGGGTCGGGCGGCGGGCTTGGCAGCCGGGGCCTTGACCGCGGTGGCCGCGGGCTTGGCAGGGACCTTCGTCGCCGGCGCGGCGACCCTGGCGGTCGACTTCGGCGACGCACCGGTCTTGGAGGGCGCACGAGCGGACGCGGCGGCCGGCACCGGCTTGGATGCATTCGAGGACTTGGACGACGACGTGCTGCCCGACGTGGCCTTGGTGGCCGCCATCGGCGATGCGGCCTTGGCCGCGCCCCGCGGCGCCACGGCCTTGACCGTCAGCTTCCCGGTGGAGCGGCCCGCCTTGGAGGCGGCACCCGCGGCCGCAGTGGCAGCCTTCGCAGTGGCCACCTTCGCAGTGACCACCTTGGTAACGGCCTTGGTCGCGCCGGCCCGGGTCGGGCCCGCGGTCTTCGGCGCCGCTTTCGGCGGGGCCTTCGGTGCGGCTTTGGATCCGGTCTTCGTCGTCGCCTTGGAACCGGCTTTCGAGGCCGGCTTGCGGGCAGTCGCAATCGTGGCAGCGGGGCGCTTGGGTCTCGTGCTGGCTTGGCTCACAACCGGTCCTCGATATGTGAATCGGGAAAACCTTCTATTCTATCAAGTCCCTTCGGGGGACGTAAGGGCTTTTCGGAGCGCCTGGAGTTCGGCATAGCGCGCGCGCTGGGTTTCGTCGGCCAGGCCGCCCTCGGCCAGCCGATCGACCTCTTCCTTGATCCGAAGGTCCCGCATCCGGGTCAGCGCACCCTCGAACTCCCGCCGCGCCTGCTCCGGCTCGAGCTCGGCCAGCAGCCCGCGATCCTGCGCGGCTTCGGCCTGGAGCGCCGCCGACAGCTCCGGGGCCGACTCCCGCAGCGACTCCACCAGCTGCGCGAAGCTCGCCCCGGGCGGCAGCGCCGCCAGCCGGGCGATCCAGTCCACCACCGGCTCGGGCAGGAAGTCGGTCGGCCAGGGGTCCTGGGCGATCGCGGGGTGCAGTGCCAGCAGCAGCCGGGCGCGCCGCGGAAGGTCGGGCAGCGTGACCGGCATCGGCCTGAACATCGGCTGCCACCGCCCGCCCCGCCGGCCCTCGTTCGACCACCGCCCCCCCCCCTGGCCAACCTGACCGTGCTGGCCGCCGCTCCAGCGCCCGCCCTGCCCCGGCCCGCTCCATCGTCCGCCCTCGCCCGGGGACGCGCCGCCGCGCCAGCCGCCCGGCCGTCCGCCTGCGCCACCTGCGCCGCCCCGCCAGCCGCCCTGCGACTCGCCGCGCCACGCACCACCGCCGCCCTGACCCTGCTCGTCGGCCCATCGGCCGTCGTCCGCACCCTGCGACGGCGCGCTGCCGCTGTCGTCGCGCCGGCGCGGCGAGCCTTGCACGCCCGTACCGGCGTCCAGTTCCAGATACCGGAGCAGGTCCTCGGCCCGCACGCCCACCCGCGTGGCCACGGCCTGCACCAGTTGGAGCCTGAGCGCGACCGGCGGCATCGACCCCAGCAGCGGCTTGGCCTCCGCCTGCAGCCGTGCCCGCCCTTCGGGCGTGCCCAGGTCCACTCGGCCGGACAGCTCGCGCAGCAGGAACTCCGACAGCGGCTGCGCGCTCGCCAGGTGGGCCTGGAAGCCGTCGGCGCCATGTTCGCGCACGAAGCTGTCGGGATCGTGCTCGGGCGGCAGGAACAGGAAGTCGATCCGCTTGGTGTCGGCGACCATCGGCAGGCAGGCCTCGAGCGCGCGCCAGGCGGCGCGCCGACCCGCGCCGTCGCCGTCGAAGGCGAAGACCACCCGATCGACCAGGCGCATCAGCTTCTGCACGTGCTGCGGGGTCGTTGCGGTGCCGAGCGTCGCGACCGCGTTCTCGACGCCGTGCTGGGCCAGCATCACGACATCCATGTAGCCCTCGACGACGATCACGCAGTCGGCGCGGCGGATGGCGTCGCGGCCCTCGAACAGCCCGTAGAGCTCGCGTCCCTTGGAGAAGACCGGCGTCTCGGGGGAGTTCAGGTACTTGGGCTCGCCCTGCCCCAGCACCCGCCCGCCGAAGCCGATCACCTGGCCCCGCGGATTGCGGATCGGGAACATCACCCGGTCGCGGAACCGGTCGTAGCGCTTCTTCTTGCCGCCCTCGGCATCCGGCTCGGACTCGATGACCAGCCCCGACTCGACCAGCGTCTTGGCCGAGTAGTCGGCGACGGCGGCCTCGAGCGAGCGCCAGCCCTCGGGCGCGAAGCCGATGCCGAAGCGCAGCGCGGTCTCGCCCGAGACGCCGCGCCCCTTGAGGTAGTCGATCGCTCGCGGCGTGTCCTTGAGCCGCTGCCGGTAGAACTTCGCCGCCGCCAGCAGGGTGTCGAACAGGTCCGGGTCGCGGCGGCGGGCGTCGTCCGGGCCGGGGCGGTCGTCGGGGACGGTCAGGCCGATGCCGCGGGCGAGCTCGTGGATGGCGTCGACGTAGCCGAGCCCCGCATGCTCCATCAGGAAGCCGATCGCCGAGCCGTGGGCCCCGCAGCCGAAGCAGTGGTAGAACTGCTTGGTCGGCGACACGCTGAACGACGGCGACTTCTCGCCGTGGAAGGGGCACAGGCCCATCCAGTTGGCGCCGCCCTTCTTCAGCTTCACATGCCGACCGACCACGTCGACGACGTCGACGCGGGCGAGCAGCTCCTGGATGAAGGACTGCGGAATCACTCCGCGAGTCTAGCGCTGCGCGAGCCGCGCCTTGACGATTCCAGACACCTTCGACAGGTCGGTGCGCCCGGCCAGCTTCGGCTTGAGCACGCCCATGACCTTGCCCATGTCCTGCGGGCCGCCCGCGCCGGTGGCGGCGATCGCGGCCTCGAGCTCGGCTGCGACCTCTTCCTCGCTCGCCTGGGCGGGCAGGTAGACGCTCAGCACCTCGACCTCGGCCCGCTCGCGATCGACCAGGTCGGTGCGCCCGGCCTGCTCGAACGCCGCGATCGAGTCGCGGCGCTGCTTGATCAGCTTGTCGACGATGGCGGCGACCTGGGCATCGTCGGCGACGATCCGCTCGTCCACCTCCTTCTGCTTGATCGCGGCCAGCAGCATGCGGATCGCGCCGAGGCGCTCGGCCTCGCGGGCACGCATCGCCGCCTTCATGTCCTCGGTGATCCGGTCCTTGAGCGTGGGGGCGGTCATCGGGTCCTCCGGAGGGGGGTGGGGTCCGCGGCAGGCGCCGAGGACGGATGCTGGCAAGACGCCGCGGGCCCACCGGCCGGACTGACCGGGCAGACCCGAAAACACGAAGAGCCCGTGGCGCTGCCGCCATCGGGCTCCCGGTGCTGCTCGAGAGAACCTGAAACGATCGCTTCGGGGCGATCAGTACAGGCGTCGCCCGAAGGCGATCAGTACAGCTTCTTGGGCAGCATCTGGCTGCGCAGGCGCTTGTAGTGGCGCTTGACCGCCGCTGCCTTCTTGCGCTTGCGCTCGGCCGTCGGCTTCTCGTAGAACTCGCGCGCGCGCAACTCCGTGAGAAGACCCGTCTTCTCGATCGTGCGCTTGAAACGGCGCAGCGCGACGTCGAACGGCTCGTTCTCTTTTACACGGATGGTCGGCATTGGAAGACTCGTTCCCTTTCAACTGAGCCAGAAAGGATAACAGACCCTTCTGCCGGACGCCAGCACCGGGCGGCGCAACGGGGTGCGACCCGGATCCGGGCGTGGCGCGACCCCGTTTCCTCCGACCGGCGGCTGGCACGGATATTGATTGTCCGGCCGGTACGTGCGCAGAATTTCCCTGCAGTCCCCAGCAGTCGGTCGCTTCGAGTGGAGGTCTCCATGCCGCATGCCCTCACCCTGTCCCCCGGTGGCTCGACGTTCTCGATCGCCGGATTCAAGCAGGTCTACTCCACGCAGGCGGTCGAGTCCGCACTCGACGAGCTGTCCCCGGGCGCGAACGACGCGCTGCGAACGACCTACGAGAAGATGATCCGCGTCGGCGGGGAGCGCTTCAGCGTGAAGCCCGGGCGCATGCCCGACTTCGACCAGCTCGAGCAGGAGCTGCCCAACTTCTCCGATGTGCTGACCGACCTGCGCCGCCAGCTCGCGCTGTGCATGGAGACCGAGGACCCGCTGGAGCTCTCGCCGATGCTGCTGCTGGGCGACCCCGGCATCGGCAAGACGCACTTCGCCAAGCGGCTGTCGCAGCTGCTCGGTACCGGCTTCGGTTTCGTGTCGATGAGCTCGCTGACCGCGGGCTGGGTGCTGTCGGGTGCGTCGTCGCAGTGGAAGAACTCGCGGACCGGCAGGGTCTTCGACACGCTGGTGCACGGCGACTACGCGAACCCGGTGCTGGTGATCGACGAGCTGGACAAGGCATCGGCCGAGAGCCACTACGACCCGCTCGGGGCGCTCTACTCGCTGCTCGAGCACGACACCGCGCGCACCTTCACCGACGAGTTCGCCGAGGTCCCGCTCGACTGCTCCGACATCGTCTGGATCGCGACCGCCAACGAGGCGTCGCGGATACCCGAACCGATCCTGAACCGGATGAACGTCTACGAGATCGAGCCGCCCGACGCCGACGGCGCGCGGCGCATCGCGCAGTCGATCTACCGCGAGATCCGCGATGCGCACGCCTGGGGCCGGCGCTTCCCGGAGCGGCTCGAGGCCCCGGTGCTCGAGCGGCTCGCCGGACTCGCGCCGCGCGAGATGCGGCGCGCGCTGGTGGGCGCGTTCGGCAGCGCGCGGCTCGACGGCCGCGACACGCTGTCGCCCGAGGACCTGATGGAGCGCAGCGCACGCCGGCAGCGGATCGGGTTCTGAGGGCCGGTCACGACGCGGGCGTTCGGGCGAGGGCCTCGCCCGCGACGAAACCACTCGCCCAGGCCCACGGGAAGTTGTAGCCGCCGAGCCAGCCGGTCACGTCGACGACCTCCCCGATCAGGTGCAGCCCCGGGACGCGGCGCGCCTCGAACGTGCGCGGGTCGAGCTCGTCGGTGGCCACGCCGCCGGCGGTGACC
>JBIIPQ010000039.1:0-19884 GCA_044342535.1 Burkholderiaceae bacterium
CCGCTGGGTGGCGGTCTGCTACGTGCTGGTCTACGGCAGCCTGATGCTGGGGTTCGGCGCGCTCGGCGACCGGATCGGCTACCTGCGGGTCTTCCGCGCGGGACTGGTGCTGGGGGCGCTGGCCTTCGCGCTGTGCGCGATGGCACCCGCCTTCGGCTGGCTGCTGGCGGCCCGTGCGGTGCAGGGCGTGTCGGTGGGCCTGACGCTGTCCTGCGCGCCGGCGCTGGCCACGCTGCTGGTCGACGAGCACGAGCGCACCCGTGCACTGTCGGCCTTCGGCAGCCTGCAGGCGGCGGCCGGCGTCGTCGCGCCGGTGATCGGCGGCGCGGCCCTCGCGTGGCTCGACTGGCCGGGCGTCTTCGCGTTCCGCGTGCCGGTGGTGCTGCTCGCGCTGGCGGGCACGCCGTGGCTCGCGCAGGCCGCGGCGCGCCAGGTGCGGCGCACCGGCGGCGGGTTCGATGCGGCCGGCTCGGTGCTGCTCGCGGCGGCGGTGGCGCTACTGCTGCTGGGCACTGCGCTGGTGGGTCCGGGGTACGCGCCTTGGCCGGCGCTCGCCTGTGCGCTCGGGGGCGCCGGCGCGGCGACGCTGTTCGTGCGGCGCCAGCGCGGTTCGGCCGCGCCGTTCATGCCGGCGGCGGTCGCACGCGATCCGGGCTTCCGGCGGATCAACGCGGCGGCCTGCCTCGTGCAGCTCGCGAGCTTCGCGGCGCCGCTGACGGTGCCGTACTACCTGCTGGGCGGCGGCGGCTGGACGCCGATGGCCAGCGGCCTGCTGCTGGCGGTCTGGGCGGCGGGCATGCTCGCGGGCTCGGGCGCGGCGGGCCGGCTGGTGCCGGCGCTCGGCACGCGGCGCGCCGCGACGCTGGGGGCACTGCTCGCAGCGGCGGGGCTGGTCGGCATCGCCCAGTGGCCGGAGCGCCCGCACGCGCCGCTGATGGCCGCCTGCCTGCTGCTGCAGGGCGCGGGGCTGGGCCTCTTCCAGGTCGCCCATGCCGACGCGGTGGTGGCCGCCCTGCCGCCCTCGTCGCGCGGCGTGGCAGGCAGCCTGTCGATGGTGGCGCGCACGGTGGGCGTGGTGGTCGGCGCGACCCTGTGGCTGGGCCTGCTGCAGGCCGCCGCGACCCGAGCCGCGAGCACCGGCGACGCGCCGCGCGCGGCGCTGATGACGGGGCTGACGTGGGTGTTCTGGGGGGCGACTCTGGCGTCGCTGCTGGCGGCGGGGCTGGCGTGGCAGGCGCGGCCAGCGCCTGCGCCGACCGTCGACGACGGCGTCCAGACGCTCGCTGAAGCCGTGAAGAAACCGTAGCGAGCAGGCCCGAGTCGGCGTCGAGGCGCGGAGCCGTACTGCGGTACGGCGAGCACCGCAGGCGCCGAATCGGGACGCGCAGTAGGTTTATTCACGGCTTCACGGGTAGCCACTCGGCGGCGAAGGCCTTGCACGCCGCCGCGCTCGGTGCCTCCCCCAGCGTCTCCTCGCGATCGTCCCAGAAGTCGTGCCACAGCGCCTCGAGGCCGTCGTGGTACGGATGCGGGGCGTTCGCATCGAGCCAGTCGCGCAGCAGGCGCTCGTCGGGCCGCTCGGCGCAGGTCTTCTTCAGCAGCGTCTCGGCGGGCTTCACGCCCAGCGGCAGCTTGAGCCGCAGCCCGAACACGCCCTGCAGCAGCGTGAACAGCAGGTGCGCCTCGTCGGTGCGCCCGCCGGTCAGCGCCAGCCAGTGCTCGGTGGTGTTGGCCTCGGCCGCGTCGACCTCGCCGAGCGCGGTGTCGGGCACCACCAGCCAGTCGTAGAGCGGGTTGGTCACCGGGTCGCCGGCGGCGAGCCGGTGCAGCGGCGTGCGCGGATCGGTGATCGCGGCCAGCAGGCCCGGCGAGTGCTCGCGCCACACCGCCTCGACGATCGGGCGGTACGGGCCGGGAATGCGATCGGGCAGCGCGGCGAGCCGGTCGGGCGCCTCGCGCACGGCGGCCAGCAGCCGCTCGAAGCCCTTGAGGTCGGCGACCCAGGCGCGCTGCGTCGACCAGCCGAGCACCAGCAGCGCGCTCAGGATGACCTGCTCGGGCTCGTAGTACGGATCGGGCGCGCGGCCGTCGAGCAGCGCGCCGATCGCGAGCGCGGCACCGCGCCGCCGGCGGCGCTCGTCGGCGCCGCGCTCGCGGCCGGCGAACTCGGCGTAGGGCATGAACGCCCAGTCGGCGACGACCTGCTCTTCGATGCCGCGGCGGGTCGCGTCGTCGAGCGACTCGAACGCCTCGCCGATCTCGGTCGCGATCACCCGCTTGATGGCCTGCGAGGCGCCCTTCGTGTGGTACAGCACCCCGTTGTCGACCAGCGAACGCACGGCGGCCTCGAGGTCGCCGCTGCTGACCTTGTGCAGGTGCAGGTTCACCAGCCCGAGCATGCTGCGCATCGCGCGCTCGAGGTCCTCGCGCAGGTGCTCGGAGCCGAGCACGCCCGCGATGCGACGGATCCCGCGCGTGCCCTCTGCGACCAGCGCCTCGCGCCGCTCGGGCCGCATCGCACCGTCGCGCATCGCGTGCGACCAGGCGCGCTCGAACAGCGTGCGCGCGTCGTGGTGCGCGACCTGGCGAGCGACCGTGCTCACAGCACGTCGTCCTCGTCGTCGTCGTCGAGGCCGAGGCCGAGCGACTTCGGCTTGGGCGGCGGCGGCAGGGCCGCGGCGCGATGGTGACGCGCGCGCAGCATCTCCATCATGTCGCGGAACACCTCGTAGTGATCGCAGCGCAGCCGCCAGGCGAGCTCGTGCCAGTCGCGGTCCTGCACCTCGCGCAGCGGCACGACGTCGCGCGCCGTGTCCTCGTCGAGCTCGCCCAACTGCAGGTCGAGGTTCGACACCGGGATGCCGTCCACCTCCTCGCCCTCGTGCGGGTTGAAGCTGCCGTTGCGAAAGAAGCGCTCGAGTTCCTCGTGGCGGTCGGAGAAGTAGTCGCAGAGCGCGTTCAGCCCGGACTCGCCGGCGCCGAGCGCGACGAGGTAGTCGTCGCTGCGGTCCTCGTCGGCGAACACCACCGCGTTGACCATGCCGCGCAGCCGGTCGTGGTTCTTCTCGTTGTACGCGCGCTCGAGCGCGACGGCTGCGGCGAACTGCGCGGGCGAGATCAGCTCGCCGACGATCGACATCCGCGAGGCATCGTGCTCGCGCAGGATCGCGACCAGGTCGCGCGGCGGCATCTCCTCGATGATCCGCGCGAGCGCGCGATCGCCTTCCTGGTCGGCGATGACCGCGAGCGCGCGCTCGGCGCTGTCGATGTCGCCCTCGTAGACCAGCCCGGAGACGGTCTTGACGATCGGGTGCGTCACTGCGGCGTCCTCCGGTCGAAGCCCTGCTGCTCGAGGTAGTCCTCGCTCTGGGTCTCGTCGTCGACCTCGTTGGCGTCGAGGTCCTCGTCGGCGTCCGAGCCGCTGCCGCGGCCATCCTCGGCGGTGGCCTCGCCGTCGCCATCGTCGTAGCCGCGCGCCAGCGTCATCTCGAACTCGAGCGCCACCGCAGTGGCGAGGAAGTCCTCGCCGCCCGGCTGCGCGAGCACCTGCCGGATCAGCGGCCGCGCCCAGTCGGCGACGAAGAGCTCGTTCGACAGCGTGTCCCAGGTCGGGAACTCGCCCGGGTCGCAGTCGAGGAGCTGGAACAGGGTCGGGCGGTGGGCCTTGTCGAAGCCGAACGCACGGTGGAACACCGGGATGACCATCACCGGCGCGTAGCCCATCAGCGGCAGCAGCGAGGCGAGCGCGCGCCGCTTCTCGGCCAGGCGCCGGTCGAGCACCAGCTTGCCCTCGGAGTCGGTGCGCAGGTCGTCGAGCTCGGCCTCGTACTCGCCGCGCAGCTCGTGGAAATAGGTGGACAGTCTCATTCGAATTGCGCCAGGTAGGTGTCGAACATCGCCCGTGCGGTGGCCGCCGGGTCCTCGAGCAGGCGCTTCTGGCGCATCTGGTCGTATGCCTTGCGGCGCGCGTCGTCGGTCAGCAGCTCGTAGGCCGCCTGCACGTCGCGGAATCGGGCGGCCGCGTCGGCCGCCGGGTTGCGGTCGGGGTGGTACAGCGCCGCCTTGCGGCGGTACGCGAGCCGGATGTCGGCGACGCTCGCGCTCGCGGCCACGCCGAGCACGTCGTACGGATCGGGAGGGGATGCGGTCATGGTCCGGGCGATGCAGGGGAGGCCGCAGTGTAGCGTCGGCCGGGGCCCGACCCCTCGCGGGCCGACCGGATGCCGCTTGACGCCCGTCGGGAGGGCGGCCTAGCATCGGCCAACACTTTCCCAGGCAACTTTCAGAGGCCACCGCGACCATGCCCATCGACGATCTCAGCTTCGCCACGATGACCGAGCTCGCTGCGGCCTACCGGGCCCGCACGCTGTCGCCGGTCGAGGTCACCCAGGCGATGCTCGAGCGCATCGCCGCGCTCGATCCGACGCTGCACGCCTTCGTCACGGTCACGCCGGACGTGGCGATCGCGCAGGCGAAGCAGGCCGAGGCCGAGTTCGCGCGCGGCGCGTTCCGCGGCCCGATGCACGGCGTGCCGGTCGGCATCAAGGACCTGTGCGAGACGCAGGGCATCCGCACGACCTGGGGCACGCGGATCCTGCGCGATCACGTGCCCACCGCCGACTGCACGGTGGTGCGCAAGCTCTTCGATGCCGGCGCGATCATGCTCGGCAAGCTGCAGATGACCGAGGGTGCGTACTCGGTCCACCACCCCGAGGTGATCCCGCCGGTGAACCCGTGGAACGCCGACCACTGGCCGGGCGTGTCCTCGAGCGGCTCGGGCGTGGCCCCGGCCGCGGGCCTGTGCTACGGCGCCATCGGCACCGACACCGGCGGCTCGATCCGCTTCCCGTCGGGCGCGAACGCGGTCACGGGTCTCAAGCCCACCTGGGGGCGCGTTAGCCGCCACGGCGTGCAGGCGCTCGCCGACAGCCTGGATCACCTCGGCCCGATGACCCGCTGCGCGGCCGACGCCGGCGCGATGTTCGCGGCGATGGCGGGCGTGGATCCGAACGACCCGACCACGCTCGAGGCGCCGGTGCCCGACTGCCTGGCCGGCATCGACCAGGGCATCGCGGGGCTGCGCATCGGCATCGACCCGGGCTTCGTCTACGGCGTGTGCCAGCCGGAGACCGCGAAGGTGATCGACGAGGCGCGCCGCGTGCTGGCGGCGCTGGGCGCGACGGTGATCGAGCTGCCGATGCCGGACCGCACGACGCCGATGTACAAGGACTGGGCCAAGTACTGCGCGGTGGAGACGGCCGTGGCGCACGAGCCCTGGTACCCGGCGCGCAAGGCCGAGTACGGCCCGGTGCTGGCGGACCTGATCGAGCAGGGCCGCGCGATGGACGCGATGACCCTGATGCACGTGCATCACGACCGGCTGGTCTTCCAGGGGCAGCTGCGCAAGCTGTTCGGCGCCGTGGACCTGCTGCTGATGCCGGTGCATCCGTTCGGCAATCCGTCGGCGGCGGCGCTCGACGAGATCTTCAAGACGCCGAACGGCATCGACGACGTGCTGCGCTTCACGGCGCCCTTCGACATGTCGGGCAGCCCGACGATCACGATCCCGGGGGGCTTCGACGAGCGCGGGATGCCGATCGGCTTCCAGCTGGTGGGGCGGCATCTGGACGAGGCGCTGCTGGTTCGGGCGGCACATGCGTTCCAGGGGGCGACGGACTTTCATCGGCGGCATCCGAAGCTCTGAACGCGGGACGCCGTCCCGAGGGGCGCGTCAGCGCGCGGCAGGCCTCCATCGCCAATCGGGCATCGGCAGCTCGTAGCGCGTGGCACGCCCCGAGCCGACCGACACCAGCATTCCCTTGGCCGCGAGATCGGCCAGTTCGCGGAATGCCGTGGTGCGGGACACGCCGGCCAGGCTCGCGAACTTGCGGACCGTCATGCCGCCCTCGAAGCGGCCGCGGCCGGCATCGAGCATCCGTCCGAGCGCCTTGCGCTGGTGCTCGCTCAGCGAGCGCTCGCGGAACCGCGACCAGTACTGGCTGCGCTCGACGGCCTCCTCGACCACGACGAGGCTGTCACGGCAGGCGGCGGTGAACGTGCCGAGGAACCAGGTCAGCCAGGGTGTGATGTCGACGTCGCCGCGCTGCGCCCGGTTCAGCGCGTCGTAGTAGCCGGCGCGGTCCGCGAGCAGCCGCTTCGAGAGTCCGTGCATCCGCCACGGCGCACGCACGTCCTGGGCGATGGCGAGGTCGACCAGCACGCGTCCGACCCGGCCGTTGCCGTCCTCGAACGGATGGATGGTCTCGAACCACAGGTGCGCGATCGCGGCGCGCACAAGTCCGTCGAGGGCGCGGCCGTCCAGGGTGGCGTCGAACCAGGCCAGCAGGCCGCGCATCTCGGCATCGACCGCCGGCGCGGGCACCGCCTCGAAGTGGACCGTCTCGCGCCCCTGCGGTCCGCTGACGATCTGCATGGGCTCGGGCCCGCCGCGCCAGGCCCCTGTGACGATGTCGCGCAGCCCCGATCGCCCGGTCGGGAACAGGGCGGCCTGCCAGCGGAACAGCCGATCGCGATCGAGCGGCCGATCCCAGCCCTGGGCCGCGTCCTGCATCACGTCGAGCAGGCCCTCGACCGCGCGCGAGGCACCGACACGCGGACCCTCGAGGCCGAGGCGGCGTGCCACCGATGAGCGCACCGCCGCCGGATCGAGCGCCTCGCCCTCGATCGCCGCGGTGGCAATGGCCTCATCGGTCCAGACCCACTGCTCGGTCGGCAGGCGGCCCGAGCCGCCCAGCGCATCGGTGGTGCCGATCAGTCGCCCCTGCGCCATCCGCGCCTCGGACAGCGCCCGCGACACGCATGCCGCGTCGTGGACGAACCCGGGCCAGCCGGCCGCCTGCCAGAGCCAGCGGGGCTGAGCGGAATCCTCGGGCGCTGGACGGTCGGGCGGCATTATCGCACCACTATATGGAGCGATTACGACGGTAGCCGGAGCACGGAGCGACCGTCAAGATAAACGCTTCATTATGCGAAGCGATTGTAGCGCCCAATCGCTTCGTTCAGGCCTCTACGCCTTCAAGGCGCCAGATACCGCAACAGCTCCGGGTCCGCATGCACCTGCGCCACCGGCCCCTTGAGCGCGATGCGCCCGCGGTCCATCACGTAGGCCGTCTCGGCCACCCGCATCGCCAGCTCGATGTGCTGCTCCACCAGGATCACCGCCATCGTCTTCGCCAGCTTCTGCAGCTGCTCCGCGATCTCCTCGATGACCCCGATCCACACGCCCTCGGTCGGCTCGTCGAGCATCAGCAGCTTCGGGCGCCCCAGCATCGCGCGCCCGATCGCGAGCATCTTGCGCTCGCCGCCCGACAGCGTGCCCGCTGCCTGGCTGAGCCGCGTGCCGAGCTTGGGGAACACCGTCAGCACCTCGTCGATGCCCGACTTGTCGCGCTGGCGGATCGCGCCGAGCTGCAGGTTCTCGAGCACCGACAGGCCGGAGAACGCCGCGTTCTCCTGCGGCACGTAGCCCAGGCCCGAGCGTGCGCGGCCCTCCATCGACGCGGCCTCGACGCGCCGGCCGTCGAACTCGATCGTGCCCGACATCGTGGGCAGGTCGCCGGCGAGGGTCTTCAGCAGCGTCGTCTTGCCGGCGCCGTTGCGCCCGAGCACGCAGATCGCGCCCTGCGCGGGCACCTCCAGCGACATGCCGAACAGCACCTGGCTGCGGCCATAGCCCGAGCAGAGCTCGTGTGTCTTCAGGAGGGTCGGCGAGACAGGCGATGCGGACATCTCAGACCCGTGTGGTGTAGACCTGCTGGACCTTCGGCGAGCGCTGGATCTCGTCGACCGTACCGGTGTCGAGGACCTTGCCCTGGTCGAGCACCGTCAGCACGTCGCAGATGTCGCGGATGAAGTCGAGGTCGTGCTCGACGATGACCAGCGCGCACTCGGCCTTGATGGGCGCGAGCAGCTCGCCGGTGACGCGCCGCTCCTCGGGGCTCATGCCGCCGGTGGGCTCGTCGAGCAGCAGGAGCTTCGGGCGCGGCGCGAGCGCCATCGCGATCTCCAGCCACTGCTGCTCGCCGTGGCTCAAGGAGCCTGCAAGCTCGTCGGCGCGGCCGCCGAGACGGAAGCGCTCGAGCGCATGCATCACCTGGTCACGCAGCGCGCGCCGCGTGCGCGAGCGGATCAGCGACCACACGCTCTCGCCGGCCTGCAACGCGAGCAGCACGTTGTCGTAGACCGAGAGCTCGTTGAGCACCGCGGTGATCTGGAACTTCAGGCTCATCCCCAGCCGCGAGCGCTCGTAGGGCGTCGCGGCAGTGATGTCGTGGCCGTCGAAGGTCAGGGTGCCGGAGGTGGGCAGGTGCGCGCCCGCGATCGCCTTGAGCAGCGTGCTCTTGCCCGAGCCGTTCGGCCCGATCAGCCCGTGGAAGGTGCCCGCGCGCACGGTGACGTCGACGCCGCCCAATGCCTGCAGCGTGCCGAAGCGCTTGGTGACCCCGCGCACGGTCAGCAGCTCGGTACCGGCCACGCTCATCTGCCGCGCCCGTCCTTGCCGCCGTACGAGCCGATCCGCTCGCGCTGCGACACGAAGAAGCCGAGGATGCCGGTCGGCTTGAACACCACGACCACGAGCAGCACCACGCCGAGGATCACCGGCCAGTACTGCTTGATGGCGTCCTGGTCGGCGAGCACGTAGCTGAGGGTCTCGATCAGCAGCGTGCCGATCACCGGCCCGATCAGCGTGCCGCTGCCGCCGAAGAGCGCGTACAGCACGGCGTTGGTCGACAGCCCCGGGCCCATGTTGCCCGGGCCGATGAAGCCCTGGTGGTACGAGTACAGCGCGCCCGCCAGCCCCGCGAGCAGGCCGGCGAACGAGAAGATCAGCGCCTTGAAGACCTGCACGCGGTAGCCGAAGAACGCGAGCCGCTCCTCGTTCTGCCGCATGCCGGCGAGCACCAGCCCGAACTGCGAGTGCACGATGTAGCGCGACGCGAGGTAGGCGGCGAGCAGCAGCGCCAGCGACAGGTAGTAGAAGCCCGGCCCCTCGACCATCTCGATCGGGCCGATCTCGAGCAGCCGCACCGACGACAGCCCGTTGCCCGCGCCGACGTACTGCCAGCCCGAGACCAGCCGCTCGGCCGCATAGGCACCGGTGAGCGTGCCGAGCGACACGAAGATCACGGTGGGCGTGCGCCGCCCGAGCAGCAGGAACGCGGCGAAGGCGAAGGACAGCAGCAGGCCGACCAGCATCGCAAGCGGCAGCGTGCCCCAGGCGTGGCTGAACTCCAGGTCGCGGCCGACCAGCGCGATCACGTAGCCGGCGACGCCGAAGAACAGCGCCTGCCCGAAGCTCATGATGCCGGAGTAGCCCCAGCACAGGTCGAAGCTGATCGCCAGCAGCGACAGGATGAGGATGTTGGTGGCGAGCGTGATCAGCTCGGGACTCGAACCCATCAGCAGCGGCGCGACGAGTCCCACCACGAGCATGACGATCTCGACGATGGGCAGCACCCGTGCGATGCGCGGGCCTGCGGCGGGAGTGGCGGAAGAGGTCGACATGGTCGGCACGGTCCGGCCCGTGACGGCAGCGGGGTCGAGCGCCCCGCCGTCGTCACGGATCCCGGTGCGGGCTCAGCACTCCTTCGGATCGACCATCGAGGCCTTGGAGATGATGTCCCAGCGCAGCTTGTCGCCGTCGGTCTTCTTGCACTGCGCGACGTACATGTTCATCTTCGCGTGCATCTTGCCGGGGACCATCTCCGCGCCGCCGCCCGGGCCCTTGGTGATCTTGGCGCGGTCCAGCGCTGCCGACACCGCGTCACGGGCGAGATCGCCCTTGGTCGCGACGACCGCCGCCTCGTACAGGCGGATGCCGCGGTACATGCCCGAGGCCGCGCTGCCCGCGGTGAACTGGAACTTGGTGTTCGGGAACTTCTTCGCGTAGGCCGCGAGCAGCTCCTTGCTGAACGGATCGTCCACGGTGTGGAAGAAGTCCAGGCACGAGTAGATGCCCTCGAGCTCGCGCGCCGGCACGTAGTTCAGCGAGTTCTCGTCGAAGTACACGCAAGCCTGCACGCCGCCGCGCTGCGTGTAGCCCGACTCGAAGAGCTGCTTCATGAAGGGCTGCAGGCCCGGCGGGATGATCGTGTTGAAGACGCAGTCGACCTTGCCGTCGCGGATCTTGTTGATCGTCGCCGAGTACTCGGGCTGGTCGATCGGGTAGTACTCCTCGAACACCACCTCGCCGCCGTTGGCCTCGATGACCTTGCGCGCGTACTTGTTGAGGAGCTGCGGCCACACGTAGTTGGCCGAGGGCATCGCGAAGCGCTTCTTGCCGACGGTCTTGATCAGGTAGGGGATCAGCTCGTCGATCTGCTGCGCCGGCGACGGGCCGGTGTTGTACAGGTGCTTGGTGCACTCCTGGCCTTCGTACAGCTGCGGATAGAGGTACAGCGTCTTGCCGCGGTTGACGATCGGGTCCTTGATGGCCTGGCGCATCGCGCTGGTGATGCCGCCGAACACGACGTCGACCTTGTCGCGCTGGATCAGCTTGCGCACGTTGGCGACGGCGGCCTTCGGGTCGGACGCGGTGTCCTCCATGAAGAGCTCCACCGGCCGGCCGGCGATGCCGCCCGCGGCGTTGATCTGCTCGACCGCGAGCTGCGCGACCTGCCAGTTGGAGTTGCCCGAGGGCGCGATCGCGCCGGTGATGTCGGTGGCGATGCCCATCTTGACCGTCTTCTTGCCCTGGCCCCAGGCGGCGGGCAGGAACCAGCTGCCGGTGCCGCCTGCGGTCCAGCCGGCGGCGCCGAGGGCGGTGGCGCCCGCGATGAAGCCGCGGCGACGCGGCTGCGCGGGCGCGGCCGAGGTGTCGTCCATCTTGCTGCGCGTCATTTCCTTGCTCCTGCGATGAAGCCCTGTGGGCGTAGTTTCACGATGACCAGTGCGATCACGAAGACGAGCGGGTCGGCGAGCACCGGCAGCACCGCCCAGGGAAGCCCCGCCGCGAGGGCACCGATGGCCGCCGCACCGAGAACCGGTCCTTCGAAGGTGCCGACGCCGCCGAGCATCACCGACAGGAAGCCCTGCACGAGGAAGCGCAGGCCCATGTCGGCGGAGAGCTGGTAGAGCGGCACCACGAGCGCACCGGCCAGCCCCGCGAGCGCCGCGCCGAAGGCGAAGGTGGCGGTGTAGAGCGTGTCGGTGGAGATGCCGCAGGCGCGCGCGAGCATCGCGTTCTCGAGAGAGCCGCGGATGCGCAGCCCGAACGAGGTCTTCGTCAGGAAGAGCCAGCTGCCGGCGATCACCGCCAGCGTCGTGACGATGATGAAGGTGCGCCAGATGGAGAAGTCCATGATGCCGATCGCGAACGAGCCCGGCCAGGGCTCGGGCACCGACTTGTAGTGGCCGCCGAGCAGCCCGCGCACGATCTCGCGGATGATCAGGCCGATCGCATACGTGCCGAGCATCGCGATGATCGGCGACGCGTAGAAGCGCCGGATGATCGTGCGCTCGAGCACCACGCCGAACAGCCCGACCACGATCGGCGCGGCGAGGATGCCCCACCAGATGTTGTAGCCGGCCTCGTTCACCATCCACACGGTGAACGCGCCCAGCAGCACCAGCTCGCCGTGCGCGAAGTTGAAGATCCCCATCATGCTGGCGATCACGCCCAGGCCCAGCACGATCAGCACCATCACCGAGGTGAAGGCGAGGATGTCGAAGGCGAAGCGGACGACGAACTCGATCATCGGTCCGGGGTCAGCTGTCCGCGCGGACTCGCCGCGCAGGCCGGGGGCGCGTGCGCGGGCACGGGGTCAGTACCAGCCGGGCTTCACGCCCGAGCCGAGCATCGTGTCGTAGGTGTCGGTGCGGCGGTCGCGCAGGATCTGGTTGAAATCGTTCCAGTTGCGCTTGCGGCGCGCCTCCGAGAGGTTCAGGTCCGCGATGATCGTCTCGGGCTCGGTGCGGCTCGCGGGGCCCGCGACCGGCCAGCCGGTGTAGGAGAGAATCAGCGAGCAGCCGAGGAAGGGCTGGCCGCGCTCGGTGCCGACGCGGTCGGCCGCGGCGATGAACACCGAGTTCACGTGGGCTGCACCCATCGCCAGCACGTTGGCCATCGCCGGCTGCTTCGGGTCCTGGCCGGGGATCGGCACCCAGTTGGTCGGCACGCAGACGATGTCGGCGCCCTGCAGCGCACACAGCCGGTAGGCCTCGGGGAACCAGCCGTCGTAGCAGATCAGCATGCCGATACGGCCGATCGGCGTGGAATACACCGGGAAGCCCAGGTCGCCCGGCTCGAAGAACAGGTTCTCGGCGGCCCACAGGTGCATCTTGCGGAAGCTGCCGATGTGGCCGTCGGGGCCGATCAGCACTGCCGAGTTGTAGAGCTTCTGCCCGACGCGCTCGGCGATGCCGGCCACGATGTACGCGTCATGGCGCTTGGCGGCGGCCATCCACGCGCGGCTCGCAGGCCCGTGCGGGATCTCCTCGGCCAGCGCGTACGCCTCGTCGCGCGTCTCGAACACATAGCCCGAGCTCGCGAGCTCGGGCAGCACCATGAGCTTCGCGCCCTGGGCGGCGGCCGCGTCGATGCGCGCGATGCTGTCGGCGATGTTCGCCTCCAGGTCGCCGACGCGCGGCTCCATCTGGATGCAGGCGACCCGGACCGGGCTCTCGGCGGGGTTCGTGGGGCTCATGTCGGGGTGGCTCGCGGAAGGATGGCGTGAGGGATCATGCGCGCGCCGCGCGTCAGCGCGACGGCTGCTTCGTGGACCAGTCGGCCGTCCGCTCGTAGGCGCGCGCGATCCGCAGGATCCGCGCCTCGCCGAACGGGCGTCCGATCACCTGGAAGCCGGTCGGCAGCCCGCCGCGGCCGAAGCCGCTGGGGACCGAGACCGAGGGCAGCCCGGTGACGTTGGCGGGCGCCGACAGCCGGATGAAGACCGACGAGGCGGCCTCCTCGGTGCCGTCGGCCCAGGTGACAGAGGCCTGGTCGCGCCGCGTGGCGACCGCCGCGACCGCCGGACCGATGATCGCGTCGAGACCGTCGAACATCGTCCTCCAGGCGGCCTGCATCACCGTGCGCAGGCGCAGCGCGGCGATGTAGTCGACCGCCGGCACCAACAGGCCCGCCTCGAGGAAGGTACGCACGTCCGGCTCGTACAGCTCGGCGCGCTCGCGGATCATCGTGCGGTGGTAGGCCGAGGCCTCTGGCATGCAGAGACCGAACTCGACGGAGGCGATCAGCTCGGGCATCGGGATCTCGACGTCGACGAGCTCGGCCCCTTCGGCCTTCAGGCGCGCGATCGCCTCGCGGGTGTTGCGCTCGACCTCGGGCTCGACGTGCTCGAAGAAGAAGTTGGTCGGCACGCCGATGCGCAGGCCCTTGACGCCCTGCTCCAGCTCGACCGTGTAGTCGGCGACCGGCACGTCGGCGCTGCCGGGGTCGCGGGCGTCGTAGCCGGCGAGCGCGCCCAGCGTCACCGCGCAGTCGCCGACGGTGCGCGCGAGCGGGCCGGCATGGTCGAGCGACCAGGACAGCGAGGCGATGCCGGCGCGGCTGACGCGCCCGTAGGTGGGCTTCAGGCCCGCTGTGCCGCAGAGTGCGGCCGGGATGCGGATCGAGCCGCCGGTGTCGGTGCCCATCGCCATGAAGCAGCCGCGCGCGGCGAGCGTCGCGCCCGAGCCGCCGCTCGAGCCGCCCGGGATGTGCTCGACGTTCCACGGGTTGCCGGTGGTCGGCGTGGCGATGCCGTAGGCGAACTCGTGGGTGTGGGTCATGCCGACGATGACCGCGCCGGCCTGCGAGAGCCGCTCGACGCAGGCCGAGTCGGCGGTGGCGCGGTGGTCGTGGCGCACGCGCGAGCTGCAGGTGGTCGGCAGGCCGGCGACGTCGTACAGGTCCTTGACCGCGACCGGCACGCCGTGGAGCTCGCCGCGCCACTGCCCGGCCATGATCTCGCGCTCGGCCTGGCGCGCGGCGGCCATCGCGCGCTCCTCGGTCAGGCGTGCGTAGGCGACGTAGCGGGGCTCGTCGGCATTTATTTTCGCGAGCGAGCGCTCGGCGAGCTCGACCGGCGAGATCCTGCGGGCGCGCAGCTCGGCCGCGACCTCGCGCAGCGACAGGTCCAGGACATCGGCCATGTCAGCGCTCCGTCCACTGCGCGCGGAACGCGATCGCCGGCGGCGTCTCGCCCGGCTCGCCCCGATGCAGTGCATCGAGCAGCGCGTAGAAGCCGTCCATGGCTGGCACGAGTTGTGCAATCCGTTCGGGACTCAGCTCGAGATCGGCGAGTCGGGCCGCCGCTTCGAGCAGCTTCGGATCGGTCGGGACGCGCTGGGCCATGTCGATCACTTGCCTGGGAAAGTATTCGAGCCATGCTACGTCAGCCGTTCGAAGCGCGTCAACAACGCGGCACCGGAACCCGCCCCTCAGCCTTTAGGACTATGCTGGAGGTCGTTCGGTCCCGTGTCGTGAATGCGTCCGACACCCGCATCCCCGCGGACAGCGAGGCATCAACGTGAAGCCCAGCGAGGCCTTCGGCAGCAAGCTGCTGCGCCGCTCGCGCGAGCGTCGGCGCGGGCCGTTCAATGTCGGCCTGCTGCTGCCGACTTCGGGTGCGATGGGCATGCTCGGGCCGTGTGCGTATGCCTGCGCGCGCCTCGCGCGGGACATGTGGAACGAGCAGGGCGGGGTCGACGGCCGCGAGGTGCGCCTGACGCTGCTGAACTCGAGCGAGTCGGCGCGCGGCCTCGACGACGAGGTGCGCGAGCTGGTCGACACCCGCAGCGTCGATGCACTGGTCGCGCTGTCGAACACCGACGTCTGCCGTCGCATCGCGCAGGTGGTCGATGCACGCGTGCCGCTGATCTACACGCCGATGTTCGAGGGCAGCGGCCTGCCGGAGTGGGTGCATGCCATCGGCGAGACCCCCGAGCGGCAGCTGCTGCCGGCGATCGACTGGATGTCGACGCGCTACCGGCCGCGGCGCTGGTACCTGCTCGGCAACGACTACTCGTGGCCGCGCGCCACCCACCGCATCGCGATCCCGTTCGTGCGCTCGCGCGGCGCCGAGGTGGTGCGCGAGCGCTACGTGCCGCTCGGCGAGCGCGACTACTCGGCAGTGATCGAGGACATCGTCGAGACCCGCGCCGAGATCGTGCTGGTCTCGCTGCTGTCGGGCGACGCGGTCCACATGTGCCGCGAGTTCGAGCGCGCCGGGCTGGGCGGGCGCGTGCTGCGGCTGTCGATCTGCCTCGAGGAGAACGCGGTGCTGGGCGTGGGCCACGAGAACACCGACGGCATGTTCGTGGCGGCCGGCTACTTCGCCGCGCTCGAGTCCGACGTCAACGGCGCGTTCAAGGAGCGCTACCTCGGGCAGTTCGGCGAGCGCGCGCCGGCGCTGAACTCGGCGTCGCAGTCGGTCTACGAGGGCTTCGTGCACCTGCACCGGCAGGTGCACGCGGGCACGAGGCAGGTCACGAAGCGGCGGGGACTGCCGGGCGTGCGCGACGGCCGGCGCGAGGCCTACGACGCAGGCCGCAATCCGATCTTCCTGGGCGAGGTGCAGGGACTGGGCATCCGCCCGGTCCGCAGGCTCATCGGTGAGCCTGGATGAACGCGTCGAGCAGCTCGCGCAGCTGCGCCTGACGCTCGGGGCCGAACGCACGGCCGAGCCGGTCGCGGTGCTCGCGCATCTCGTCCTGCAGCGCGGCCACCTTCTGCAGCCCGAAGTCCGAGATGTGCAGGATCACGCGGCGCTGGTCGAGCGGATCGGCCGAACGCTGCACCAGCGCGGCCTCGGTCAGGCGGTCGACGAGCTTGCTGATGGCCGGCAGCTGCATGCCGGTCTGCTCGGCGAGCTCGGACATCGAGCGGCCGCGCTCGTCGGCCAGCACCTCGAGGGCCCGCCAGAACTCCACCGGGATGCCCTCGGAACCGGCCATGCGGCGAAGATCGGTGGTGGCCTGACGGTTCGCCTGGTTGAGCAGGCTGTGCAGCGTCGGGCCGGTCGGGGGGGACTTCTTGCTTCGGGTCGCCATGGGACAGGGCAGCGGATCGGCGGCTGCACGCGTGCGGTGCAGGTCGCCGCGGAGGGGCACAAAAGTATAGCCGAGGCATCCATGAGAGGGCGCGTGCGCCGGCGCGGCCTATGATCGACGCAACCCCGGAGTGATCGCCATGTGGACCGAGCTGCTTCAGACCCACGGCTACTGGATCCTCGCGCTCGGCTGCCTGCTCGAGGGCGAGACCGTCCTGATCCTCGCCGGCTACGCCGCGCACCGCGGCCTGCTCGACCCGGTCGCGGTGCTGGCGATCGCCTCGCTGTCGGGCTTCTTGGGCGACCAGGGCTTCTTCTGGCTCGGCCGGCGCCACGGCGCCGACGTGATCGCGCGCTTCCCGTCGGTGGCGCGGCAGTGACGGTCGGCGGCATCGGCTGGGTGTTCGGCGCGGCCGCGGAGGCGGCGCTCGGCCGGATGCATGCGATCGAGGGCCGGCTGCTCGCCGGCCTCGTCGGGGTGCTGCTCGCGACGGCGCTCGTGCGGGCGGTGCTGCATCGGCGCGCGGCGCGGGCGGCGCGCGAGCCGTGAGCGCCTCGGACCCCGCCCCGCAGCCCTCCAGGCTCGCCGAGGCAGCGGCGCAGCTCGGGCCGGGTCTGATCACCGGCGCGGCCGACGACGACCCGAGCGGCATCGCCACCTACTCGCAGGCGGGCGCGCAGTTCGGCTACGCGATGCTGTGGACGATGGTGTTCACGCTGCCGCTGATGGCCGCGATCCAGATGGTCAGCGCGCGCATCGGCTTCGTGACCGGGCGGGGCCTGGCGCGCAACGTCGCGCGCCACGCGCCGCGCCCGGTGCTGGTGACGGTCGTCGGCCTGCTGGTGATCGCCAACACGCTCAACATCGCCGCCGACCTCGCGGCGATGGCCGAGGCGCTGCGCCTGGTGTTCGGCGGCCCGGCCCAGGCCTACGCGGTGGCGCTCGGCCTGGGGAGCCTCGGACTGCAGGTGGCCCTGCCCTACGCACGCTACGTGCGCGTGCTCAAGTGGCTGACGCTCGCGCTGCTGGCGTACGTGGCGGTGGCCTTCAGCGTGCATGTCGACTGGCCCCGGGTGGCCGCGCAGCTGGTGTGGCCCGACCTGCCCGGCGGGCATGACACGCTGCTGATGCTGGTGGCGGTGTTCGGCACGACCATCAGCCCCTACCTGTTCTTCTGGCAGGCCGCGCAGGAGGTCGAGGAGCGGCACGCGAGCGCCGGTCACGGGCGCTCGCGCGAGGCGGTGCGCGCGCACCTGCGCCACATCCGCGTCGACACGATCGTCGGCATGACGTTCTCCAACCTGATCGCGTTCTTCATCATCCTGTCGACGGCGGCGACGCTGCACGCCTCGGGCATCACCGACATCCAGACGTCGGCGCAGGCCGCCGAGGCGCTGCGTCCGATCGCGGGCGATGCGACCTTCGTGCTCTTCGCGCTCGGCATCGTCGGCACCGGGCTGCTGGCGGTACCGGTGCTCGCCGGATCGGCCGCGTACGCGGTGACCGAGTCCCTCGGCTGGCGGGGCAGCCTGGACCTCAAGCTCGAGGACGGCCAGGGGCGCGGCTTCTACGGCGTGCTCGCGGCGGCAACGCTCGGCGGCCTGGCGCTGTGCTTCACCGAGACCGATCCGGTCAGGGAGCTGTTCTGGTCGGCGGTGCTCAACGGCGTGGTCGCGGTGCCGATCATGGCGACGATGATGGTGCTGGCCGGCCGGCGCGAGGTCATGGGCGAGCATGTCATCGGGCCGTGGCTCAAGACGCTGGGGTGGACCGCGAGCGCGGTGATGGCGGCGGTGGTGGGGGCGATGCTGGCGACGGCGTGAGCGGCGCCGGGTAGCATCGGTGCGTCGCCCGCCCGGAGCCCGCACGATGTCCGCTGACCCCGCTGACCCCGCTGTTCCCGCTGTTCCCGCTGACCCCGCTGTTCCCGCTGCCCCCGCTGTTGCCGCTGTTCCCGATTCCCTCGACCCCGATCTCGCCCGCCTGCTGCGCACCATGCCAAAGGCCGAGCTGCACGTGCACATCGAGGGCACGCTCGAGCCCGAGCTGATCTTCGAACTGGCGCAGCGAAACGGCGTGACGCTGCCCTATGCGTCGGTCGACGCGCTGCGGGCGGCCTATGCGTTCACCGACCTGCAGAGCTTCCTGGACCTGTACTACGCGGGCGCCTCGGTGCTGCTCGCCGAGTCGGACTTCTTCGACATGGCGATGGCGTACTACCGGCGCGCGGCGACTGACGGCGTGGTGCATGCCGAGCTCTTCTTCGATCCGCAGACGCACACCGACCGCGGCGTGCCGATGGCCGCGGTCATCGGCGGGCTGTGGCGCGCCCGCGCGGAGGCCGAGCGTACGCTCGGCGTCACCAGCGAGCTGATCCTGTGCTTCCTGCGGCACCTGTCGGAGGCGGCGGCCTTCGAGACGCTCGAGGCGGCGATGCCCTTCCGGGACCGCTTCGTGGGCGTCGGGCTCGACTCCAGCGAGCGCGGCCATCCGCCCGAGAAGTTCGCACGGGTGTTCGCGCGCGCCGGCGAGCTGGGACTGCACCGCGTCGCGCATGCGGGCGAGGAAGGTCCGGCCGAGTACGTGCGCACCGCGCTCGACCTTCTGCACGTGGAGCGGATCGACCACGGCGTGCGGGCGGCGGACGACCCGGCGCTGGTCGAGCGGCTCGCGCGCGAGGGGATCCCGCTCACGGTGTGCCCGCTGTCGAACGTGAAGCTCTGCGTGTACGGCTCGATGGCCGAGCACGCGCTGCCGGCGCTGCTCGCGCGCGGCGTCCGCGTGACGGTGAACTCGGACGACCCGGCGTATTTCGGCGGCTACCTGTACGCGAACTACGAGGCGCTGTTCGCCGCGCATCCGGCGATGGGGGTGCGGGAGGCTCGGAGGCTGGCGGCGAATTCGCTGGAGGCGAGCTTTGTGGGGGCGGGGAGGAAGGCGGGGTGGTTGGGGCGGTTGGAGGCGGTGTTTTCGGCGGGGTGAGGGGGTTCGGGCTTTCGGTCGGGGCGCGCTCTTTCGACGGGTGGCGCGCGGCGCCGCTGCCCTTCAGGCCGCCGCTTCCTCCGAGGCCCGCACCCCGGGCTTCGCCCGGGGTCCCCGTCTCGCGCAGGCGCCCGACGGGCCGGCAAAAGAACTCGCCCCTTTCAGGGGCTCAAACAGCTTTTGCCTATCGACCGGCTCCGCCGGTCGATACCCGTCGGACGCCTGCGCGAGACGGTGCGGCCCAGTCGGTGCGCGACGGCCTGAAGGGCAGCGGCGCCGTGAGACGAGGTGTGCATGCGCCGGGGTTCGTGCGAGGGGCGGCTCGTTACCCACTCCCACTTTTTTTGGGGTGAGAGGTTTCTCATGCCACCGTGGTCTCGCCCGTCGTCGCCCGGGGGCGGGCATCGCGGAGTGTGAGGACGCGCCGCGACCCGCCGCTCAAACCTGCAGCACCCGCTCCAGCGGCAGCCCGCGGCAGTCCATCTCGTACTCGAGCTCGCGCACCGGCGGCCGGTTGAAGTGCCAGGTCACGCCGCCTCGCATCGCGCCACGCCGCACCAGTTCGTCGCCGATGAACGGATGGAAGTCGTGCACGGTGTAGACCTGCGTGACGGTGGCGCTCGACCAGTCGGCGCCGAGCGCTGCCATCCGGCGCTGCATCTCGTCGAGCACGAAGCGCCCCTTGGCGAGCAGGCCGGCCGGCGAGGTGTCGCCGCGCGCCACCATGTTGTCGCGGTAGTCGCCCTTTCCCTCGGCGGACTCGCCGCTGCCGGCGACGACCCACGAGGGGCCGGCCTGCGCATCGACCACGGTGTAGGAGAACGCGAAGAAGCCGGGCGCGGCGGGCGGGTCGAGCTCGGGGCACACGTTGCTGCGGGCGACCGGATTGAC
>JBIIPQ010000228.1:0-6981 GCA_044342535.1 Burkholderiaceae bacterium
GCGGCTGCTCGACAAGATCGGCCTGATCCGCGACGACCCGGGCCTCGCCGGCATGCGGGTGGCGGACTACGGCACGCGCCGGCGCTTCTCGCGGACCTGGCACGAGGAGGTCATCGTCGGGCTGCGGGATTCGCTCGGCGACAACTTCGCCGGCACCAGCAACGTCTGGTACGCGATGAAGCACGGCGTGCTGCCGCTGGGCACCATGGCGCACGAGTACCTGCAGGCCTGCCAGGCGCTCGGTTCGCGGCTGCGCGACTCGCAGACCTACGGCTTCGAGATGTGGGCGCGCGAGTACCGCGGCGACCTCGGCATCGCGCTGTCCGACGTCTATGGCATCGACGCGTTCCTGCGCGACTTCGACCTGTACTTCTGCAAGCTCTTCGACGGCGCGCGCCACGATTCCGGAGACCCGTTCGACTGGGGCGAACGGCTGATCCACCACTACGAGACCAACCGGGTCGATCCGCGCACCAAGACGCTGATCTTCTCCGACAGCCTGAACGTGCCGCTCGCGATCTCGCTCTACAAGCGCTTTCGCGACCGCACGCGGCTGGCGTTCGGCATCGGCACCAACCTGACCAACGACCTCGGCTTCACGCCGCTGCAGATCGTCATCAAGATGGTCCGCTGCAACGGCCAGCCGGTGGCCAAGCTCTCGGACTCGCCCGAGAAGACGATGTGCGACGACCCGGCCTACCTCGCCTACCTGCGCCAGGTGTTCCAGACCAAGGTCTCGCAATGACGGGCACGACGCCATGACCGACCTCGACACCGCCGCTGCCCGCCAGCGCATCCTCGCGCGCATCCGCAGTGCCCAGGGCCGCCCGGGTGCGCCCACCGCGACCGAGCGCCGCTCGGTCGACGACTGGATCGCGCGCCGCGAGGTCGGCCCGCAGCCCACCGTCGACGCCGATCGCGTCGCGCACTTCGAGCGCCAGGCCGCGCGGATGTCCAGCACCACCGAGCGGGTCGACGGGCTCGCCGACGTGCCGGGGGCCGTCGCCCGCTACCTCGATGTGCACGGGCTGCCCAAGCGTGCCGTCTGCTGGAACACGCTGGGCGATCTCGACTGGACCGGCGCCGGCCTCGAGGTCGAGGCGCGCCGTCCGAACGGGGAGGACATGGTCGGCATCAGCGGCGCCTTCGTCGCGGTGGCCGAGACCGGCACGCTGATGATGCTGTCCGGGCCGGACACGCCGGCCTCGATGCACCTGCTGCCCGAGACCCATGTCGCGGTCGTGATGGCCGAGCGGGTCGTCGGTCACTACGAGGACGGCTTCGCGCTCGCCCGCAGCGAGCGTGGCGAGCTGCCGCGCGCGACCAACCTGGTGTCCGGACCCTCTCGCACCGGCGACATCGAGCAGACCATCGTGCTCGGTGCCCACGGCCCGTACCGGGTCCACGTCGTGATCGTCGGCGGTGCCGGCACGCCCGCGGGGGCCGCCTCGTGAAGCCGCGCCTGCTGATCACCCGCCGCGTCTTCCCCGAGGTCGTCGAGGCGCTGTCGGCCGCCTACGAGGTCGAGACCAATCCGGACGACGCGTTCTGGACACCCGAGCAGACCCGCGCGAAGGCCGCCGGCTGCGAGGCGCTCTACGTCGTCGCGACCGACCGCGTGGACGCCGAGCTGCTCGAGGCCTGCCCGCGGCTGAAGATCGTCGCGACCGGCTCGGTCGGCTACAACCAGATCGACGTCGCGGCCTGCACCGCCCGCGGCATCGCGGTCACCAACACGCCCGACGTGCTGACCGAGGCGACCGCCGACATGGCCTGGGCGCTGCTGATGTCGACCGCGCGCCGCGTCACCGAGTCCGAGCGCTGGCTGCGCGACGGCCAGTGGGGCCGCTGGGCCTGGGACCAGTTCCTCGGTGCCGACGTGCACGGCGCGACGCTCGGCATCGTCGGCATGGGCCGCATCGGTTCGGCGGTCGCACGGCGCGCCGCCGGCTTCTCGATGCGCCTGCAGTACACCAACCGCAGCCCGGCCGCCAACGAGCGCGAGCTCGGCGCCACCCGCGTCGAGCTCGACACGCTGCTCGCCACCTCCGACCACGTGGTGCTGGTGCTGCCGTACTCGCCGGCCACCCACCACCTGATCGGCGAGCGCGAGCTCGGTCTGATGAAGCCGACGGCGACGTTGGTCAACATCGCGCGCGGCGGCATCGTCGACGACGCGGCACTGGCGCGTGCACTGCGCGCCGGCACGATCGCGGCCGCCGGGCTCGACGTCTACGAGGGCGAGCCGACGGTCCTGCCGGCGCTGCTCGAGGTGCCCAATGTCGTGCTCACGCCGCACATCGGCAGCGCGACGCGCTCATCGCGGCTCGGCATGGCGATGCTCGCCGCTCGCAACCTTCTGGCGCACGTCGCCGGCGAGCCACTGCTCACGCAGGTCAACGCCGGCCCGCGCTGAGCGGGCCGGAACACACCGGAACGGGCCGCACCCGGAGACACCATGGCGACGATCGAAGTCAAGCGAGAGCACACCCTGGGCCTGAAGAAGGCGAAGGCGGCCGCCGAGCGGGTGGCCGAGGAGATGGAGCGCGAGTTCGGCATGTCCAGCGAGTGGGACGGAAACACCCTGCGCTTCTCGCGCACCGGCGTCAGCGGCGAGCTGGTCGTGCAGAAGGGCCACGTCGAGCTGAACGCGAACCTGGGCTTCCTGCTGTCGGCGTTCAAGGGGCGGATCGAGGAGACGATCCACCGCAACTTCGACGAGTACTTCGCCTAGCCCTTCAGGTCCTCGATCAGCGACACGTACTGCTGCATCGCGTCGTCCTTCGAGGTGCCCTTGATCTCGGCCCAGGCGTCGAACTTCGCCCGGCCGACCATGTCGGTGAACCCCGGCCGCTTGCCCGACGCATCGCCGTCGGTCGCCTGCTTGTACAGCGCGTAGAGCTTGAGCAGCGTGGCGTTGTCGGGCCGCTCGGTGAGCGTCTTCGAGTCTGCCAGTGCCTGCGCGAATTGGGTCGCGAGATCCGCCATGGGAGCACCTCTTCGGGGGTCGGGTGAGTGTGTGGCGGTATCATAGCCGCAAAGAAACAGAGCCCGGTCGCGCCGGGTCCGGAGGCACGATGGCCGGCAGTGCTGGGCGGGAACGGATGTCGAGCGTAGACACCGCATGGCTGCGGATGGACCGCCCGAGCAACCTGATGATGATCGTCGGCATCGACGTGTTCGAGCGACCGGTCGATTTCGATGCCCTGCGCACGGTGATCGCCGAGCGGCTGCTCGCCTTCGACCGGTTTCGCCAGCGTGTCGAGTACGACGCCTCGGGCGCCGCCTGGTGGGTCGAGGACGATCGCTTCGAGCTCGGCGTCCACCTGCAGCGTCACCGGCTGGACGGCGCGGGCACCGATGCGCAGCTGCAGGCCTTCGTGGCGGAGCTCGCGATCACCCCGCTCGATGCCGACCGCCCGCTCTGGCAGTTCCACCTGGTCTCCAACTATCGGGGCACCGACGCGCTGGTCGCCCGCATCCACCACTGCATCGCCGACGGCATCGCGCTGGTCCGCGTGATGCTCAGCCTGACCGACGACGCACCCGCGCCGGCCGGCCGCTCGCGAAGGCGCTCCGAGGCCGGCGACGGCAGCGAGCATGGCGACGCGCCCCTGCTGTCGAATCCGTGGCGGCCGTTCCTGCAGCCGCTCACCAAGCGCGCGGTCCGCGCGATCGAGGCCACGGGTGCGGCCATCGGCGGCTCGATGAAGCTCGCCGGGAAGCCCGAGCGGCTGGCGGACTATGCCCAGGTCGGCCAGCGCGTGGTCGTCGATGCGGCGCGCATCGCACTGATGACCGCGGACAGCGACACCTCGCTCAAGGGCGCGCCGGGCGTCGCCAAGGGCATCGCCTGGAACGAGCCGCTGCCGCTCGACGACGTCAAGCTGGTGTGCCGCGCGCTCGGCGCCTCGGTCAACGACGTGCTGATGTCCTGCGTGGCGGGCGCGCTGCGTACCTACCTGCGCGGGCGCGGCGAGGACACCGACGGTTGCGAGATCCGCGCGATGGTGCCGGTGAACCTGCGCTCGACCGACGGACCGATCCGCCTGGGCAACCGCTTCGGGCTGGTGCCGGTCGAGCTGCCGGTCGGCATCGCGAATCCGATCGCCCGGCTGCAGGAAGTGCGGAGCCGTATGGTCGATCTGAAGGGCGGCTACCAGGCGGTGCTGACCTACACGCTGCTGGAGGCCGTCGGTCATGTGCCGAAGCTCGTGCAGGATCCGATCATGCAGTACCTGTCGACCAAGGCAACCGCGGTGATGACCAACGTGCCCGGTCCGAAGGAGGCGCTGTCGCTCGCCGGCCGCAGGCTGTCCCGCATGATGTTCTGGGTGCCGCAGTCGGGCGACGTCGGCCTGGGCGTCTCGATCCTGTCGTATGCCGGCGGCGTGCAGTTCGGCGTGATCGCCGACCGCAGGCTGTGCCCCGATCCGCAGGCGCTGATCGACGCGTTCCAGCCGCAGTTCGATGCGCTGATGACCGTCGTCGCGATGCTCCCCCCCGAGATGCTCGGCCGCACGATCGATCCGGTCGCGCTCGAGCATGCGCTGTTCGATGCGCCCGGGAGATCGCATGAGCACTGAAGCCCTGTTCCGCGCCGACGCCTACTTGCGCGACTGCACCGCGCGCGTGGTGTCGGTCGGACCCGAGGGCGTGCTGCTCGACCGGACAGTCTTCTATCCGCTGGGCGGCGGCCAGGCCGCCGACACCGGCACGCTCACGCGCGACGACGGACTCGTCGTGAACGTCGGCGACACCCGCAAGTCGCGCGCCGAGGGCGCAGGCCCTGACGATGCGCTGCACGTGCCGACCCCCGAGTCGGCCGAGGCCGCCGCCGCGCTGCGCCCGGGCGACACCGTCGTCGCGGCTATCGACTGGGACTGCCGCCACCGCCACATGCGGCTGCACACCTCGACCCACCTGCTGTGCGCGCTGGTGCCGCATCCGGTCGACGGCTGCTCCATCACCTCGGGCTCCGCGCGGCTGGACTTCGCGATGGTCGAGCCGCTCGACCGGGACCTGCTGCAGGCGGGCCTCGATCGGCTGGTGGCCGGCGCGCATGCGGTGAACATCGACTGGATCACCGACGAGGAACTCGCCGCGCAGCCGGACCTGGTGCGCACGATGTCGGTCAAGCCGCCTATGGGCTTCGGCCGCGTGCGGCTGCTGCGCATCGACGGCGTCGACCTGCAGCCCTGCGGCGGCACGCACGTGGCCAACACCGCCGAGATCGGCGCGCTGCGGATCTCGAAGATCGAGAAGAAGAGCGCGCGCACGCGGCGCGTGACGATCGAGTTCGTGTGAGGCGCGTGGAATGAGCGCAGCCGACCCCCGGATCGCCGAGATCCTCGACTTCTGGTTCGGCGCGCCCGGCTCGTCCGAGCGCGGCCGCGCCTGCGAGGTCTGGTTCCGCAAGGACGCGGCCTTCGACGACACGATCCGCGCGCGCTTCGGCGCGGTGGTCGACGAGGCGGCGGCCGGCGGGCTGACCGGCTGGGACACGAGCGACCCCGGCGCGCTCGCGCTGCTCGTGGTCTGCGACCAGTTCCCGCGCAACCTGTTCCGCGGCGAGGCGCGTGCGTTCGCGCTCGATCCGCGCGCGCTCGCCACCGCGCGCCGGCTGGTCGCCGCGGGCCGTGACCGCGCGCTCGCGCCGCTCGAGCGCGTGTTCGTCTACCTGCCGTTCGAGCACTCGGAGTCGCTCGACGACCAGCACGAGGCGGTGCGTCTGTTCACCACGCTGCGCGACGACCCGCAGGCCGGCGGCTACCTCGAGTGGGCGGTGAAGCACTTCGAGGTGGTGCGGCGCTTCGGGCGGTTCCCGCATCGCAACGAGGCGCTCGGGCGGGTGTCGACCCCCGAGGAGATCGCGTTCCTGGCGCAGCCGGGGTCGCGGTTCTGAAGCGGCCTGACCCGAGTCAGTCCGCTGTCGCCCGGAGCGCTGCAGTGAACCTGATCCCGAGTCCGCCCAATGGCGTAGACTGCACAGGATTCTGC
This sequence comes from Burkholderiaceae bacterium, assembly GCA_044342535.1. Classification (GTDB taxonomy): domain Bacteria; phylum Pseudomonadota; class Gammaproteobacteria; order Burkholderiales; family Burkholderiaceae_E; genus UBA4615. The sequence continues at coordinate 6,001 of JBIIPQ010000228.1, forward strand.
AATCCATCTCCAAGGAGTCGGCCATGGGCTTTTCAGCCCGCGATGTGGTGCCCTTCACCCAGGCACGCGCCAACCTGTCCGAGCTGGCCGACCAGGCCAAGGCCGGCGCCGAGAAGATCATCACCAAGAACGGTGAGAGTTACGTCGCGCTGATCGATGCCGACCGGCTGGACTACTACCACCGGCTGGAGCGGGAGCGTATCCACCTGCTGCTGATCGACGATGCCAGGCGCGGCCTCGCCGACATCGTCGCGGGCCGCAGCGTCGAGGCGGACGGCGCCATCGGCCAGCTGCAGAAGCGCCGCACGGCAGCTGCCCAGGCGTCCAGCCCGGCGAACCCTCGCAAGCCCGCGACCAAGAAGCGTGGCTGACACGTTCTACCGGGTCGCGCTCACCGCGAGTTTCCTCGAGCGCCTGGACGCCATCGAGGCGTTCCTGGTCGAGGCCGACGCCGGCGCTGCCTTTGATGACCTGCTGGCCGAACTGCGCGCTACCGTCATCCCCAACCTGCAGCGCTTCCCGCGCATCGGGCGGCGCTACCTGGCCAATCCACCCCAGTCAGCCGAGGCGCTGGCGCAGTTGGCCGCGCTGCCAGCCGGCGCACCGGATGCGCTGCGAGAGTACTTGCATGGTGACTACCTGATTCTGTACTCGGTCGTCGATGCGTCGTCGGGGGTGACGTCCTCCGTGTACCTGCTGTCCATTCGGCATCACCGCCAACTGTCGTTCGACTTCGGAAGACTCTGGCCGGGCGCCTGAGCGTCCCCCGAGTGCCGGACGCCACGGGACGCACGAAGCCGCCTCGCCTCGAACCCTCAGCCGTTCAGGAAGTTCAGCGGCGTCCCCGCCCGCGGCCAGTCGATCGCCACCAGCTTGCCGGTGGTCGACAGCGTGACGAACGCGGTCTTCAGCCCCGGCCCGCCGAAGCACAGGTTGGTCGTGTAGACGTCGGGCATCGGGACGAACTCGACTTCCCCGCCC
>JBIIPQ010000043.1:0-19376 GCA_044342535.1 Burkholderiaceae bacterium
TCGTCGATCTTCTCGGCAGCGTTCGCGCTGCTGGGCGGGCAGGAGCTGATCGAGAACTGGGTGATGTCGCTCGGGCTGTCGAAGGTGCAGTTCCTGCTGCTCTCGCAGGCGATCATCTTCCTGCTCGGCTGGCCGCTCGAGTGGACGGAGATCATCGTCATCTTCATGCCGATCTTCATCCCGCTGCTCGACAACTTCGGCGTCGATCCGCTGTTCTTCGGCCTGCTGGTGGCGCTGAACCTGCAGACGGCGTTCCTGTCGCCGCCGGTGGCGATGGCCGCCTTCTACCTGAAGGGCGTGGCGCCGCCGCATGTGACGCTCAACCAGATCTTCGTCGGCATGATCCCGTTCATGCTGATCCAGGTCGTCGCGCTGGCGATGCTGTACGTGTTCCCCGAGATCGGGCTCTGGCTGCCGGCCGTGCTCTACAAGTGACGGTCGCCGTCGCCATGCTTGCGCGAGGGCTCAGCACTCCTTGACGGTTGCACCCGTGCGGCGTGCCTCGGGGAAGCCGGACGACGTCCACCCACCTGACGGGCGCAACGATGGAGACGGCGGGCGGGTGCGTCGAAATCGACCTCGACCTCGACTCCGATGCGACCGGTCGGGAACTAGGGCTGTCCTTCGACCCCACGCTCGCCCGGACGGGGCGGTGCGTCCGGTCCGCGCGAGTACAGCAGCAGCCCCACCGCCAGGCTCGCGCCGATGACCGCGAACATCGCCCGGTAGGCGGACTCCGGATAGCCGTCCGCGGCATTGCCGGCGAAGGCCGCGGCCACCGCGCCCGTCGCCACCGGCATCACCGAGGCGCCGACCACCTGGGCCAGGTTCAGCGTCGTCATCCCGCGGCCGAGCAGCCGGTCGGGAAAGAGGCTGCGGCCGTGTGCGACGATGGTCACGCCGTAGCTGGCGACGCCGCACAGCGCGACCAGCAGCCCGATCGCGGCCGTCACCGGCGGATGCGGCCAGAGCGCCAGCAGCGCCAGCGTCGCCAGCGTCAGCGAGCCGCCGGTCAGCACGACGCGCTTGCGTGTGTTGAAGCGCGCATCGAGCGGCCCGCAGACGAGCACGCCGATCACCTGCGCGACGGTCATCGCCGCCAGCACCTGCCCGCGCTCGTTGCCGTCGAGTCCGTGCACGTCGTGCAGGTAGGGGCCTGCCCACAGGCCGAGCACCGTCGAGACGACGGCATAGGCCACGGTCTGGATCGCCACCACCGGGGCCAGGCCAGGCGCGCGCAGCACCTCGCCGATGCCGCGCAGCACCACGCCGAGCGACTCGGGCACCGGGGGCGGGGTGCCGACGCCGTCCGGCCGGTCCTGCCGGACGCCGAACCAGAACGCCGCGCCGGCCGCCGCAGTCGTCGCCGCTGCCAGCACGAAGGCGGTCCGCCAGCCGGCGGCCGCGGCCAGGGCGGCGAGCGGCCAGCCCGCGAGCAGGTTGCCGAGCTGGCTGAGCGCGAACACGCGCGACAGCGCGGTGCCCAGCCGCTCGCCGGAGAACCAGCGCGAGCACATCAGCACGGCTGCCATGAAGTAGGCCGCGCAGCCCAGGCCGACGACGGCACGCGCCGCGATCAGCGAGGCCTCGCTGCGGGCGGCGGCGGTCATCAGCGAGCCTGCCACCGCGATCACGGTCAGTCCGGCCACCAGCCGCCGCGGGCCGATCCAGTCGAGCAGCACGCCGATCGGCAGCTGCACCGCGATCAGCACGACGAAGAACATGCCGCCGGCCAGGCCCAGGGCCTGCGGTCCGATCGACAGCTCGCGGACCAGCTCGGGCGCGATGACGCCCAGGGAGGAGCGGTGGAACTGGGAGACGGCGGTGATCGCCGCCAGAACGGCGATCAGGCGCCCGGTCGCGGCGCGCGGGGCGGCGCTCAGCGCAGTGCGGCCCGCCGGGCGGCGTCGCGCACCGGCTCGGCCATCAGGGCCGGCACGGCGAACGGCGCCGCTTCGTCGGGCTCGAGTCGGCCGCGGCGCAGCGGCGCCAGCGGGTCGGCGTCGCGCACGAGCACGGCGGTCTCGGGCCATTCGTCGTTGCCGGCGATCTCGGGCACGAAGACCGGCGGCTCGACCGGCTCGGGTCGGGCGGCGGGCACGCGAACCGGCACCGTCTCGACCTCGCCGGCCTGCAGCGGCACGGCCGGGGCCGAGCGGATCTGCGCGCCTTCGGGATGCGGGGCCGTCTCGGCGACAGCTCGGGCCGGAGCCTGCGCGACGGGCGGCACGAGTTCGGCGAGCGCGAGGGCGTGGACCGCGGCCGCCTCGGCGTCACGCCGCACCACCGCCAGTCCGAGTGCGCTCTGCAGCGTCAGCGTGCGGACCAGGTCGGGGCCGGCGCCGCCGCGGGTGAGCTGGGTCGTGGCCAGCCGCTGTCGGTGGGCGGCGCGGACCGGCTCGAGCGCATGGTCGACCGAACGGAGCAGGCGGTTGCCGCAGGCGTCGGCGAGTGCCGCGTAGAGCGCGGCGTCGGCCGCGATCCAGGCGGCGGCATCGGCCGAGCCGACCGCGCCGGCGAGGGTCCGCACCGACTGCAGGATCACCGCGTGCTGACCGCGGCCGGCCTCGCGCGCGGCATCGGCGGCGAGCGCCGGCTCGATGATGCGGCGCAGCGCCGTCGCCTCGGCCAGCATCGAGTCGGGTCCGGGCTCGGTGATCGCGACCGCGATCAGGACCGGGTCGAGCAGGTTCCAGGCCGCCTCGGGGGCGACCGTCGTGCCGACCTTGGGCCGCGCGACGACCAGCCCCTTGCCGCCCAGGTCGGCCAGTGCCTCGCGCACCACCGTACGGCTGACGCCGTGGCGTCGGCCGAGTGCGGGCACGTCGATGGGGTCACCGGGACGCAGTTCGCGCCGGGCGATGCGCCCGAGGAGGTCGCGGGCAAGCAGCGCGCTGCGGGACGGGGTCTTGGCCATGTCGCAATTGTATGACCAACACACGACAAGGCCCGTGCCGAACGGGTCGGACCGATACGGCCGGATGCGTGGCGGTGCGCGGCGGGCCGCCTTTCCCGGAGCGTACCGGCCTCCGCCCGCGCCACCACCGTCCCCGTCGGCCTCGCCGTCCGGTGTCGCCGCCGCATGCGCTCGGGCCTGGATCGGCGCCGGCAGCGCTGGGTCGATCAACCCAAGTGCGAGCGCTCGCTATCGCCGGATGTTCTGTCATTCCGGCGTACTCGGCCCGGATCGCGTGGCGCTGCGGTCACCCCGAGCGGGGTGGCCGGGCGTTGCGGGAGGCCCGCCATTCTGGCGGACCCCCCGTGTATCCCAGCCTCGGCCGAGGCCGGGACGGTGATCCGATCAATCCTGCGTGCGGTCCTGCGCGGCGCGCAGCTCGGCCAGCACGCGCGGGTCGTGCGCGGCCAGCTCGACCATCGCGGCCGCGTTGTGCGCGTCGATGCGCGCTTCGCGCCAGGTGTCGAGACCGCGGATGCCGGCCTCGACCAGACGGGACAGCAGGGTCACGCCGGTGGTCATCCGGTCGATGCCGCCGTGGGTGGTGCCGGTGATCACGTTCGCGCCGGGGGTCAAATGAATCGTCGTCATGTTCGGTGCTCCTGGGTCGGGTCGCCCGCAATCGGGTGACCACGAAGTCAAGATGCGGCAGCGCAGCAATCTTTTCCAATGGATGTTCGAAATCCATACCATTCACCGATAGAATGATTGTATGGATAAGCCATTCATCCTTGCCGATCGACCGCCCGTCCCCGACCATCGACCGTCGGTCCCGGTGAACTTCCGGACGCTCGACCTGAACCTGTTGCGCGTCTTCGACGAGGTGATGACCGAACGCAACCTGACCCGCGCCGGCGCCCATCTGGCGATGACGCAGCCGGCGGTCAGCAATGCGCTCAGGCGGCTGCGCGATGCGCTGCACGACGAGCTGGTGGTGCGCGCCGGCTATGGCGTGCAGCCCACGTCGCGAGCGCTCGAGCTCTGGCCTGCGGTGCGGGCCGCGCTCGACACGCTGCGCTCGGCGATGCAGACGGGCGAGTTCGACGCCGCCGGCTCGCGCGAGAGCTTCGTGCTGGCCATGGCCGACGCCACGGCCGCGCTGCTGATGCCGCCGCTGGTGCGGCGGCTCGAGGCCGACGCGCCCGGCCTGTCGTTGCGGGTCCGGCCGCTCCTCACCCGCGACCCTCGCGGCCTGCTGTCCTCGGGGGATCTGGACCTGGCGATCGGCTACTTCCCGGCCGCGGTCGCGGCGATCGACATGGCGTCGATGCAGGAGGGCGGGCCCGAGCCGATCGAGCACGGGCGCCTGTACGACAGCCGCTACGTCTGCGTGATGCGGGCCGGTCATCCGCTGGCCACCGGGCCGCTCGACCTCGATCGCTACTGCGCCGCACGTCACCTGCTCGTCAGCTTCTCGGGCCGCCCGTTCGGCTTCGTCGACGAGTCGCTCGCCGCGATCGGCCGGCGGCGGCGGGTGGTGCTGACGGTGAATCAGTTCTTCACCGCCGGCCAGGTGGTCGCCTCGACCGACCTGCTGACCGTGCTGCCCGAGCGCTTCGTGCCGACCGCCGGGATCGCGCCGGGGCTCGTGATGCGGGCGCTGCCGATGGACCTGCCGATTGTCCACGTCGACCAGCTGTGGCACCGGCGCAGCGCCGCCCGGCCGGCCCATGCCTGGCTGCGGCGCGCGGTGAGCGACGCGGCGCGCGAGGCCTTCGAGCCGCCGGGCGCTGCGGCGGCCGGGAGCGACCCGGCACCGGCCTGAGCCGCGGCGGGTCGCCGCATATCGTCGCCGGCATGCGCCCCGTCCGAGCGGCCGCCCCGGAGCCCGGCCCGCTGTCGCTGCCGGCATACCGCATCGACTGGCTGTCGCGCCTCGTCGCGACGCTGGCCGCGCAGATCCAGGTGGTCGCTGTCGGCTGGCAGATGTATGCGCTGACCGACAGCGCGCTCGACCTCGGACTGGTCGGTCTCGTGCAGTTGCTGCCGAGCGTGCTGCTGCTGTTCGTGGTCGGCCTGATGGCCGCTGCGGGCGCCGGCGGCGCGAGCTGCCGCGCGTCGAAGCACAAGCGGGCGGTGCGCCGCGGCCGCGTCTGGCGGCCGCAGGCGCCCTAGCGTAGCGAGCGGTTCACGCCCTCGAGCGCGCCCGCGCCCGGGATCAGCTCGGCCTCGCCGAGCCGGTTGAACGGCGTGTCGGTGGTGTTCAGGTGCGCGTGCATGTCCACCGGATGCGGGTCGACATAAAGCAGCCCGGTCACCACCTCGCCGAGCGCCTGGTGCTGCGCGATGTAGTTCATCGCGCCGACGCGGTCGGTCGGGTCGTAGCCTTCGGCGATCCGGCGCAGCCGCATCATCGAGCCGTCGGCCTGCGGCACGTCGACGTAGCCGCCCGGCGCCGCCTCGGCCTTGACCTCCTCGGCGAGGTCGATGAAGTCGATGCGGTTGACCGCCTCGTTGTGCGCCCGCACGTACTCGTAGCTCTTGGTGCTGCCCGCATGGTTGTTGAACGCCACGCAGGGGCTCACCACGTCGATGAAGGCCGCACCGCGGTGCTCGATCGCGCCCTTGATCAGCGGCACGAGCTGCGCCTTGTCGCCGGAGAAGCCGCGCGCGACGTAGGTGGCGCCGAGCTGCAGCGCGAGCGAGACCATGTCGATCGGCGCATCCGAGTTGACGATGCCGCGCTTGGATTTCGAGCCCTGGTCGGCGGTCGCCGAGAACTGCCCCTTGGTCAGCCCGTACACGCCGTTGTTCTCGACGATGTAGACCATGTCGACGCCGCGCCGCATGACGTGGGCGAACTGGCCGAGGCCGATCGAGGCGGAGTCGCCGTCGCCGGAGACGCCGAGGTACAGAAGCTCGCGGTTGGCGAGGTTCGCACCGGTCAGCACCGAGGGCATGCGGCCGTGCACGGTGTTGAAGCCGTGCGAGTTGCCGAGGAAGTAGTCGGGCGTCTTGCTCGAGCAGCCGATGCCGGAGAGCTTGGCGACCCGGTGCGGCTCGATGTCGAGCTCCCAGCAGGCCTGCACCAGCGCGGCCGAGATCGAGTCGTGGCCGCAGCCGGCGCACAGCGTCGAGATCGCGCCCTCGTAGTCGCGCCGCAGGTAGCCGACCTTGTTGCGCGCGAGCGTGGGGTGGTGGAGGCGGGGCTTGGCGAGGTAGGTCATGAGGCGCTCCGGGTGGTCGCCGCGGTGATGCGTCCGATGATGAAGCGCGCGGTGATCGGCGTGCCGTCGTAGTGCAGCACCGACACCAGACGGTGCGGGTCGACCTGCAGCTCGTTGACGAGCATCGACTTCATCTGCGCGTCGCGGTTCTGCTCGACCACGAAGACCTTCTCGTGCGCGTCGATGAAGGCCTTCACCGAGTCGGGGAACGGGAAGGCCCGCAGCCGCATCGTGTCGAGTCCGACGCCGTGCTCGTCGAGCACCTCGAGGGCCTCGTCCATCGCGGGGCTGGTCGAGCCGAAGTAGATCGCGCCGAGCGTGGCCTTCTTGCGGGCTCGCCGCACCACCGGCTGGGGCACGAGCGCCTTGGCGGTGTCGAACTTCCGCAGCAGCCGCTCCATGTTGTAGACGTAGTCCTGCCCGGTCTCGCTGTACTTCGCGTACGGATTGCGGGTGGTGCCGCGCGTGAAGTAGGCGCCCTTGGTCGGATGCGTGCCGGGGTAGGTGCGGAACGGGATGCCGTCGCCGTCGACGTCCAGATAGCGGCCGAAGTCCCGGCCGGACTCGAGCATGTCGAAGTCCATCACCTTGCCGCGGTCCATGCGCTTCGAGTCGTCCCAGGCGAGCGGCCGGCACAGCCGCGTGTTCATGCCGATGTCGAGGTCGGTCATCACGAACACCGGGGTCTGCAGCCGGTCGGCGAGGTCGAGCGCCGCGGCCGTGTGCTCGAAGCACTCGGTCGGATCCTCGGGCAGCAGCAGCACGTGCTTGGTGTCGCCGTGCGAGGCGTACGCGCAGGCGATCAGGTCGGCCTGCTGGGTGCGCGTCGGCATGCCGGTGGACGGCCCGCCGCGCTGCACGTTGACGATGGTCACCGGGATCTCGGCGAAGTAGGCCAGGCCGATGAACTCGGTCATCAGCGAGATGCCCGGGCCGCTGGTCGCGGTGAACGCGCGCGCGCCGTTCCAGCCGGCGCCGACCACCATGCCGATCGAGGCGAGCTCGTCCTCGGCCTGCACGATCGCGACGCGCGAGCGCCCGGTCTCCGGGTCGGTGCGGAACTTCTTGCACCAGGCGGTGAACGCCTCGGCCACCGAGGAGCTCGGCGTGATCGGGTACCAGGCGCAGACGCTCGCGCCGCCGTACACCGCGCCGAGCGCCGCCGCCGAGTTGCCCTCCATGAAGATGCGGTCGCCGACCGCGTCGCGCCGCTCGATGCGCAGGCCGATCGACTCGAGGCACTGGGTCGCGTAGTCGCGGCCCAGGTGCAGGGCCTTGACGTTGGAGTCGAGCAGCCGCTCCTTGCCCTTGTACTGCTCGCCGAACAGCTGCTCGATCACCGTCGACTCGATGCCGAGCAGCACCGACAGCGCGCCCAGGCAGACGATGTTCTTCATCAGCTGCCGTTCGCGCGACTCGCCGTAGGTGGCGTTGCAGATCTCGGTGAGCGGCATGCCGATCGCGATCACGTCGTCGCGGAAGCGCTCGGGCGGCAGGAACTTCGTCGAGTCGTAGAACAGGTAGCCGCCGGGCTCGATCTCCTTGACGTCGCGCTCCCAGGTCTGCGGGTTCATCGCGACCATCATGTCGACGCCGCCGCGCCGGCCGAGCCAGCCCTTCTCGGAGACCCGCACCTCGTACCAGGTCGGCAGTCCCTGGATGTTGGAGGGGAAGATGTTGCGCGGGCTGACCGGCACGCCCATGCGCAGGATGGCGCGGGCGAACAGCTCGTTGGCCGAGGCCGAGCCCGAGCCGTTGACGTTGGCGAACTTCACGACGAAGTCGTTGATCGCGGCCAGCGGGCGCACGGCGCTTGCCGGGCGCACCTGCCCCGCGTTGATCGGCGCGTTCATGCGTGCCCCCGTTGCGCGGGCGCGGCCAGCACGGCACCGCCTCCGCCCTTGCCGCCACCGGCCGATGTCGCGGCCACCTTGTACGGCGCGCGGTTCACACCCGCGCCCGCCCGCCCGGGCACCTCGCCCGCGTGCGTCATGTTGAGCAGGAACTTCTGCATGTCCCAGGCACCGGTCGGGCAGCGCTCGGCGCACAGGCCGCAGTGCAGGCAGACGTCCTCGTCCTTGACCATCACGCGCCCGGTCTTCAGTGCGCCGGACACGTACAGCGCCTGCTCGAGGTTCAGCGCCGGCGCGCTCAGCCGGCCGCGCACCTCGGCCTCCTCGCCGTCGGCGGTGAAGGTGATGCAGTCGGTCGGGCAGATGTCGACGCAGGCGTCGCACTCGATGCACTGCGAGCCGGTGAACACCGTCTGCACGTCGCAGTTCAGGCAGCGCTGCGTCTCCCGGTAGGCGGTCGCCGCATCGAAGCCGAGCTCGACCTCGATCTTGATGCTGCGCAGCGCCTGCTCGGCCGCTGCCAGCGGCACCTTCTGGCGAAGGTCGTTGGCGACGTCGTTGTCGTACGCCCACTCGTGGATGCCCATCTTCTGCGAGACCAGGGTCACGCCGGGCGCGGGCCGCTGCGCCACGTCCTCGCCGTCGAGGTGACGGTGGATCGAGATCGCCGCGTCGTGGCCGTGCGCCACCGCCCAGATGATGTTCTTCGGGCCGAGCGCGGCGTCCCCGCCGAAGAACACGTTCGGGATCGTCGACTGCAGCGTCGTCGCGTCGAGCTTCGGCAGCCCCCAGCGGTCGAACTCGATGCCCGCGTCGCGCTCGATCCAGGGGAAGGCGTTCTCCTGGCCGATGGCGACCAGCACGTCGTCGCACTCGATGCGCTCGTCGGGTTCGCCGGTGGGCACCAGCGCGCGCGAGCGGCGCCCGCTCGCGTCGGTCGACCAGACCGCCTTCACCTTCTCGAAGGTCATCGCGACCAGCCGGCCCTCGACCTGCTCGACCGTCTTGGGCACCCGGTAGTCGAGGATCGGGATGCCTTCGTGCATCGCGTCCTCCTTCTCCCAGGGCGAGGCCTTCATCTCGTCGAAGCCCGAGCGCACCACGACCTTGACGTCCTCGCCGCCGAGGCGCCGGGCCGAGCGGCAGCAGTCCATCGCGGTGTTGCCGCCGCCGAGCACCAGCACGCGGCGCCCGACGCTCGTGACGTGGCCGAAGGAGACCGAGCTCAGCCAGTCGATGCCGATGTGGATGTTCGCGGCCGCCTCGGTGCGTCCGGGCACGTCGAGGTCGCGGCCGCGGGGGGCGCCGGAGCCGATGAAGACCGCGTCCCAGCCCTCGGCGAGCAGCCCCTCGAGCGAGTCGATGCGACGCTGCACGAAGCGCACGTCGCCCAGCCGCGTGACCCAGCCCACCTCCTCGTCGATCACCGACTCCGGCAGCCGGAAGCGCGGGATCTGCGAGCGGATGAAGCCGCCCATCTTCGGCTCCTGGTCGAAGATCGTGACCTCGTAGCCGAGCGGCGCGAGGTCGCGCGCGACGGTGAGCGAGGCGGGCCCGCCGCCGACGCAGGCGATGCGCCGTCCGTTGGACGAGGCGGCCGGCGGCGGCATCATCGCGGTGACGTCGCCCTTGTGGTCGGCGGCGACGCGCTTCAAGCGGCAGATCGCGACCGGCTCGGGCGCGGCCTGGTTCGCCTCCTCGACGCGGCCGCGGCGGCACGCGGGCTCGCAGGGCCGGTCGCAGGTCCGCCCGAGGATCCCGGGGAAGACGTTCGACTTCCAGTTGACCATGTAGGCGTCGGCGTGTCGGCCCGACGCGATCATCCGGATGTACTCCGGGACCGGGGTGTGGGCCGGGCAGGCCCATTGGCAATCGACGACCTTGTGGAAATGGTCGGGATCGCGGGTGTCCGTGGGACGCACTGTCTCCTCCCTGCGCCCGCCGCGGCCGGAACGGTACGGCGTTCGCGACTGTGCCCCGGATCGAGTCGCGCGCCGGTGGGGCTGGCCGGGCGCCGGTTTTGTCCTGGGATACTAGCATCGGTCGCCGCCGGTAGAATGGGCGTTTCCTCCCCGGAGCGTGCCCTCGGTGCAGCGCATCCTCGCCGTGGCCCACGTCCTGGGCGGCATGCTGATGGTCATGGCGGCGACCTATCTGCTGCCGATCGGATGGTCCGTCGCGGTCCGCGACGGCACCTCGGACAGCTTCATTCAGGCGGCGATCGGCACGCTCGCCTGCGGCCTGCTGCTGTGGGCACCCACGCGCCGTTTCCGGCGCGAACTGCAGCCCCGCGACGGCTGCCTGCTGGTCGTGCTCACCTGGGTGTCGATGGCCAGTGCGGCCATGGTGCCGTTCCTGATGGAACTGCCCGGGATCAGCGTGACCGACGCGTTCTTCGAGTCGATGTCCGCGCTCACGACGACCGGCGCGACGGTGCTCACCGGGCTCGACACGCTGCCGCAGAGCCTGAACCTGTGGCGCCATGCGCTGCAGTGGTTCGGAGGCATGGGCATCATCGTGCTGGCGATCGCGATCCTGCCGCTGCTCGGCGTCGGCGGCATGCAGCTCTTCAAGGCCGAGATGCCCGGGCCGATGAAGGAGAGCAAGCTCACGCCCCGCATCACCCAGACCGCGAAGTACCTGTGGCTGATCTACGTGACCCTCACGGTGATGTGCATCCTGGCGCTGCGGGCGGTCGGCATGAGCTGGTTCGACGCGGTCTGCCACGGCTTCTCGGCGCTCGCGCTCGGCGGCTTCTCCACCCGCGATGCCAGCATCGCGGGCTTCGACTCGCCTGCGATCGAGGCGGTGCTGATCGTGTTCATGCTGATCGCGGTGATCAACTTCACCTCGCACTTCCTCGCGCTGCGCGCCCGCTCGTTCTCGGCCTACGCGCTGGACGTCGAGGCGCGCTGGGTCTGGATGTCGATCCTCGGTTCAGCGGTCGCGTTGGGGGTGTACCTGTCGTGGACGGGTACCTACGCCGAGCCTGCGCAGGCGTTCAGGATCGCGGCATTCAAGACCGTGTCGATGGCGACCGCGAGCGGCTATACCGGCGCCGACTACGAGCAGTGGCCGCCCTTCGCCGCGCTGTTCCTGCTGCTGCTCGGCGGCCTGTGCTCGTCGTCCGGCTCGACCGGCGGCGGCATCAAGATGGCCCGCACCCTGGTGCTGTTCAAGCAGGCAGGGCGCGAGCTGCTGCGGATGAGCCATCCCCGTGCGGTCCGCCCCCTGATGCTCAACCGCAGCCGGGTCGGCGACAACGTCGTGCTGGCAGTGCTCGGCTTCATGCTGCTGTACGGTGTGACGCTGGTCGGCGTGACGATGCTGCTGCTCGCCTCGGGGCTCGACCCGATCTCGGCGTTCGCCGGAGCCTATGCGTGCCTGAACAACATCGGCCCCGCGCTCGGCGTCCTCGGGCCGAGCCAGAACTACGCGGTGCTGACGGACTTCCAGACCTGGATCTGCGCATTCGCGATGCTGGCGGGCCGGCTCGAGCTGCTCACGGTCTTCGTGCTCCTCACGCCGGCGTTCTGGCGCCGCTGACGGCCGCGGATACCGCCCCTGTCCTCTGCCTCTGTCCTCTGCCCCTGTCCGACGCCGTGGCCGCCGCCCCGATCGACACGCTGCTGGTCACCGGCTTCCTCGGGGCCGGCAAGACCACGCTGCTGTCCGGCTGGCTGGCCGAGCGCCCGCCGCGGGAGCGCTGGGCGGTGCTGGTCAACGAGAGCGGCGCCCTCGGCATCGATCGCGCCCTCCTCGGCGGCGACGGGCCCGATGCTCGGGTGGCAGTCGCCGAGATCGCCGGCGGCTGCGCCTGCTGCGCGGCGCGCATCGCGTTCGGCGCCACGCTGACCCGGCTGCTGCGCCGCGGCCCCTGGGATCGCCTGATCGTCGAGACCACCGGGCTCGGGCATCCGGCCGAGCTGGTCGACCAGCTGCGTGCGATGTCGGCCGCCGCCACCGGCCCGGCCGGGCGGCTGAGGCTGCGCCCGCCGGTCGCGGTGGTCGACGCGAGCCGGGCGGGGCTCTACGCCGACCCGACGCGGCCCGGCCACCCGATCGCCGCCGACCAGGTGGCGCTCGCCCGGCTGCTGGTGCTGAACCGGACGGCGGGGCTGGACGCCGACGCGCTCGCCGAGCTCGCGCAGTCGCTGGGCGGGCTGCCGCCCTGGCCGAGGCCGGTGCTGTCGACCGCGACCGGGCGGGTGCCGCTGGCGCAGGTGCTGGCGGCGCTGGAGGACGTGGAGGCGCGTCCCGGGACGGACGCGCAGCCGGGCCCGGAGGCGGCGGAGACGGTGCCGCAGCCATCCGCGGCCGCCCCGGACGATGCCCTGCCGTTCGCCGGCGTCCTGCGCGGCCCGGGGGCCTTCGCCCCGCGGTCCCGGTCGGCCGCCGCCGCGCCGGTCCGCTCCGCCGCGCGGCGCTGGTCGCCCGAGACCGTGTTCGACCGCCCCGCGCTGCAGGCCGCGCTCGAGGCGTTGGTCGCCCCCGACGGGCCGCTGCGGGGCTGCGGCCTGCTGCGCGGCAAAGGGGTCTTCAGGACCGAGCGGGCCTGGTACGGCTGGCAGTGGGTCGACGGTCGCGTCGACTGGCAGGAGAGCGCCTGGCGCGCCGACAGCCGCGTCGAGCTGCTCGCAAACGGGTCGATCGACGCACAAGTGGTCGATATCGCACTTCGGGCGGCCGTCTCGAAAGGATGAGTGGCAAGGACCCGACGGAAGGCGACGCACCGTCGACGCCTGTCGGTCGGGGCCGCACGGCTGTCTGTGGGCGCTTCGCCCATGCCCCGGGCTCGTCCAACCTTCTGGTGTCCCCAGCGAGGTCCCGCTCGATGAACATGATCTACAACAGCCCCAACTACTGCGTCGTGGAGTTCAAGTCCGCGGAGGGGGAGCCTTTCGGGGGCGGGTACGAGATCATGGACAAGACCGCCAAGCGCGAGATCTTCCTGGGCGGCGTGCTGGCCGAGAAGTTCCGCTTCGATGTCACGCAGCTCATCTCGACCGAGCCGTCGATCGAGGAGGTCGACGACTTCCTGAGCGGCTTCGAGGGGCTGATGCAGCAACCGCTGGTGCTGCATTGAGCGGCGCCGCCGCCCGACCGAGCCTGAGCGCCTAGAGCTGCTCCCAGGGGAGCCCGGCCAGCCGCCACCCGCCCAGGGTGCCGCGCCGGTCGCGCTCGTCGAGCGGGCCCTCGAAGCCCTCCTGCACGTTGTAGACATCGACCCAGCCGGCCGCCTCGAGGGCCTCGCCGGCGCTGACCGAGCGGCGGCCCGAGCGGCAGATCAGCACGATCGGCCGGTCCCGCGCGTCGCTCACCTGCGCCACGTCCTCGACGAAGCGCTCGTTCATCTCGGCCTTCAGGTCGTCCGCCCACCAGACATGATGCGGGCGCACCGGCTCGGCGCCGTCGCGCTCGACGATCGGATGGCCGACGAGGAAGTACTCGGCCTCGCTGCGGCAGTCGATGAAGACGGCGTCCGGTCGGGCGCAGAGGAAGGCGTAGGCCGCCTTCGGATCCAGGTGCTTCATGCCGACGGCCCGCCGAGCGGAAAGCCCAGGTGCCGCTCGAGCTCGGCCAGCGCGGGCGCCGCGTCGCCGACCTTGATGGTGCGCATGCCCAGGTCGCGCGCCGGCTTCAAGTTGATGCCGAGGTCGTCGAGGTACACGCAGTGCACGGGCGCCACGCCGAGCGCATCGGTCATCATCGTGTAGATCCGCGGGTCGGGCTTGCGCACGCCCGCCTTGGCGCTCTCGATCACGTGATGGAAGAGCCGCATGATCTCGGTCTTGTAGAGCCCGCCCATCGGGCTGATCTCCATCGCCGTGAAGTTGTTGGTGATGCAGCCGGTCTTCATGCGGGCGCCGATGCGGCGCAGCGCCTCGACCATCTCGGGCCGGATCTCGCCGGCCAGCAGCGGCAGCACCTCGGCGCCGCGCACCTCGTGGCCGAGCGCGCGGCTCTCGGCGGCGAAGGCCTCGTCGAAGGCCTCGACGCCGAACTCGCTGCGCTCGAGCTTCGCCCAGGCGTTGTCGTGCGGGTTGGTCGCGTTGACGGTGCGCAGGAAGTTCGCGGGCAGGCCGCGTGCGGCCTCGTAGCGCGCGAACGCCTCGAAGGGGCTCGACGAGATGACGCCGCCGAAGTCCCAGATGACGGCCTGGATGTCGCTCATCGGTTCACGTGCTCGCGGGAGAAGCCGGCCAGCTGCTTGTAGCGCGCGGAGATCGCCTCGAGCTCCGCGCGGGGGATGACGTCGTGGATGTGCGCGAAGCCCTGCGGCGCGCGCTCCTCGGCCATCTGCATGACCTGGTCGGGGCCGTTCTGGCGGTTCGACAGCACGATCTTCCCGGTGGCCTCGCGGCGGGCGGCCTCGTAGCGCGCGAACGCGTCGCTCGGATCGGTGCCGCGCGCGGGGAAGCGGGCCTCGAGCATCGCCTGCGCCATCGCCTCGGCGTCGAGGATGCCCTGCGAGGCGCCGTTGCTGCCGATCGGGTACATCGGATGCGCGGCGTCGCCGAGCAGCGTGACGCGGCCGTGTGTCCAGCGCGGCAGCGGATCGCGGTCGACCATCGGGAACTCGAAGATCGACTCCGCGCCGTCGATCAGCGCGGGGATGTCGAGCCAGTCGAAGCGCCAGCCCTCGAAGGGCTCGCGGAACACGGACTTGTCGACCTTCTTGTTCCAGTCCTCGCGCGAGGGCATGGTGTCGGCGGGCACGGTCAGCTCGGCGATCCAGTTGATGGTCTTCAGGCCGTCGGCGTCCGGCTCGCGCTGGATCGGGTAGCAGACGAACTTCTGGTCCTGGTGGCCGGCCTGGATCATCGAGCGCCCGGTGAGGAAGGGCCTGGCCCGGGTGGTGGCGCGCCACAGCATCCGGCCCGAGAAGCGTGCCGGGCCTTCGGCCGGGAAGAAGGTGCGCCGCACCACCGAGTGGATGCCGTCGGCACCGATCACGGCGCGGGCGCGCACCGGCGGGCGCGGCGTGCCCGCCCGGTCGGCGAAGTGCAGCAGCACGTGGTCGCCGCGGTCCTCGAAGCCGGCGAGCGCGTGCGCGGTGCGGATCGCGCCCTCGGGCAGCCGCTCGCGCGCGGTCTCGAACAGGATCATCTGCAGCTCGCCGCGATGGATCGAGAACTGCGGGAACGCGTAGCCGCCGGCCAGGCCGCGCGGCTCGGACCAGATGAGCTGGCCGTGCTTGTTGTGGAAGGCGAGTTCGGCGGTCTCGACCGCGGTCTCGGCCAGCCGCGGCTGCAGGCCGAGCCCGGCCAGCACCCGCACCGAATGCGGCAGCAGGTTGATGCCCACGCCGAGCGGGCGCACCTGCTCGACCGCCTCGAACACCGTGCAGGCGATGCCGTTCGCGTGCAGCGACAGCGCGGTCGCGAGGCCGCCGATGCCGCCGCCCACGATCGCCACGTCGACCGTCTCGATCCCGTCGTGCTTCGTGTCCATGTCCGTCTCCTCGAGGTCAGGCCGACGCCTTGCGGGCGGCCTCGCGTTCGGCCAGCAGCTCGGAGGCCACCTTGAAGCCGGTGACCGAGGTCGGCACACCGGCGTAGATCGCGGCCTGCTGCAGCAGCTCCTTGAGCTCGGTCGGCGACAGCTCGCGGTCGAGACCGGCCTTCGCGTGCAGCTTGAACTCCTCCCAGCGCGCGAGCGAGGCGGTGATCGCCAGCACGATCAGACGGCGCGTGCGGTCGTCGAAGACCGGGCGCGTCCAGACGTCCTGCCAGGCCCAGCGGGTGATCATGTTCTGGAACTCGGCGGTGAACGGGTCGGCCTGTGCGATGCGCGCGTTCACGTAGGCCTCGCCGAGCGCCTGCTTGCGGCGCGCGATGCCGCGCTGGTACTGCTCGACGAGGGTCGCGTCGGCGGCCACGCCGGTCACCGGCGCGGCGCCTGCGGGCAGTGCGCCGCTCGCGAGGTGCGCGCCGGACTCGGGCTCGCCCTGCGAGCGCTGCGGCTCGAGCGCAGCCATCAGCATCGCGACGAAGGCCGGCGGATCCTCGGAGTGCGGGATGTGCGCGCAGTCGAGCTCGACGAGCCGCGCGCCGGGGATCGCGGCGGCGATCGCCTCGCCCATCGCCGGCGGCGTCGACAGGTCGTGGCGGCCGACGACGACCGTGGTCGGCACGGTGATCGCGGGCAGCGTCGCGAGCAGGTCGTGGTCGCGGACCGCCGCGCAGCAGCCGGCATAGCCGACGGGGTCGAGCGCGAGCACGGTCTGCGCGACCGAGTGCAGGTGCGCAGTGCCACGCGCGCGAAAGCGCGCGGTGAAGAAGCGCCCGAGCACGGTGTCGATCACCGCCGCCATGCCCTGCGCCTTCACCGTCGCGATCCGCGCGACCTGGGGTGCCGGGTCGGCGCGCCCCGTGGTGTTGCACAGCACGAGGCGGCGCAGCCGCGCGCCCGCGTTGAGGCCGAGCCACTGCCCGATCATGCCGCCGAGCGAGATGCCGCAGCAGTCGAAGGTCTCGAGGCCGGCGGCGTCGGCGACCGCGAGCACGTCGCGCGCGAGCAGCTCCACGGTGTACTCGCCGGCCGGCGCGTCGGAGGCGCCGTGGCCGCGCATGTCCATGCGGATCACGCGGAAGAAGTCGGCCAGGCGCGGCATCACCGGATCCCACAGGCAGTGGTCGGTGCCGAGCGAGTTGACGAGCACCAGCGGCGGCAGCGCGGGGTCGCCGTCGGTGCGCCAGTAGAGGCGGGCGCCGGCATGGGTGACGAAGGGCATGGTGTCTCGAGTCGTGCGGGGAAGGAGCGGGACGATTATCTCAGGGTCGGCGCAGGGCGCGGCCCGGTCAGGGCGCGCGCCATCCGGCGAGCGTGCGGTCGATCATCGCGTCGGCGTCGCCGCGCTGCGCCCGAGGGTCGAAGAGCGCATCGAGCGTGCCCTCGGGCAACGCCGACGCCAGCACCGGGCTGGCCAGGCGGGCCCGCGCGATCGCCTCGCGCAGCGGCTCGCCGCGATCGATCGCGTCGCGGCACAGCCGCTCCATCTGCGCCTGTGCCGCAGGCCGGCCGAGCACGCCGGCCAGCGCCAGGGTGACCGCTTCGGCATACACGAAGCCGCCGGTGCGCTCGAGGTTCGCCTGCATCGCGTCGGCATCGACGTGCAGGTCCTCGAGGGCCTCGCCGATGGCTGCGGTCGCGCTGCCGGCGCACTCGAAGAGCGCACCGATCGTCCACCAGTCGGCCTGCCAGGTGCCGAGGCCGCGCTCGTGCTCGCCGGGCAGCTGCGCGAGCAGGGTCGACACCAGGCCGGGGGCGCGCAGCCCCGCCTGGAGCGCGAGCATCGAGGCGACCGGGTTGCGCTTGTGCGGCATCGCCGAGGAGCCGCCGCGGCCGGCGCCGCCGGGCTCGAACACCTCCGCCACCTCGCCCTGCATCAGCAGCGACACGTCGCGGCCGATCCGCGCCATCGCGCCCGTGAGCAGTCCGAGTTCCGCACCCAGGCGCGCGACGCGGTCGCGGCTGCCGTGCCAGGAGATCTCCGGCGCAGTCAGCCCGAGCCGGGCGGCGAGTGCCTCGGCCACCGCGTCGCCGCGCCCGCCGAGCGCGGCGCGGATGCCGCTCGCGCCGCCGAGCTGCAGCACCCGCACGGCCTCGAGCGCCCCCGCCAGCCCCGCACGCGAGCGCACCAGCGGCGACAGCCAGCAGGCGAGCTTCCAGCCGAAGGGCACCGGCGTGGCCGGCTGCAGCAGCGTGCGGCCGGTGATCGTCGTCGCCCGCTGCGCGTCGGCCAGGCGGGCCAGCGCGTCGCCCGCGCGGGCGAGCTGCGCCTGCAGCTCGGCGCCGGCCGCCGCGGCCGCGAGCGCGAGCGCCGTGTCGACGACGTCCTGGCTGGTCGCGCCCCAGTGCACCCAGCGCGCGGCCTGGGCGTCCTCGCGGCCGACCGCCTCGGTCAGTGCCTGCACGAACGGGATCGCGAGCGTGCCGGCGTGGCGGGCGGCAGCGGCGAGCGCCCCGGGCGCGAAGGGGTCGGCGGCGTCGGCGGGCGCCGCCGTGCCCGCGGGCCGTGCGCCGTGGGCGCTGCCGTCGGCGCGCGCATCGGCGCCGGCGGCCACGCCCCCCACCGATGCCGCCGGCCCGAAGCGGGCCGTGCAGACCGCCTCGATGCGCGCGGCGGCCGCCCGCGGCACGAGGCCGGCATCGGCCTGCGCGGCGGCCAGCGCCGCCTCGAAGCGGGCCATCGCCGCGAGCAGCGCAGCATCGTCGAAGTGGCGCGAGACGGGGTCGCTCGCGAAGAGGCCGCGCAGGGCGTCGCTCATGTCGTCCGGGCCGGGGAGTGCGGGACGGCCCGCGGGGCGCCGCATCATCGCCCCGGCGCGCTGCGGCGCGCAAGCCCGCGCGCGCTAGAATTCCCAGGCGGCACGTCGTGCCCGGGGAGACGCCGCGATGATCAGCGCCGAGCAGAACGACCGCATCACGCGCACCGGCCCCGGCACGCCGGCGGGGGCGCTGCTGCGGCGCTACTGGCAGCCGGTCGCGCTGCGCGATGAGCTCGAGGGCGAGCGGCCGCTGCGCCCGGTGAAGGTCCTCGGCCAGGACCTGGTGCTGTTCCGCGACGAGCACGGCCGGCTCGGCCTCGTCGACCGGGACTGCCCGCACCGCGGCGCCGACCTCGCCTACGGGCGGCTCGAGGACGGCGGCCTGCGCTGCCCGTTCCACGGCTGGCTGTTCGACGTCGAGGGTCGGCTGCGCGAGGCGCCCGCCGAGCCCGACGACTCGCCGCTGCTGTCGCGGCTGCGCCAGCGCGCGTATCCGGTCGTCGAGCGCGCGGGCGCGGTCTGGGGCTACCTCGGCCCCGGCGAGCCGCCACCGTTCCCGGCCCTCGATCCTTTCGTCGCGCCCGACTCGCACGTGTTCGCCTTCAAGGGCCTGGTCGAGTGCAACTGGCTGCAGGCGCTCGAGGTCGGCATCGACCCGGCGCACGCCTCGTTCCTGCACCGCTTCTTCGAGGACGAGGACCCGTCGGCGGCCTACGGCAAGCAGTTCCGCAGCGCCTCGGCCGACTCGTCGATCCCGATGACCCGCGTGATGCGCGAGGCGTTCCGGCCGCGGATCTCGGTCGAGCCGTCCGAGCACGGTCTGCGCCTGACCGCATTGCGCGAGGTCGACGCCGACCGGCTGCACGTGCGGATCACGAACCTGGTGTTCCCGCAGGCCTTCGTGATCCCGCTGTCGCAGGAGATGGCGATCATGCAGTACCACGTGCCGGTCGATGACACCCACAACTACTGGTACGCGTTCTTCACCAGCTTCGGCGCGCCGGTGGACAAGCCGAAGATGCGCGCGCAGCGCCTGGCGCTCTACGAGCTGCCCGACTACCGCCCGCGCAAGCATCGCGGCAACCACTGGGGCTTCGACCCCCTCGAGCAGCGCACCCGCACGTAC
>JBIIPQ010000302.1:0-5441 GCA_044342535.1 Burkholderiaceae bacterium
GGTCACCCAGGCCAGTCGGCCGTCCAGTCCCTGCTGCGTTGCGCTCACGCTCGTCTCCTCGTCCGGTCATGGGCCGGACGGCGGACGCCCCCGGCTACACTTCGCGCGTGCCGAACTCCGAACCCTTTCTCGTGCCCGGCGACGACGCGACGCTCGAGACGATTCTAGCGGCCGCGTGGTCGCTGCTCGAACGCGCCGCGGCCCGGGCACCCGAGGACTGGCGCTGGCCGGTGCTCGCGAGCGTCGATCCGACAGAACCGGAACGCGGCGTGGCCGATGCACGCGTCGTCGTGCTGCGGCGAGCCGACGCACGCGCCTGGACGCTCGAGGTCCACAGCGACGCACGCGCCGGCAAGCTGGCGCAGCTGCGTGCCGCGCCGCACGCCTGCCTCGTGTTCCACGACCGCTCGCGCGAGCTGCAGCTGCGCGCCTGGGTGGACGCCTCGGTGCACGAGGGCGACGCGATCGCGCGGCGGGCCTGGGACGCGCTGCATGCGTCCTCGCGCCGCGCCTACCTCGCGCCGCGCACGCCCGGCGAGCCGACCGCCGCGCCCGATGCGAACCAGCCCGCGGGCCTCGGCGCACGCCTGCCCGATGCCGCCGAATCCGAACCCGGCTTCGCATCGTTCGCGGCGATCGTGCTGCGCGTGCGCACGCTCGAGTGGCTGCGGCTCGATCGCGCCGGCCACCATCGCGCGCGCTTCGAGGCCGACTCCGCGGGCGGCGCGCCGGCCATGTGCTGGCTGCGCCCCTGATTCGCCACGCCGCGCTCAGGCGCGCAGACGCGCATGCGGCCTGCGCCGACCCGCCTTGGCGGTGCAGGCGCGCCGCGCACGCGCTATCGTGCGCACTCGAACCACCCCTTTGCGCGAGCCCACCATGGCCAACCCCACCCTGAAGCAGACGCTCGAGCACGTCGACGCCTGGATCCGCTCGGGCGCCGCCGCGCGCGACGTCGAGCGGCTGGCACGCGAGACGGTCAAGCGCGCGGCCGATCGCGTGCCGCCCGAAGCCCTGACGCGGCTCGGCGAGATGCTCGAACGGCTGCGGCCGATCGCCGAGCGCGCGGCCGCCGCCGCGCAGGCCGGTGCCGAAACCATGCGGCGCGCCGCGCAGACACGTGGGGGCGCTGCGGCGGGGGGCGCCGCGGCCGCCGCGACGGGCGGCTCGGCCGCAGCGCGTGCGCGCCGCGCCGCGGCGATGTCGGCCGGCGACACGCGGGGCGCGGCGCCGGCCCGAAAGCGTGCGCCACGCAAGGCGCCGGGGGCGACGGGAACGACGGCGACGGGAACGACGGCGAAGGGCGCGGCGGCGAAGGGCGCGGCGGCGAAGGGCGCGGGCACAAAAAACGCGGGTGCGAAGAGCGCAGCGGCGAAGGGCACCGCGTCGAAGCGCACGGCAACGAAACGCACTGCTGCGAAGCGCACGGCCACCCAGGCCGCAGCGACGAAGGGCGCGGGCGCCAAGGCCGCCGGTGCGAAGGCGCCGGCACGCAAGAGCGCCTCGACACGCACCGCCTCCGCCTGACCCCGACCGGGGCCGACGCGCGCCGCCGACCGGGGCGCCCGCAGCGGCCTCGCCCGTCGGCCTCGCCGATCAGACCAGCGCGTAGGTCGTCGTCGCGTGCGCGGCGAGCTTGCCGTCAGGGCCGGACAGCTCGACCTCGCCGAACATCAGCGTGCGCCCCGGCTTGAGCACGCGCGCCACCACCGTCAGGTCGGTGCCCGACACCGGCCGCATGAAGCTCTGGGTCAGGCTGACGGTGGTCATCGGCCTGAAGCCGCCGAGCAGCGCGGACACCGCCAGCACCATCGCGGTGTCGGCCGCGGCCATCATCGCCTGCCCGCACACCGTCCCGCCCACGCGCGCCAGCCGTGCATCGAACGGCAGGCGCAGCGTGACCTCGCCGGGCACGACGGACGTGACCTGCAGGCCGAGCGCCTGCACCCACGGCGCGAACAGATCGGCGAGCATCGCCTGCGCATCTTCGACGGTCGTCATCGCTCCACCCCTCGAGTCGTTCGAGCAGACGATACACGGCGCCGAGCGCGGTCATCCTCGTCGCCTGCATCCGCGCTTCGTCTTGGCGCAGCGCAGCATGGCCGCGGCTGGCGTGGCGCTGGTAACGGGTGTTACAGTTTCGGCCCGCTTCGCGCCCGTCAACCGTCCTCGTCGATGTCGTCCAGCCCCGAGCCCGATACCCCGCGCGCGCCACGCGCGCCGGTGATGATCGAGGAGATCATCGCAGTCGCCTGCATGGTCGTGCTGGTGCTGCTGACGCTGATCAACGTGGTGATCCGGTACTTCACCGACGAGAGCTTCGCGGCCACCGAGGAGGTCTCGATCTCGCTGATGGTCGTGATGACCGTCGCCGGGGCCTGCGCCGCCGCGGCCCGCGACCGCCACATCCGCATCGAGTACTTCTACGAGACCGGCAGCGCCGCACGGCGCAAGCGCCTCGCGCTGCTGTCGGCAGCGGTGACCTGCGTGTTCTTCGTCGTGCTGTCGGCGCTGTCGGCACGCGTGGTGTGGGACGAGTACCGCTACGAGGAGACCACCATGGCGCTCGGCCTGCCGCGCTGGTGGTTCACGGTGTGGGTGCCGGCGATGTGCCTGGTGCTCGCGCTGCGCGCGGCCGCCGTCGCGGGCAAGGTGCGGCGCGGACTGATGCTGCCGGGCGCGGAGCCCGAGGCCGCGGGCTCGCCGCTGACCGGCGGCGCGCATGCCGCCGACCTCGACCGCGCTCAGGCCCGGCGCGATGCAGCCGGTGGCGACCGATGATCGGCCTGATCCTCTTCGCCGCCTTCTTCGGGCTGATGTTCCTCGGCGTGCCGATCGGCGTGGCGCTCGGCGTCGGCGGCATGGTCGCGATCATGCTCGAGAACCCGGACACCATGCTCTGGGGCACGCTCGCCGCGCCGCAGAACTTCCACGCCGGCATCGCCAAGTACCCGCTGCTCGCGCTGCCGATGTTCGTGCTGGTCGGCTCGATCTTCGACCGCTCGGGCGTGGCCAAGCGGATGGTCAACTTCGCGATCGCCTGCACCGGCCGCGGTCCGGGCATGCTGCCGGTGGTCGCGATCCTGGTCGCGATGGTGCTCGGCGGCATCTCGGGCTCGGGCCCCGCGAACGCCGCGGCAGTCGGCGGCGTGATGATCGCCGCGATGGCGCGCGCCGGCTATCCGGCGCCGTTCTCGGCCTCGGTCGTCGGCGCGGCCGCGGCCACCGACGTGCTGATCCCGCCGTCGATCGCCTTCATCGTCTACAGCGTGATCGTGCCGGGCGCCTCGGTGCCGGCGCTCTTCGCGGCCGGCATGTTCCCCGGCATCCTCGCCGGCCTGGCGCTGATCATCCCGGCAATCTGGCTGTCGCGCCACCACGGCCTGGGCACCGCCGAGCGCGACCTGCCGCGCCCGCCGTTCTGGAAGAGCCTGCGCGAGGCCTCGTGGGGGCTGGCCGCGCCGGTGCTGATCCTCGGCGGCATGCGCGCCGGCTGGTTCACGCCGACCGAAGCCGCGGTGGTGGCGGTGGTCTACGGTCTCTTCGTCGGCATCGTCATCCACCGCACGATGGGCCTGCGCGACCTGTGGGACACCTTCCGCGAGGCCACCGAGATCTCGGCGGTGATCATGCTGGTGCTGGGGCTGGCCGCGATCTTCGCGTATGCCGTCTCCACGCTCGGCATGGCCGACCCGCTGGTCGAGGCAGTCCGCGGGCTCGGCTGGAGCGGCGCGCTCACGCTGACGCTGCTCGCGGTGCTGCTGCTGTTCGTGGGCATGTTCCTCGACGGCGTGTCGATCTTCCTGATCTTCCTGCCCCTGCTGATGCCGCTGATGAAGCTCTACCAGTGGGACCCGGTGTGGTTCGGCGTGCTGATGACCATGCTCGTCGCGATCGGCCAGTTCACGCCCCCGATGGCGGTGAACCTGCTGGTGTCGTGCCGCATCGCCGGCGTGCGCATCGAACAGACCATCCCGTGGGTGGGCTGGCTGGTGTTCTCGTTCATGACGGCCGCCGTCCTGGTGGCCGTGTTCCCCGAGCTCGCGCTGTGGCTGCCGCGCGCGCTCGGCTATTGAGTCCTGCAGACGATTCCCCCAAGGAGACACAGCAATGAAACGACGCGAGATCCTGAAGACCGGCGCAGCCGGCGGCGCGGTGCTCGGCTTCCCGACCATCCTCAAGGCGCAGAACACCTACCGGCCCGAGTACAAGATGTCGACGGTCGTCGGCACGGCACTCGCCTGGGGCAAGTGCGGCGAGAACTTCGGCAACTTCGTGCGCGAGCGCACCGGCGGCCGGATCAACATCAAGCAGTACCCGGGCTCGAGCCTGGTGCAGGGGCAGCAGGACCGCGAGTTCGCGGCGATGCGCCAAGGCATCATCGACGTGCTGTGCGGCGCGCCGATCAACTGGTCGGGCACGGTCCGCGAGTGCGGCGCGTTCGCGCTGCCGTTCCTGATGCCGGACCACAAGGCCTACGACGCGGTGATGGCGTCCGACGCGGTCCAGAAGGACTTCTTCGACATCATCCGCAAGTCGGGCGCCGAGCCGCTCGCCATCGGCGAGACCGGCTACCGCCAGCTGTCGAACAGCAAGCGCGCGATCAGGAAGCCGGAGGACCTCAAGGGCCTGAAGGTGCGGATCGTCGCCAGCCCGATGTACCAGGAGATCATGGCCGGCATGGGCGCGAACCCGACCGCGATGAGCTGGGCCGACGCGCAGCCCGCGATGGCCTCGGGCGCGGTCGACGGCCAGGAGAACCCGATGGAGCTGTTCCTCGGCCTGAAGGTCCACCAGCTCGGCCAGAAGTTCGTGACCAAGTGGAACTACTCGAACGACATCCTGCTGATCGCGATCGCCAACCCGATCTGGCAGTCGTGGTCGCCGGCCGACCAGAAGATCGTCCGCGAGGCCGCGCTCGACGCCACGAAGGAGAACCTCCGCCAGGTCCGTGACGTCTACGCCAAGGACGTCGAGCTGGTCCGCGCCCTGGGCGTCGACGTGACGGTGCCGACCGCCGCCGAGATGGAGCAGTGGCAGATCGCCTGCCGCCGCCCGTACGCGCGCTGGAAGGCCCAGATCAACCCGGGGCTGATCAGCAAGTTCGAGGAGGCCGTCGCCCGCAGCCGCAAGGCCTGAGGGACGACGTGACCCGCGCACGCACCTCGGCGGCGGCGCGCGGCGACGCGCCGCCGCACGAGCGCACGCTGCTCTTCGCGATGGTCCGGCTGGTCAACCTGACCGCCCGGCCCTTCCAGGAGGGCATCGGGCGCAGCCACCGGCTCAGCCTGTCGGAGTGGCGGGTGCTCGCGGTGCTGCAGGCCCATCCCGGGTCGGCGGCCACCGCGATCGCGCAGCGTACCGGCCTCGACAAGATGAGCGTGTCGCGTGCGCTCGCCTCGCTCGAGTCGGCCGGGCGCATCGTGCGCCGGCCCGACCCG
>JBIIPQ010000229.1:0-6961 GCA_044342535.1 Burkholderiaceae bacterium
GAGGATCGAGCTGATGCGGCCGGGCTTCATTGGCTCGCCGATCGGAATACGACACCAGGAGACCCCGATGACCGAGGCCCCGCCCGACCTGCGCTTCAGCCACTTCGGCTTCTACGTCCGCGACATGTCCGCGATGCAGGCCTTCTATTCGGGCGTGCTGGGCCTCACGGTGACCGACCGCGGTCAGCTCGGCCCGGTCGAGCTGGTGTTCCTGAGCCGCGACCCGGAAGAGCACCACCAGATCGTGCTGGCGAGCGGCCGGCCCGAGGGCGCGCACTTCAACCCGATCAACCAGATCTCGTTCCGTGTCCCCGACGTCGCGGCGCTGCGTGCGCTGTCGCGCCGGCTGCGTGCGGCCGAGGCGGCCGACCTGATCGCGGTCACGCACGGCAACGCCATCTCGATCTACTTCCGCGACCCCGAGGGCAATCGGCTGGAGGTGTTCTTCGACACGCCCTGGTACTGCGAGCAGCCGCTGCGCGAACCGGTCGACCTCGAGCAGGCGGACGACGCGCTGATGGCCCAATCCGAGGCGATGGCGCGCGCCCGGCCCGGCTTCAAGCCGCGCGCGCAGTGGGTCGCCGAGATGCGCGAGCGGATGCGCCGGAGCTGAGATGGACTGCGACGTCGCGATCCTCGGCTGCGGCCCGGTCGGCGCCACGCTGGCCAACCAGCTCGGTGCGGCCGGCCTCGACGTGGTGGTGATCGAGCGCGACGCGCAGGTCTACCCGATGCCGCGCGCGATCCACTTCGACGGCGAGACGATGCGGATCTTCCAGTCGCTCGGGCTGCGCGCCGAGGTCGAGGCGATCTCGCGGCCGGGCACCAAGGGCATGCAGTTCGTCAACGCCGAGGACCGGGTGCTGATGGTGCGCGCGGGCACTGCGGCCGAAGGGCCGCAGGGCGGGCCGAACAACCACTACTTCCACCAGCCCGAGCTCGAGGTGGTGCTGCGTGCCGGGCTGGCGCGCTATCCGAACGTGCGGCTGCTCGCCGGGCGCGAGGCGGTGGTGGTCGAGGCGGATGCGGCGGGCGTACGGATCTCGCTCGACGACGGAAGACGCGACGGGATCGTCACGGACGTTACGATCGGCTCGCACGGCTCGCACGGCTCGCACGGCTCGCACGGCTCGATCGGCCAGATCGGCGCGGGCGTAGAGACTGACTCACCCGCCCCGACCGAGGTCCGCGCCCGCTGGCTCGTCGGCTGCGACGGCGGCCGCTCGATGGTCCGCCGCGCGATCGGCTCGACCAACGAGGACCTCGGCCTGCACCAGCCGTGGCTGGTGTTCGACGCGATCCTCGAGCGTGAGCTCGACCTGCCCGACTACACCGTGCAGCGCTGCGATCCGGCGCGCCCGATGACGATCTGCTGCGTCACCGGCCGCCGTCGACGGTGGGAGATCATGCTGATGCCGGGCGACGACCCGGAGGCGATCGCGCGGCCCGAGAACGTCTGGCCGCTGATCGCGCGCTGGGTCACGCCCGCCGACGCGCGGCTCGAGCGCAGCGCGGTCTACACCTTCCATTCGGTGATCGCGCGCGGCTGGCGCCGGGGCCGCCTGCTGATCGCCGGCGACGCCGCGCACCAGACCCCGCCCTTCCTCGGCCAGGGTCTGTGCGCCGGCATCCGAGACTGCGCGAACCTCGCCTGGAAGCTCGTGCGCGTGGCGCGCGGCACCGCGCCCGACACGCTGCTCGACACCTACGAGCCCGAGCGCCGGCCGCACGTGCAGGCCTTCATCGAGCTGGCCGTGCGGCTGGGTGCGGTGATCCAGGCGACCGACCCGGCGGTGGCCGCCGAGCGCGACGCGCGGTTCCTCGCTGGCGAGGCGCAGGTCTTCGAGTACCCGCAGCCCGGGCTCGGGCCGGGGCTGCATGCGGGCGCACTCGGCGGCACGCTGTTCCCGCAGCCCCGCCTGCCCGACGGCCGACGGCTCGACGAGGCGCTGGGCGACGCGTTCGCGGTGCTCGGCGATGCGGCCGCGATCGATGCGGCCGATGCGGCCACGCGCGAGCGCTGGCGTGCGGCGGGGGCGGTCGTCCTGCGCGACCCGGGCGAGGCGGTAGCCGCATGGTGGCGCACGCGGGGCCTGACGTCGGTGGTGCTACGCCCCGATCGCTACCTGCTGGGCGCGGCCCGCGATGCACACGAGCTCGCGGCGGTCAGCGCGATGATTGCCTGACTCCTCGCTGGCATCGAACCGAAAGGACCCGGACCGTGTCGAGCCTCGTGCGCATGCTCTCCGTGCTCGACCTCTTCACCGAGGCCGAGCCCGCGTGGACGCCCGACGCGATCGCGCAGCGCCTCGCCTGCTCGCTGCCGACCGCGTACCGCTACGTGCGCGCGCTGATGCAGGCGGGGCTGCTGCGCCGCGCGTCCGCAGGGACCTATGTGCTCGGCACGCGGCTGGCCGAGCTCGACTTCCAGATGCGCCGCACCGATCCGCTGCTGCGCGACGGCGACGGCGCGCTGCGCGCGCTCTGCGAGGACACCGGCTGCGACGTCGTGGTCGCCGAGGTGCTGGGCGACCGGCTGATCACCGTGCAGCAGCTTCATGGCTCGGAGGGCGTCTCCGCGAGCTTCGGCCGTGGCCGGCGGATGCCGCCGTTCCGCGGCATGCTGTCGAAGACGCTGCTCGCCGGGCTGACCCGGCCGGCGCTGCGCCGGCTGCACGCCGCGCATGCCGCCGAGGCCGCGGCCGAGCCGTTCGCGGCGGACTTCGACACGCTGGTGGCGAACCTGCGCCGCATCCGCGCCGACGGCTACGCGGTGTCGCTCGGCGAGCTCGACCCGGGGCTGGCCGGCATCGCGGTGCCGATGCCGCGCCCCGGCGACGGCGGCACCGCGGCGCTCGGGGTGATCCTCGCGAAGCGGCGCTTCGCGACCACCGACGTCGGCGCGATGGTACGGCGGCTGCGGCGCGCGGCCGAGGATGTGGTGCGCGAGGTCGAGGCGCGCGCTGCGGACTGAGGCTTTGGCCGCGGCAAGACCGCCGGTTCGCGGTCACCGGTCCGAGACGGGGCAACGACCGCAATGCAGCGGTTGGAGTCGGTCGCCGCCACCGGACTAGCGATCGGTCAGCACCAGCCAGCCGACACCCAGGCCGGCGGCCGGCGCCGACATGAGCGTCAGCAATGCGTGGGGCAGCCGACGCCCGTGCTGGCGTCGTAGCCAGGCGCACGCATTTCTCCCGCGCGTTATCGCTGAGCGCCGTCAGCCTTGCTGCTCGGGCTTCTTGAGCATTCCCGACAAGGCATGGGCCATTCCCGTGATCCCTTCGTTTGACAACCCGGCATCCTTCATGACCGCATCGACGATCGGCTTGGCCAACTGGTACTGCAGCGCCGAGTTCATGACTTGTTCTGGAAACGTTGCGCCACCGCCGCTGGCGCCGCGCGTTACGCCCTCCGTATCTGAGTTTGTGGCACCCGGCATACCACCCACCTGGAAGATGCGGATCGACTCGATCTTCTCCATCGGCCTGACAGCCTGTTCAAGGATCTGTGGCAATTGCTGCAGCAGCAGCGTTCTAACCTGCAGGTCGATCTGTGCAGCGGAGAGCGTGTTCAGCGCCTCGTTGATTGCACGTTTGCCTTCAGCTTCTGCCAGCGCCGCGGCCTGCCGCGCCTTTGCTTCAATGGTGATCGCCTCCGCCCGATCGAGTGCGGCCTCTTTCTCCGCTGAAGCCGAAACCTTGACGGAGATTGCGTTCTGCTCAGCCTCCTTCGAGGCCTCGATGAGCTGAATGTTCTTTTCGCGCTCCGCCACGGCCACTTGGCGCGCGGTATTCACCGCTTCCTCAGCCTTCACGGCGTCGGCTCGCGCCAAGTTGGCGGCCGCGTCAGCGTCGGACTGTTCTCGTGACTTGTTCGATATCGCGATCTGGGTGTCCTGGCGTGCCATCTCCACCTGCATGCGCTGCTCTGCGCGCTGCACCTCGGTCTTGCGTTCCAGCTCGATCTCTCGTGACTGGATCGCGAGGTTCTTCTCGATCTCCGCCGCCTTGATCTCTCGCTCGGCTTCGATACGACGCTGACTAACCTGCTGTTCCGCTTCAATCTTGGAGGCTTCGGCCTCACGGCTGCGCTCGGCCTGTTGAGAGGCAATCAGCGCCGCCTGTTCGGCGCGTGTGACCTCGATCTCGCGCTTTTGGCCAAGCGAGGCGAACTCCTGATCTTTCTCAATCGTGAGCTTCTTGCGCGACGCTTCAAGGTTCTTGGTCTGCACCTGAACTTCCGTGTCCTGCTCCACGTCGTTGCGCTGCTTGCGGCGGGCTTCGGTCTGCTCAGTGAGTCGGGTAAGGCCCTCCGCGTCGAACGCATTGTTCGGGTTGAAGAATTGCTTGTCCGTTTGGTCAAGGCTCGTCAGCGAAACCGACTCCAGCTCCAGGCCGTTTTTCTCCAGGTCTTCGGCCACTGCGTTCTGCACAGCCTGCACAAAGTCGCGGCGCTTGTCCTGAAGTTCCTGAATCGTCATCGTGGCGGCCGTTGCCCGCAGCGCGTCGACGAACTTGTCCTCCACAAGCGCCTTCAGTTCGTCCGGGCTCATCGTGCGGGCGCCAAGTGTCTGGGCCGCGATGCTCACTGCCTCCTCGGTCTGCTTGACCCTCACGAAGAATGCGGCCGTGACGTCCACACGCATGCGGTCCTTGGTGATCAGGCTTTCTCGCTCGCGGCGCAGGACTTCGAGTTTGAGCGTGTTCATGTTCACGAGCACACGTTCGTGGAAGATCGGCATCACGATCGCGCCGCCGTCCATGATCACCTTCTGACCACCCAGGCCCGTGCGCACAAAGGCCGTCTCCTTCGTTGACCGCTTATACAGCCGCGCAAAGATGATGCCGATAGTCAGCAGCGCAATGAGCGCGATGCTCGCGATGGTCAATAGCTCGATCAAGTTGTTCATGTGGTCTGTTCTCCCTCTGGATACCCGACGATGTTGAGAACTGGCTTGCTACAACAGGGTTGGGTGCGGGTTGGCTATGCAGCGATAAAAGGCCCCAGCCTTTCGGACAATCAATACCTGGGCGCCTTCATTGAACACTTCGTCGTCAATGTCGGGCTCCACCATCAGGTAGTGCGATCGACCGTGGCTGTCTTTCACCTTCGCCTGCGCCGCCAGTCCGCGTCCAGCCCCGCCACTGACGATGACACCCACTCGTCCCACAAGGCTCTGCTCGCTGACAATGCTGGTCTCGTCGCGGGGGATGATGTGGGCAATCAGTGAACCAAGGCCACGCACAGTGGCCATGCCCGCCGGCACGGCAAGCAGACCTGCCAGCCAGGCCGGCAGGTAGCCACCGAACAAGCCATTGGCCACCACCTGCATGCTGTAACCAAAAACGGTATAGCCGCTAAGGAAGAGCAGCATGAGGACCAGCGTCGGCACCTTGCCCACATGCAACCAACCGAGGACCCGATCGAGTCCCGAATCTCCGTTGACCTCCGGGAGCAGATCATCCAAATGGTTGCTCGGACTTAACGAGACAAGCATGCCCAGTCCTTCGAGCAAGGCAATGCCGACGATCAACGCAAAACCGATGCCGAAGGGCAGGTTCTGTGATGCCGTGAACAGGCTCATGCCTTGTTCGCCTTCAACTGCGCCATGCGCTCAGCGATCTTGTTGTCGCGCACCATGTCGTCCAGTTCCTTGAGCTGGGCGGCCTGCTGCAGGGTGTTGCCGCGCGCGGTTCCCAAAAGACCCGTCTGGCGCTCGTAGATGCGGTCGAAGGCGCCGGTGACGCGTTCAATGCGATCCTCCGCGTTACTTCCTGTTGCCCCACTCCTGTTCGACACCGTCGCGGCGGTTGCGGCGCGGCTCCTGCTGAGATCTGACAACGCATCCTGCATTTCGCGCTTCTTCGCCAGGAGGGCCGCCACATACCCCTGCAGCTCTCCTTCTTGGCGCGTGTACTCGCCAAGCGTGGTTTCCAGCACTGGCAGCTGCGCTTCAATGTCAAGCTGTCGCGCCACCGCCGCACGGGCCAGGTCGTCGCGGCCGCTGGAGAATGCCTCGTCGATCTGCGTTGCCAGCTTGGCGTGCTGGCTGTTCAGGCTTGCATGCTGTTGTTGCGAGAGGTGGCGATTCGCCGAGACGACGCCCAGCTCATGCCGTACGTCGTCGATGACGGCATCGGCTTCGCGGATGGATTGCTCCATCATGGCCTCTGGCGCCTGGTCTTCGATGCGATCAAGCAGCGCATGTACTCCGCCGGCGATGACTCGGCCGACACGGGTCTTGAGGGTTTCGGACATCTCAGGCTCCTTTTGAAGTTTGCAGATTCATGGCTAAGTCGAGCGTCGGGCCCATCAATCGCCGAACGACGGTTGGATCGTAAGCTGCGGCAGTTGAAGTTGTTCCTTGCCGCAGCAGGGTCTCGCACAGAGCGAAAGCGCGGCGAACCAGCACCTCTTCCACCTTGGTGGCATCGTCGTCACTTGTGGGCGCTTGGCTCACCACTAGCGCCAACATGGAAGTCAGGTGATCGAGCAACAGGCTCACCACTTCGGAGTGCTTGCCGGTCCGGCCTTCGGCACGGACCAGCGCTTCACGCAACCTGCCCGTCATGTCGCGCGACCAAGCGTGTGCTGCCGCGTAGTCGAGTGCGCCATCGTGCTGCCGCTTCAGCTGTCCGAGCAGCACCCGGAGCTTGTCGCTGTTTGTGGTGGCGCCGTCGACCTGAAGCTGCGCCAGCCACAGGTACAGATCGCTCGGGATTCGAGCCGACAGCGGCTCCATCGACGCGGCGGGTGGATGAGTGCCCATGATGAAATGCCTTGTCGGGATACGGATGTGTGCAATTGTATACGTTTGCACCCGATCGTCAACGACTGTCTTGTTGGTGTGAGCGCAGCGACGCTTCCCAGGCAGTTGACGAGGCGCCGTCTAGCGTCTCGGTGCCGGTCCGCTTGACTGCTAGAGGGTCAACAAGACTGGGAGTGCGGATGACTCCTCCGG
>JBIIPQ010000041.1:0-19659 GCA_044342535.1 Burkholderiaceae bacterium
TGGTGCCGATCCTGGTGGGCGTGTTCCTCGGACCGGAGGCGCTCGGCGGCCTGCTGATGGGCACGATCGTGACCGGCCTGTTCGTGGCGATCTCGATGTGCACCGGCGGCGGCGCGTGGGACAACGCCAAGAAGTACATCGAGGAAGGCAACCACGGCGGCAAGGGCAGCGAGGCGCACAAGGCCGCGGTCACCGGCGACACCGTCGGCGACCCGTACAAGGACACGGCCGGCCCCGCCGTGAACCCGCTGATCAAGATCATCAACATCGTGGCGCTGCTGCTGGTGCCGGTGATCGGCGGCACGGGCACGCCGCCGGCCAAGCCGCACGCAGCGGCGCCGGCCGCGGTGGTCGCCCCGGTCGCAGCCCCTGCTCCGGCCCCTGCTCCGGCCCCTGCTCCGGCCCCTGCTCCGGCCCCTGCTCCGGCCCCTGCTCCGGCCGCGATGCCGACGGCTGCGCCGCGTCCCGACACCGCGAAGATCTACTTCGAGAGCGGCGCCACCGCGGCGCCCGCCGAGGCGGCGGCGGCCGTCGCGAAGATCGTGGAATGGGCGAAGGCCTCGCCGGATGCGAAGATCGCGGTCTCGGGCTTCCACGACAGCACCGGCAGCGCCGAGCAGAACGCCGAACTGGCGAAGGGCCGCGCGAAGATGGTCGTCGACCTGCTGACGTCGAACGGCATCGCAGCGGACCGGCTGGTGATGCAGAAGCCCGTCCAGATGGACGCCGGCGACGGGCGCGAGGCGCGCCGCGTCGAGGTGTCCGCGGCACCCTGACCCTACAGAGGACGCATCGATGCAATTCAAGGACACCGTAGTCATCGTCACCGGCGGCGCGTCGGGCCTGGGCGGCGCGACCGCCGAGGCGATCGTCGCCGGCGGCGGCAAGGTCGTGATCGCCGACGTCAACGCGGCGCTCGGCGACGAGAAGGTCCGCGCGCTCGGCGCGGCGGCGAGGTTCGTCAAATGCGACGTGACCTCAGAGACCGACGGCCAGGCCGTGGTGGATGCCGCGCTCGCGTTCGGCACCCTGCGCGGGCTGGTGAACTGCGCGGGCATCGGCACGCCGGGCAAGACCGTCGGCAAGGACGGGCCGATGAAGCTGGCCGACTTCACGCGGGTCGTCACGGTCAACCTGATCGGCACGTTCAACATGATCCGGCTGGCAGCGGCCGCGATGGTGAAGAACGACCCGTCGGCCGAGGGCGAGCGCGGCGTGATCGTCAGCACCGCATCGGTCGCGGCCTTCGACGGCCAGATCGGGCAGGCCGCCTACTCGGCGTCCAAGGGCGGCATCGTCGGCATGACGCTGCCGATCGCCCGCGACCTGGCCCGCGACGGCGTGCGGGTCGTGACGATCGCGCCGGGCCTGT
This sequence comes from Burkholderiaceae bacterium, assembly GCA_044342535.1. Lineage (GTDB taxonomy): Bacteria > Pseudomonadota > Gammaproteobacteria > Burkholderiales > Burkholderiaceae_E > UBA4615. The sequence goes on from JBIIPQ010000041.1 coordinate 1,373, forward strand.
TCCTCACGCCGCTGCTGCTGGGGCTGCCCCAGGAAGCGCAGGACTCGCTGGGCAGGCAGGTGCCCTTCCCCTCGCGGCTGGGCCGCCCGCCCGAATACGCGCAACTCGTGCAGCAGATCTTCGAGAACGCGATGCTCAACGGCGAGGTGATTCGCCTCGACGGCGCGATCCGGATGGCCCCGCGCTGAGCCGACCCGGGTCGTGCGGCCGCCGGCCCCACGACTGTCTCGCGCTGACCACGGCCGCCTCCGGGCGGCCGTGTCGCATTCACGGCACCGGCGGCCGAATCCCGGCCCCACAGCTGCGATCGGGACCGATTCAACGAGACGGCATGGTTTTCCCGGGCGGTTCGGCGCATCCCCAGTCGTGACTAAGCCTGAGTTCGGGCAAATATGCGATCCTGCTGACGAGCCGCGAGATCAGCGGCGGTTCGAGCGACCTGGCCCACCGCACGGCGAACACCGCCTCGATGCTCGAGGCATCGGTCGCGTCGATCGGCCGGATCACCGACATGGTGGACTCGACCGCCGACCGATCGCACGACGGCGCCGCGTTGGCCGCCGACGTGGTCCGCCAGAACTGCGCCGTGGCCCAGGTGCGCCAGACACTCGAGAACCTCGACCGCGGCAGCCAGCAGGATGCCGCCCTGGTCGAGCAGACCGCGTCGGCGATATGTGCCTTGTACGATCAGGCCCAGGCACTGAACCGCACGGTGGCGCGCTTCCGGCTGCCCGCCGGCTGACGGGCGACCCGCCGGGCGCTAGGCCCGTGCCTCCAGCCAGCGCCCGAGCGCGAGCAGCGACGCATCCGCATCGCGCGCCCCGACCACCTGCATCGACGCAGGCAGCCCGTCGGCCGTGCCCATCGGCAGCGCGAGCGACGGCAGGCCGACGAAGCTGAACGCAAGCGTCTGCCCGAGCACCGCCTCGCGGGTGCTCAGCGTGCCGCCCTCGACCTGCACCTCGAGCTGGCCGCGCGCCGGCGGCGGCACGGCGCTCGTGGGCAGCAGCAGCGCGTCGTGGTCGCGCAGCATCGCGTCGAGCTCGGCGCGCAGCACCTCGCGCTCGCGCATCGCGTCGAGGTAGACCTGCGTGAGCTGCGCCGCGCCGTCGCGCATCGGGGCGAGCACGGCGTCGGAGAAGCCCTCGCCGCCGGCGGCGAGCACCGCGCGGTGCACGAAGGCGGCTTCGGCGCGGACGATCGCGGTGTACGGCGCGAGCGCGCGCGACAGCGAAGGCAGGTCGACGTGGACGATGTCGGCGTGCGTGCGCAGCGCCGAGAGCCGGGCGTCGAACCATGCGCGCGTGGCGGGATGCAGGCGGCCCTTCAGCCAGGCGGCGGGCACGGCCAGGCGCGGGCGCCGGGCGACCGTGCCGTGATCGGTGCGGCGGCCGGCCATCACCTCGTAGAGCAGCGCGGCATCGTCGACCGAGCGCGTGAGCGGGCCGGCATGGTCGCAGGTCCAGGACAGGTGCAGCGCCCCGGCGAGCGGAATCGCACCGAAGCTCGGCTTGAAGCCGACCACGCCGCTGAAGGCCGCCGGGATCCGCACCGAACCCCCCGTGTCGCTGCCCAGGCCCGCGAAGCCGATGCCGACGGCGGTGGCCACGCCCGCGCCGCTCGACGAACCGCCGGCCTGGCGCGACGGGTCGACCGGGTTCTTCACGTCGCCCGTCCAGGGGTTCTCGCCGGTCGCGCCCAGCGCGATCTCGTGCATGTTGGTCTTGGCGAAGGGCAGCGCGCCCGCCGCGCGCAGCCGCGCGACCGCGACCGACTCGCCGCCGAGCGCGGGCAGCGCCGCGCGGGTGCCGCCGGCGGTGGGCATGCCATCGACCTGGTAGAGGTCCTTGATCGTCAGGGGCACGCCGTGCAGGGGCCCGAGCGGGCCGCCCGCGCGGGCCCGCACATCGAGCGCGTCGGCCGCGCGGGCGGCGGCGTCCCAGTCGACCCAGGCGATCGCGTTCAGGTCGCGGTGGCGCGCGGCCGCCGCGTGCGCCTCGTCGAGCAGCGCGCGGCTGGTGGTCGTGCCGGCGGCGATGGCGGCGACGGTCTCGCGGATGCCGGGGCGGGAGGAGGCGTTCGGGTTGTCGGTCATGTCGGCGCCCGCATGTGCGGATCGATCGGTGGGGGTCGTCTGCGTATAGTAGCGGCTGCCCCGACCCCGCCGCGCCGACGATGATCCCGACTCCGTTCCGCTCGATCGCAGGCGTGGTGCGTGCCCTGCGGCACGCAGCGTGGCTCGCCGGGCTCTCCTTGCCGCTGGGGGCGAGCGCGCAGGCACCGGCGCAGCCCGAGGCCGCGAGCGGCTACGCGGCGCGCGAGGCGGTCAAGGCGGCCCGCGCGATGGTCGCGACGGCGAACCCCCACGCCACGCGCGCCGGCCTCGCGATGCTCGAGCGCGGCGGCAGCGCGCTCGACGCCGCGGTGGCCGCGCAGATGGTGCTGACGCTGGTCGAGCCGCAGTCCTCGGGCATCGGCGGCGGCGCCTTCCTGCTGCACCGGGACGGCCGCAGCAACGCGCTGGTCGCCTGGGACGGGCGGGAGACCGCACCGGCGTCGGCCGACGAGCGTCTGTTCCTCGGCGCCGACGGCAAGCCGGTGCAGTTCTTCGATGCGGTCGTCGGCGGCCGCTCGGTCGGCACGCCGGGCACGGTGCGCATGCTGGAGGCCGCGCATGCGCGCCACGGCCGCCTGCCGTGGGCCACGCTCTTCGAGCCGGCGATCCGCCTCGCGAGCGAGGGCTTCGAGGTGAGCCCGCGCCTGAACACGCTGCTGGCCGGCGAACGCCACCTGAAGCGGGATCCGGCGGCGGCACGGTACTTCTACGCGCCCGACGGCACGCCCTGGCCGGTCGGCCACCGGCTGCGCAACCCGGAGCTCGCCGACACGCTCGCACAGATCGCCGCACGCGGCAGCCTCGCGCTGCATGCCGGGCCGATCGCACGCGACGTGGTCGATGCGGTGCAGCGCCACCCCACCCATCCCGGCCTGCTGACCGAGCGCGACCTCGCGTTCTATGCGCCGATCGCCCGCGATGCGCTGTGCACGCCTTACCGGCGCTGGGTCGTCTGCGGCATGCCCCCGCCCTCGTCGGGCGCCATCGCGGTCGCGCAGATCCTGGGGATCGTCGACGCGGCGAAGGCACCGGCGCTCGCGGGCCCGTACGGTTCGCTGCGTGCCGACGGCGTCCATGCCTTCGCCGAAGCAGGCGCGCTCGCCTTCGCCGACCGCAACCGCTACGTCGCCGACCCGGCCTTCGTCGCCCCGCCCGCCGGCCTGCTCGATCCACGCTATCTCGCCCGCCGCGCCGCGCTCGTCGGCGAGCGCGCGATGGGGCGCGCCACCGCCGGCGACCCCGATGGCCTGCCGCGCGCGGCACTCGAGGAGGCGACGCTCGAGCAGCCGTCGACCTCGCACCTGTCGATCGTCGACGCCGCGGGCAACGCGGTCTCGATGACCACCACCATCGAGGACCAGTTCGGCTCGCGCACGATGGTCCGCGGCTTCCTGCTGAACAACCAGCTGACCGACTTCTCCTTCGCGGCTACGGAGGGCGGTGCGCCGGTGGCCAACCGTGTGCAGGCCGGCAAGCGGCCGCGCAGCTCGATGGCACCGACGCTGGTCTTCGAGCGCGCCGGCGGCACCGACGGCGCGCCCGCGCGCGGCGCGCTGGTAATGGCGGTCGGCTCGCCCGGCGGCTCGCAGATCATCGGCTATGTCGCCCGCACGCTGCTGCTCACGCTGCGCGACGGCCATGACGTGCAGTCCGCGATCGCGATGCCCAACCTCGGCAGCCGCAACGGGCCGCTCGAGCTCGAGGCGGGCCGGGCGCCGGCAGGGCTGGCCGATGCGCTGCGCGCGCGCGGCCACGAGGTCCGCGAGATCCCGATGACCAGCGGGCTGCAGGGCATCGTCCGGCAGTGCGCCCCGACGGGCCGCTGTACCCTCGTCGGCGGCGCCGACCCGCGCCGCGAGGGACTGGTGCTCGGGCGCTGACAGCGCTCCCCGGAGACCGACATGCAACGCAAGCCCCTGCACACCGACCGACTGAAATCCGCCGGCTACGACGCGCGCGCGCAGCGCCTCGAGATCGAGTTCACCTCGGGCGAGGTGCGCGCCTACAAGGGCGTGCCCGACGAGGTCGCGCGCCGCTTCTTCTCGGCACCGAATCCGTCGGCGTTCTGGGAAGACCGGATCGCCGAGGAATACCCGGCCGAACGCGCCGCGGGCGGGCCCGACGCCGAGGCGCGGGCGAAGCTCGACGCGCTGTTCGGCCGCAAGGACTGACCCTTCAGAACCCCACAGAGGAGACACCCCAGATGAGCCTGTTCGACCTGACCGGAAAGGTCTGCATCGTCACCGGATCGAGCCGCGGCATCGGCCGCTCGATCGCCGAGAACATGGCCGCCCACGGCGCGAAGGTCGTGGTCTCGAGCCGCAAGCTCGACGCCTGCCAGGGGGTCGTCGACGCGATCACGAAGGCCGGCGGCACCGCGGTCGCGATCCCCGCGAACATCTCGGACAAGGCCGGCCTGCAGAACCTGGTCGACCAGTCGCGCAAGGCCTTCGGTCCGATCGACGTGCTGGTCTGCAATGCCGCGTCGAACCCCTACTTCGGCCCGAGCAGCGGCATGGGCGACGAGGTGTTCGAGAAGATCATGCGCAACAACGTGCTGTCGAACCACTGGCTGTGCCAGATGGTGCAGCCCGACATGGCCGCCAAGCGCGACGGCGCGATCATCATCGTGTCCTCGATCGGCGGCCTGAAGGGCTCGACCGAGATCGGCGCCTACTGCATCTCGAAGGCCGCCGACATGCAGCTCGCGCGCAACCTCGCCTGCGAGTGGGGGCCGCTGAACATCCGCGTGAACTGCATCGCACCCGGCCTGATCAAGACCGACTTCGCGCGCGCCCTCTACGAGGACCCGGCACGCAAGGCCGCGGCCGAGGCCCGCTTCCCGCTGCGCCGGCTGGGCGAACCCGACGACATCGGCGGCATCGCGGTGATGCTGGCGGGCCGGGCCGGGGCGTTCATCACGGGTCAGTCGATCGTCGCCGACGGCGGCGCGACGATCACGGGGTAAGCGAGATCGGCGGCAGCGCGTCGCGCGCGCCGCCGCAGTCGATCAGGCCGCCTGCTTCATCTCCGGCTCGCGCAGCTCGCGCCGCAGGATCTTGCCGACGTTGCTCTTGGGCAGCTCGGTGCGGAACTCGAGGTGCTTGGGCTTCTTGTAGCCGGTGAGCTGCTGGGCGCACCACTCCTGCACATCGCGCTCGGTGAGCCCGGGATCCTTCTTCACCACGAAGACCTTGATCGCCTCGCCCGAGTGACCGTCGGGCACGCCGATGGCCGCGCACTCGAGCACGCCCGGATGGGCCGCCACCACTTCCTCGATCTCGTTCGGGAAGACGTTGAAGCCCGAGACCAGGATCATGTCCTTCTTGCGGTCGACGATCTTCACGTAGCCGCGCGCATCGAACACGCCGATGTCGCCGGTCTTGAAGAAGCCGTCGGGCGTGAAGGCCTTCGCGGTCTCGTCGGGCCGATGCCAGTAGCCGACCATCACCTGCGGGCCGCGCAGGCAGATCTCGCCGCGCTCGCCGATCGGCACCTCGTTGCCGTCGTCGTCGCGGACCGAGACCTCGCAGGACGGCACCGGCAGCCCGACAGTGCCGGTGAACTCGGTCAGCGTCACCGGGTTGACCGTGCCGACCGCACAGGTCTCGGACAGCCCGAAACCCTCGCCGAGCGGCACGCCGGTGACCTTGAACCACTGGTCGGCGACCGCCTGCTGCGTGGCCATGCCGCCGCCGCCTGCGAAGAGCAGCCGCGAGAAGTCGAGCTTCGCGAAGTCGGGATGGTTGGCGAGCGCGTTGAACAGCGTGTTGAGCGCGGGGAAGGTGTTCACCGGGTGCTTGGCGAGCTCGGCGATCAGACCGGGAATGTCGCGCGGGTTGGGCACGAGCAGCTGGCAGGTGCCGGTCTTCATGCCCAGGCCGAAGGCCACCGCCAGCATGTAGATGTGATAGAGCGGCAGCGCGCACAGCGCCGTGCCGCCCTCTTCGCCGAAGCGCTCGCGCAGGCGGTCCTGGACCGGCTGGAACCAGGCGTCACCCTGCAGGATCGCGGCGACCACGTTGCGGTGCGAGAGCATCGCGCCCTTCGACAGGCCGGTGGTGCCGCCGGTGTACTGCAGGAACGCGAGGTCGTCGTGCGCCATCTGCATCGCACGGTACGGCAGGCGCGTACCCGCCTCGAGCGCCTCGCCGAAGCGCGTGACATGCGCCAGCTCGAACGCCGGCACCATCTTCTTCACGTGCCGGATCGCGAAGTCGATCATGCGGCCCTTGACCGGACCGAGCATCTCGCCGACCGAGGTGAGCACGACCTGGCGGATCGCGGTGCGCGCGATCACCTGCTGCAGGGTCGCGGCGAAGTTCTCCAGGATGACGATCGCCTCGGCGCCGGAATCCTTGAGCTGGTGCTCGAGCTCGCGCGGCGTGTAGAGCGGGTTCACGCAGACCGCGGTGCAGCCGGCCCGCAGCACGCCGGCGACGGCGACCGGGAACTGCAGCAGGTTCGGCAGCATCACCGCGATCCGCTGGCCGCGGCCGAACCCCTGCGACTGCAGCCAGGCGGCGAAGGCACGCGAACGCTCGTCGAGCTCGCCGAAGCGCATCGTGCGGTCCATGCAGATGTAGGCTGGCCTGGCGCGGTGACGCGCAAGGCTCTCGTCGATCAGCGCATTGAGCGACGGGTAGGCGCCGGGATCGATGTCCGCCGGCACGCCGTCGGGGTAGGACTTCAGCCAGAAGCGGTCCACGTGTCTTCCTCCAGGGGCGCGGTCTGTGTCGCGCGCAGCGGGATGATAGCCCGACACTCGCACCACCCGGCTAGGGCGCCCGCCCGGTCGCCGCGGCGCGCCGGCCCGCCCGCGCCGCGAGCCGGCGGAACAGCCAGCCGCGCGCCGGTTCGACGCCGGACCGCACGAACTCGATCGGACTCGGATCGAGCAGGAAGCGGCGCTGCAGCGCTTCGACTCCGGAAGTGCCCGCGAAGAGCACCCGGTCGCCCGGTGCGAGCACCGTGTCCTCGGACGGGAGGGCGATCGACTCGCCGCGGTCCGACTCGGGCAGGCCGGTGCCGGCCCGGTCGAGGACGCCCGTACCGGGCGCGTCGGCGCCCCGCGCACGCGAACCCGGGAACCGCACGCGCGGCGCCCAAGCCTCGTCGGACACGCCTGCGGCCTCGGCGGCGCCGGCGCGAGGGGCCGCGGCCACCGCGCGCCGGGCGCGCGACAGCATCAGCGGCACGGCGCACAGCCGCACGCCGGGATCGCGCGGATCCACCAGCAGCTCGCCGATGCGCAGCGGCAGCGCCTCGCCCGACAGGGCCTGCCGGATGCCGGGCTGCGAGGGGTCGCAGTCGAAGGTCCAGACCTCGGGCACCCGGTGGCCGAACGCGTCCTCGAGCCGGCGGCAGGCCTCGACCGCGAGCACCGCCCGCTCGCCGCGGACGAGCTCGAGGAAGCGCTCGAGCAGCGGCGTGGTCAGCGACTGCAGCACCTCGTGCAGCATCAGATCGGACTGCACGAAGGTCAGCATCGGGTCGGCGGCGTCGATCAGGGCCTGGTTGAACGCCTTGTTGCGGCGGACGACCACCGCGACCGCGGGATTCACCCGGCGCGCCATCTTCACGACCGCGAGGTTCACCGTGTCGTTGTCGGTGCCCGCGATCACGCCGACCGCGCCTGCGATCCCGGCATCGCGCAGGCCCTCCTCGGTGCCGCCGCAGGCCTGCACGCGGTCCTCGGCATCGTCGGGCGGCACGAAGCGCGGATCGAAGGCGCGCCACGACTGGCCCGAGGCACCGAGCGCGGCGGCCAGCGGCCGCCCGAAGCGGCCGTAGCCGGCCAGCACCCAGTGCCCGCGCGGCAGGCGCAGCGGCTCGGGCCGCTCGGTGCCGGGGGCGCCCGTCAGCCACTCCTCGAGCTGCAGCACCTCGGGCGCAGCGAAGTCGAGCCCGACGTTTCGCGCGAAGGTACGGAACGGATTGATCACCTGCACGCCGCCGAACTCGGCGAGGTTGGTGTGCACGACGGGGTCGACGACCCGTGCGATCACCTGGGTGCCCGGGTCGAGGACACGGGTGCCGATCGCGATCGACTGGTTCGCCTCGTCGTCGCCGGTCAGCGCGAGCACGGCCCGGCACTCGGGCTTGGCGATCCCCGCATCGCGCAGCACCTCGGGGCGCCGCGCATCGGCCACCAGCACCAGCGGCGCGACCGCGAACGGCTGCACCGCGATCGCCGCGAGCCTCGCCGCGTCGGTGTCGACGATCACGAGGCGCACCCGCAGTGCATCGAGCGCCTGCGCGATCGCCATGCCGCTGCGGCCGTAGCCGCAGATGACGCAGTACGGCTCGCGCAGGCGGGCGACGCGCCGCAGGAAGAGGCTGCGCGCGGCGGCCGACCGGAAGGTCAGGTCCTGGGACAGCGCAAACACCGAGCCGAGCGCGTAGGCCCAGCCGATGACCGACAGGTAGATCGCGAACGTCACCCAGAGCCGCTGGGCGTCGGTGAACGCATACGGGATCTCGCCGAAGCCGATCGTCGTCGCGGTGTAGCTCATCACGTACAGCGCGTGGAAGAAGCTCATCTGCCACGGCCGGCCCTCGTTGTCGACGCCCGGGATCGCGACCAGCCCGGCCACCGAGACCGCGTAGACGACGATCAGCGTGATCAGCGGCCGCCGCAGCCGCCGCAGCACCAGGACGAGGACGTCGCCCATCGGCTCGCTGCCAGCGCGCGGCGCGGCTCAGCGGCTCGCGCGCAGCGTCTCGCCGATCAGCAGCGTGACCGAGATCAGGTTGGCGAGCAGCGCGCCGCCCGACAGCGAGACGATCGTCGACATCGTCGACGGGGTCATCGGCGCTTGCGCGACATGGGCGCTCCAGGTCCACACGAAGGCCGCGGCGAACAGCTGAAGGCAGGCCGCGAGGCTGGTGGCGAGATGGGTGGCGCCGATGTGGGTGCGGTCGCCGAACTTGAGCACCAGCGCGACCAGGTTGACCACCACCGCCGCGAACAGCTCCACGGGATGGTGGAACTCGACGCGGCCGATGTCGCCGATGAAGAAGCCGAAATTCAGCGTGCAGGCGAGGATGATGAAGAAGCCGAAGACGACCTTCTCGAGGTTCATGACTCAGGGGCCGCGGCGGGCCGTAGGGGGCATGGGACGATGATCGCACGCCCGCCGTGCTTCAATGCGGGCTGGCGGATCGGGAGCGGCACGGCGCGCATGCAGGCGATCGGGGGGGTGTTCGGCATCGCGGCGATGATCGGGATCGCCTGGGTCCTGTCCGAGCGGCGTGCCGGCATCGCCTGGCGCCCCGTGTGGAGCGGCCTGCTGCTGGCGCTGGTCATCCTGGCGGCAGTCCGCTGGGTGCCGGGCGCGCAGCGCGCGCTCGAGGCGATGAATGGCGTGCTCGACGCGCTGCAGGCCGCCACCGCAGCGGGCACGTCCTTCGTCTTCGGATACCTGGGCGGCGCGCCCCTGCCCTTCGAGCCGATGCGTCCGGGCGCGGCCTTCGTGCTCGCCACGCAGGTGCTGCCGCTGGTGCTGGTGGTCTCGGCGCTCTCGGCCCTGCTGTTCCACTGGGGCGTGCTCAGCGCGGTCGTGCGCGCCTTCGCCTGGGTGCTGGTGCGCACCCTCGGCGTGGGCGGGGCGGTGGGCGTGTCGGCCGCCGCGAACGCCTTCGTCGGCATGGTCGAGGGGCCGCTCGTGATCCGCCCCTGGCTGGCGCGGATGTCCCGCGGCGAGCTCTTCATCGTGATGAACTGCGGCATGGCGACGATCGCCGGGACGGTGCTGGTGCTGTACGCGGCGATGCTGCGGCCGATCCTGCCGGACGCGCTCGGCCACCTGCTGGCCGCCTCGGTCGCCGCGATCCCGGTCGCCATCGCGGTGGCGGCCGTCATGGTGCCCTCCGACGGGCCGCCCGACCCCACGCCGGTCGTGCTCGGTCGCGAGGACACCAGCGCGCTCGCCGCCGTCACCCGCGGCACCCTGGAGGGCGTGCAGCTGCTGATCAACATCGTCGCGATGCTGGTGGTGTTCGTCGCACTGGTGGCGCTGGTCAATGCCGGACTCTCGCAGCTGCCCGAGATCGGCGGGGCCCCGGTCTCGGCCGAGCGTCTCCTCGGCATCGCGTTCGCGCCGCTCGCCTGGCTGGTCGGCGTGCCGTGGAGCGAGGCGGGCGCGGCCGGCCAGCTGCTCGGCAAGAAGACCGTGCTCAACGAGTTCGTCGCCTACGCCGAGCTCGCCTCGCTGCCGCCCGAGGCGCTGTCGCCGCGCTCGCGGCTGCTGATGACCTACGCGCTCGCCGGCTTCGCCAACTTCGGCAGCCTCGGGATCATGGTGGGCGGCCTCGCGCCGCTGCTGCCGGCCGAGCGACGTGCCGACCTCGCGCGGCTCGCCGCGCGCTCGCTGCCGGCCGGGCTGCTGTCGACCTGCATCACGGCGGCGCTGGTCGGCCTGCTCGCCTGAGGGCTCGCGCACGATGGACCGCTTCAAGCAGATCGAGACCTTCGTCGCGGTGGCGGCACGCGGCAGCCTGTCGGCGGCCGCGCAGATCGAGGGTGTCGCGCCCGCGGTGATCGGCCGGCGGCTCGACAGCCTGGAAGAGCGCCTCGGGGTGAAGCTGATGGTGCGCACCACCCGGCGCATCACGCTCACCTTCGAGGGCAGCGCGTTCCTCGAGGACTGCCAGCGGATCCTCAACGATTATCACAACGTCAAGGCCAGCGGGCATTTACGCATCACCGCACCGGCCGGCTTCGGGCGGCGCCATGTCGCGCCGCTCGTGCCGGCCTTCCTGGCGGCGCATCCGGACGTGACCGTGTCGCTCGACCTGTCCGACCGGCTGGTCGACATCGTCAACGAGGGCATCGACGTCGCGGTGCGCATCGGCCAGCTCGACGACTCCAGCCTGGTCGGCATCCGGCTCGCCGGCAATGAGCGCGTTGTGGTCGCGAGCCCCGCCTACCTCGCTGCGCACGGCACACCGCTGCATCCGGACGCGCTGCAGCGACACGCCTGCCTCACCTTCGGCACCCGCGGCAGCCAGGCACGCGGCTGGCTGTTCACCGTCGACGGCCGAGTGGTGCCGGTGCGCGTCGGCGGGCCGCTCGAGTGCAACGACGGCGCGGTGCTGCACGCCTGGGCGCTCGCCGGCCAGGGGCTGGCGTGGCGCTCGATGTGGGAGGTGGCCGACGAGATCGCCTCCGGGCATCTGGTGACCGTGCTCGACGCGTTCCGTGCACCGGACAACGCGATCCATGCGCTGTTCCCGCAGCGCCGCCACCTGCCGCTGCGGGTGCGGATGTTCATCGACCACCTGAAGCACACCTACGGGAACCCGGCCTACTGGTCGGGGTCGCCCATGGGCTCGGAGCCGACCGCGGGTCGTCCGACGCGCGACTGAACGGCTGGCGCCCGGACCCGCGCACCGTCGCGGTATCCTCGCGCCCTCCGGGACCCGCGACCGCCGGACCCGCCCCCGACCTCCTGGACCGCCTCGATGACCGCCGCTGCCCCCTCGCTCTTCTCGCCCCTGCGCATCGGCGCGATCGACTGCCCGAACCGCGTGCTGATGGCGCCGCTGACCCGCTGCCGCGCGGACGCCGACACCCTCGCGCCGCGGGCGCTCAACGCCGAGTACTACGCGCAGCGCGCGGGCGCCGGGCTCATCGTGTCCGAGGCCACCCAGGTCGAGCCGCGTGGCCTGGGCTACATGCGCACGCCGGGCTGCTACTCGAACGCGCAGCGCGACGGCTGGCGGCTCGTCGCCGACGCGGTGCACGGCGCGGGCGGGCGGATCGTCGCGCAGATGTGGCACGTGGGCGCGGTCTCGCACCCCGATCTGCAGCCTGGCGGCCTGCTGCCGGTCTCCTCGTCCGAGTACACCGCGGTCGGCGCGATCCACGGGCCGCAGGGCAAGCGCGATCGGATCGCCGCGCGCGCGCTCGCCACCGAGGAGGTCCGCGCGATGGTCGGCATCTACCGCAACGCGGCGCAGTTGCTGAAGGACGCAGGGCTCGACGGCGTCGAGCTGCACTCGGCCAACGGCTACCTGCTCGAGCAGTTCATCCGCGACTCGGTCAACCGCCGCGACGACGAGTACGGCGGCAGCGCGCAGAACCGCATCCGCCTCACGCTCGAGTGCATCGATGCGGCCATCGAGGTGTTCGGCGCCGACCGCGTCGGCATCCGGCTGTCGCCCGTCACCGACGCCAACAGCTGCCCGCAGGACTCGAACCCCCAGGCCACCTACATGGCGCTGGTCGAAGCGCTCGATGCGCGTCGCATCGCCTTCATCCACTTCATCGAGGGCAACACCGGCGTCGAGCGTCATGCGCGCGGCTTCGACTTCGGCGCGGCGCGCCGTGCGTTCCGCGGCACCTACATCGCGAACAACAAGTACTCGCGACAGATGGGGATCGACGCGGTCGCCTCGGGTGCGGCCGACGCGGTCGCCTTCGGCGTGCCCTACATCTCCAACCCCGACCTCGCGCAGCGGCTCGCGCTCGACGCGCCGCTGGCGGCGGCGAACACGAAGACCTTCTACGGCCCGGAAGCCGTCGGCTACACCGACTATCCGGCGCTCGAGACAGCCTGAGCGAACACGAACGCGTCCATCGACAGCATCCGCGCCACCCCCGCCGTCGATCACCTCGGCGCGGGCGGCCGGGCCCAGCGGCCGCGCCCCGGTCGGGCGCTCAGCGTGTCTTGCAGGAGAGCGGTGCGCTCGGCTCGCAGTAGGCAGCGGGCACCTGCAGCGCGATGCACGTTCCGACGGCAGCACGCGCCTTGAGCTGCTCCGCCGACAGCGCCTGGTGGTCCGCCGACAGCCGTCCCAGCGCGCCCTCGTCGGTGGCGCGGATCGAGTAGGGCACGAAGGACGCGGGCCCGCCGCAGGCGAGCGCGCCCATCGGCAGTACGCGGCACTCGCCATCGCTGGTGCAGGCCGCCGGTCCGATCCGCGTCCTGACCTCGGCCTCGATGACGTCGATGCGCGCCTGCAGCGTGATCGCCTCGACCTTGTCGGAGCCGCTGCAGCCCGCGAGCGCACCGAGCCCCAGCACCGCGAAGACGGCGACGAGCGTGCGAAGCCCCGCACCCGAGGCGGCAACACGCGCACCGCCCGCAGGGGCGCTGCGCTTGCCCGACGCGGCGCCGATCACGCCGCCTCGGTCTCGCGCGAGGCGCGCTTGCGCTCGTGGTCCTTCAGGTGGCGCTTGCGCAGGCGGATCGACTTGGGCGTGATCTCGACCAGCTCGTCGTCAGCGATGAACTCCACCGCCTTCTCGAGCGTGAGCTGCATCGGCGGCGTCAGCACGATCGCATCGTCCTTGCCCGAGGAGCGCACGTTGGTGAGCTTCTTCTCCTTGACCGGGTTCACGACGAGGTCGTTGTCCCGGGTGTGGATGCCGATGATCATGCCTTCGTACAGCTCCTCGCCGACCGCGACGAACATGCGGCCGCGGTCGTCGAGCTTCCACAGCGCGTAGGCCACCGCCGCGCCGTCGTCGCCGCTGATCAGCACGCCGTTGCGGCGATCCTCGATCGGGCCGGCCATCGGCGCGTACTCGTCGAACACGTGGCTCATGATGCCGGTGCCGCGGGTGATGTTCAGGAACTCGGAATGGAAGCCGATCAGGCCGCGCGCCGGCACCCGGTAGTCGAGCCGCACGCGGCCCTTGCCGTCCGGCTCCATGTTGGTCATGTCGGCGCGGCGCGTGCCGAGGTACTCCATGACCGCGCCCTGGTGCGTGTCCTCGACGTCCATCGCGAGCGTCTCGAAGGGCTCTTCCTTGACGCCGGTCTCGGGGTTGATCCGGACCTTGGGCTTGGGACGCGAGACGGCCATCTCGTAGCCCTCGCGGCGCATGTTCTCCAGCAGGATCGTCAGGTGCAGCTCGCCGCGGCCCGACACCACGAAGGTGTCGCTGTCGGAGGGGAACTCCACGCGCAGCGCGACGTTCGACTGCAGCTCGCGCTCGAGGCGGTCGCGGATCTGGCGGCTGGTGACGTACTTGCCCTCGCGGCCGGCCAGGGGCGAGGTGTTGACCATGAACTCCATGGTCAGCGTCGGCTCGTCGACCTTCAGCAGCGGCAGCGCGTCCGGGGCGTCGACCGCACAGATCGTCGCGCCGATGTCGAGCCCGTCGACGCCGGTGACCGCGACGATGTCGCCGGCCTCCGCCCCGTCCATCGGGATGCGCTCCAGGCCCTTGTAGCGCAGCACCTGGTTGACCTTGCTCATGACCGGCTTGGAGTCCGGGCCGTGCAGCGTCTGCACCTGCATGCCCGCGGTCACGCGGCCGCGGTTGATCCGACCCACGCCGATCCGGCCGACGTAGCTGCTCCAGTCGATCGACAGGATCTGCATCTGCAGCGGGCCGTCGACGTCGTCGGCACGCTGCGGCACGTGCTTGAGGATGGCGTCGTAGAGCGCGCGCATCGTGCCCTGCGGCATGCCGTTCTCGGCCCGCGGCAGCGCGTCCATCTCCTCGATCTCGTTGACCGCGAAGCCGGCGAGCGCCGAGCAGTAGACGATCGGGAAGTCCATCTGCTCGGCGGTGGCGCCGAGCTTGTCGAACAGCTCGAAGACCTGGTCGATCACCCAGTGCGGGCGCGAGCCGGGGCGGTCGATCTTGTTGACCACCAGGATCGGCTTGAGGCCCAGGGCCAGCGCCTTGCGGGTGACGAAGCGGGTCTGCGGCATCGGGCCGTCGACCGCGTCGACCACCAGCAGCACGCTGTCGACCATCGACAGCGCACGCTCGACCTCGCCGCCGAAGTCGGCGTGCCCGGGGGTGTCGACGATGTTGATGCGGGTGCCGTCGACCTCGATCGCGCAGTTCTTCGCGAGGATCGTGATGCCACGTTCCTTCTCGAGGTCGTTCGAGTCCATGATCCGCTCGGTCACCGCCTGGTGGGCGCGGAAGGTGCCGGACTGGCGCAGCAGCTGGTCGACCAGCGTGGTCTTGCCGTGGTCGACGTGGGCGATGATCGCGATGTTGCGGATGGCTTGCATGGGAGGAGTCCTGATGCTCTATGTGTTCGAACGGTCGCGGGACACGGTGGCCAGCACGCGCTGGGGCGCGAGCAGGCCGGGCGGTGCGAAATCGGCGATGCCCAGCAGGCGATCGCCACGGTAGACGCGCACCGGCCCCGCGGGCGCACGCGACAACGGGGAACGGTCGGCATGATCCAGCACGATTCGTTGCCCCATGATGAATCGGTCGGCCAGCGCATCCCCCAGCCCGACGCGCGGCAGACCGGCGACGAGCGTGTCCAGGGGCTGCAGCCAGTCCGTGCGGGCGGACGGCTCGGCCGCCTCCAGCGTAGCGAGCGCCACCGCCTGCGCGAGGTCGAGCGTGCCGACCCGGGTGCGGCGCAGCGCCACGAGGTGGGCGCCGCAGCCGAGCCGCTCGCCGATGTCCTGCGCGAGCGTGCGGATGTAGGTGCCCTTCGAGACGCGCGCACGGAAGGTCGCGAGCGGCCGCGCGGCGTCGCTGCGGTCGACGGCGAGCAGCGCGATCTCGTGGACCGTGACCGGACGCGCATCGCGCTCCAGCGTCACGCCCTCGCGCGCGTAGGCGTAGAGCGGCCGGCCGTCGCGCTTGAGCGCCGAGTGCATCGGCGGCACCTGGGCGATCTCGCCGGCGAAGGCGCCGCAGGCCTCGGCGATCGACGCGTCGTCGCAGGTCGCCTCGCGCTCGGCGGTGACCGCGCCCTCGGCGTCGCCGCTGTCGGTCGACACGCCGAGGCACATCGTCGCCTCGTAGGTCTTGTCGGCATCGAGCAGGTCGTGCAGGAACTTGGTCGCTTCGCCGAAGGCGATCGGCAGCAGCCCGGTCGCCATCGGATCGAGCGTGCCGCCGTGGCCGCCCTTGGCCGCCGAGAAGGCCCGGCGCGCACGCTGCAGCGCGTCGTTCGAGCTCGGGCCGCGCGGCTTGTCGAGCAGCAGCACGCCGTCCACGCGCTGCCACGCACGACGCGCGCGCGGTGCCTCCGTGCGCAGGACGGTGTCGTTCACGCGGGACTCCACCTCAGTCGGCCGGCCGCGACGCGTCGCGCGCGCCGCCGTCGGTCGTGGGCGCGGTCACCGGATCGAGGCTGTCGTCGGCGGCCCGCACAGAGTTCGCCTCGTCGATCAGACGCGACATGCCCACCCCGTGCTCGACCGAGCGGTCATGCACGAAGCGCAGCTGCGGATTGGTGTGGATGCGCACGCGCCGGCCCATCTGCGAGCGCATGAAGCCCGCGCTGCGGCGCAGGCCCTCGAGCGTGCGCTCGATGGTCTCGTCGTCGCTCGGCATCACCGTGAAGTGGATCGTCGCGTACGCGTAGTCGGCCGTGATCTCGACCGAGGTCAGCGTCACCATGCCGATGCGCGGATCCTTGACCTCGCGGGCGATCAGTTGCGCGAGCTCCTGGTGGATCTGCTCGGCGATCCGGGTCCTGCGGTCGCCACCGCTCTTCGAATGCCTGTTCATGCCGTTGCCGTCCGTCGTGCGTGCCGGGTGAACTCGGGCGCCGCCGGCCGGAGGCGGCCCGCGATCGCGCGGGCCGCGCCTGGCACCGCGGCGCTCAGAGCGTCCGCGCCACTTCCTTCACCTCGAACACCTCGAGCTGGTCGCCGACCTTGATGTCGTTGTGGTTCTTCAGGGTCAGGCCGCACTCGAAGCCCTCGCGGACCTCGCGGGCGTCGTCCTTGAAGCGCTTGAGCGAATCCAGCTCGCCGGTCCAGATGACCACCGACTCGCGCAGCAGGCGGATCTTCGAGCCGCGCCGCACCACGCCGTCGGTGACCATGCAGCCGGCGATGTTGCCGATCTTGCTGACGCTGAAGAGGTTGCGGATCTCGACCGTGCCGATGGTCTCTTCGCGCTTCTCGGGCGCGAGCATGCCGCTCATCGCCGCCTTCACCTCGTCGACCGCGTCGTAGATGATGTTGTAGTAGCGGATGTCGACGCCGTTCGACTCGGCCAGCTTGCGGGCGGCCTGGTCGGCGCGCACGTTGAAGCCGATGACCACCGCCTTCGAGGCCACCGCGAGGTTGATGTCGCTCTCGGTGATGCCGCCGACCGCCGCGTGCACGATCTGCACCCGCACTTCGTCGGTCGAGAGCTTGAGCATCGACTGCGCCAGCGCTTCCTGCGAGCCCTGTACGTCGGCCTTGATGATGAGGGCGAGCGCCTGCGTCGCGCCCTCGGCCATCTGGTCGAGCATGTTCTCGAGCTTGGCGGCCTGCTGGCGGGCCAGCTTGACGTCGCGGAACTTGCCCTGGCGGAACAGCGCGATCTCGCGCGCCTTGCGCTCGTCGCCGATGCCCTGGACTTCCTCGCCCGCGGACGGGACCTCGGACAGGCCCTGGACCTCGACCGGAATCGACGGTCCCGCCTCGGTGACCGGCTTGCCGGCCTCGTCGAGCATCGCCCGCACGCGGCCATAGGCCGAGCCGGCGAGGATCACGTCGCCGCGCTTGAGCGTGCCCGACTGGACCAGTACGGTCGCCACCGGGCCCTTGCCCTTGTCGAGGCGCGCCTCGATCACGATGCCCTTGGCGGGCGAATCGACGCTCGCGTTGAGCTCGAGCACCTCGGCCTGCAGCAGCACGTTCTCGAGCAGTTCGTCGATGCCCGCGCCGGTCTTGGCCGACACGCCCACGAACGGCACGTCGCCGCCGTAGTCCTCGGGGACGACTTCCTGGGCAACCAGCTCCTGCTTGACGCGGTCGAGGTTGGACTCGGCCTTGTCGATCTTGTTCATCGCGACGACGATCGGCACGCCGGCGGCCTTCGCGTGGGCGATCGCCTCGATCGTCTGCGGCATCACGCCGTCGTCGGCTGCGACCACCAGGATGACGATGTCGGTCGCCTTCGCGCCACGCGCCCGCATGGCGGTGAACGCCTCGTGGCCCGGGGTGTCGAGGAAGGTGATGATGCCGCGCGGGGTCTCGACGTGGTACGCGCCGATGTGCTGCGTGATGCCGCCGGCCTCGCCCGCGGCGACCTTGGCACGCCGGATGTAGTCCAGCAGCGAGGTCTTGCCGTGGTCGACGTGGCCCATGATGGTGACGACCGGCGGACGCGGCAGCTTCTCGACGTCGACGTGGGTCGCGGTCTGCTCGAGCAGCGCCTCGGGGTCGTCGAGCGCCGCGGCGATCGCCGTGTGGCCGAGTTCCTCCACCAGGATCATCGCGGTCTCCTGGTCGA
>JBIIPQ010000230.1:0-6948 GCA_044342535.1 Burkholderiaceae bacterium
GAGCACAGCACCAGCGTGTCGCCGCTCTGCAGCTTCGCACGGGTGGTGATCTCGACCGTCGGCTCGTAGGGCGAGCCGAGGCAGTTCAGCACCTTGTTGCGCTCGGGATGGTTGTCCTGCTCGTGCGCGGCGATCAGCCCGAGCGACACCATCGACTGCACCTTGGAGTGGTCTCGGGTGCGCGACAGGATGCGTCCGTCGCGCAGCCAGTAGAGCCGGGAGTCGCCGGCATGGGCCCACCAGGCGGCGTCGTCCTGCACGACACAGGCGACGACCGTGGTGCGGGGCGCCTCGGGCAGCTTGTGCTGGGCCTGGTAGCGCAGCAGATCGCGGTGCGCGGTGCGCAGCGCGGCGTCGAGGAAGGCGGCCGGATCGGCGATGCGCGGCTGCGCCTCGCGCTGGAAGGCCGACGCGCAGGCCTGCAGGGTGAGCTGCGCGGCGACCTCGCCGCGCACGTGCCCGCCCATGCCGTCGGCCACCAGCATCAGCAGCGACTCGCGCGAGAAGCAGTAGCCCATCCGGTCCTGGTTGACCGACCGGGCGCCGATCGCCGTGTCCTGGAAGATGGTGAATCGCATCGCGGCCCCGGGATTCACGAAGCCTTCTGGGTCGGCCACATCAGCGTGGAGTCCTGGCGGATCGGACGGCGTCGGCGCCCGGCGAGCCCGTCGATCCAGCGCGCGAAGCCGGCGGCCTGCACCGGCGGCGCCGAAGGGGTGTCGTGCGCCGGCTCGCGCAGCGCGCGCTGCAGCACGAAGACGCTCTGCGGACGCTCGAGCGGATTCTGCTTGAGGCACCAGTGCACGATGTCCACGAGCTGCTGCGAGTAGAGCTTCACCGCCTGCGCGAGCGCGGCATCGACCTTGTCGTGCAGCCCGCGCTGGTCGGCCGGCTGCGGGGGCGAGCCGATCATGCAGCCGTACATCGTCGCGCCCAGGCCGTAGATGTCCGTCCACGGGCCGAGCTGCTGATTGCGGCGGTAGAGCTCGGGGGCGGCGAAGCCGGGCGTGTACATCGGGAAGAGCTTCGGGGCGTCGATCGTCAGCGTCTGGCGGGCGGCGCCGAAGTCGAGCAGCATCGGCGAGCCGTCCCGGCGCAGGTAGACATTGGCGGGCTTGAGGTCCAGGTGCAGCAGCCGGTTGGTATGGACCTCGCGCAGCCCGTTCATCACCTGCGAGAAGATCCGGCGGATATGCCGCTCGGGCATGACCTCGCGGCCCGGCTTGCCCCGGTAGCGGATGATCAGCTCCTGCAGGCTGCGGCCGCGCTCGTAGGCCATCACCATGTAGACGGTGTCGTTGGCCCGGAAGAAGTTGAGCACCCGCACCACGTTCGGGTGCAGCACGCGGGCGAGCGCGCGGCCTTCCTCGAAGAAGCACTTCAGGCCGTTGCGATAGGTGTTCTGGTTCTCGTTGGCGACCGAGGGCACCAGCTCGCCCGGGCCGCGGCGCACCAGCGAACTCGGCAGGTATTCCTTGAGCGCGACCGGCTGGCCGTCGGGATCGTCGGCGAGATAGACGATCGAGAAACCCCCGCTCGCGATCTTCCTTACAATCCGATAGCCGCCGACTTCGAGGCCTTCGGGCAGCGGGGCGTTGGTCTGATTGGCCATGAAGGAACGATTGTAATGAACTCGAAGGACGCGGGCGTCCACAGCATGACCGGCTTCGGCACCGTGACGCGCGACCACGAGCTCGGGCGGCTCGGGATCGAGCTCCGTTCGGTCAATTCGCGCTTCCTGGACATCGCCTTCCGTCTGCCCGACGAGCTGCGCGCGCTCGAGCCGCCCCTGCGCGAGGCGATCCAGGCGCGCGTGACGCGCGGCAAGATCGACTGCCGGGCCTCGGTGCAGCATCGCGCCGCCCAGCGGCCGGAGGTGGTGCTTCGCCCCGGCGCGCTCGATGCGCTCGCGCTCGCGCAGGACGCGGTGCTCGCGCGGATGCCGGGGGCGGCGCCGCTCTCGGTCGCCGACTGCCTGCGGTTTCCCGGGGTGGTCGACGATCCGCAGCCGGATCCCACGCAGTGGGTCGGCGCGTTCCGGCCGCTGTTCGGCGCGGCGACCGACGAGCTGCTTGCCAGCCGCGCCCGCGAGGGCGCGCGCCTGGGCGACGTGATCCGCGACCGGGCCGGCGCGATGACCGCGATCGTCGTGGCGCTCAAGCCGCGCGCGCCCGAGCTGGTCGCCGAGTTCGGGCTGCGGCTCACTGAGCGACTGCGCGAGGCGGCCACCGGCGCGCTGGCCGGTACCGCCGTGCCGCTCGACGAGGCGATGGCCCGGATCCGCCAGGAGGTCTCGGTCTACGGGATGCGGGTCGATGTCGCCGAGGAGCTCGCGCGGCTCGAGATCCACATCGCGGAGCTGGTGCGGATCGTCGACGGCGGCGGGCAGGTCGGCAAGCGGCTCGACTTCCTGATGCAGGAACTCAACCGCGAGGCCAACACGCTCGGCTCCAAGGCCGCGGGTCTGGAGGTCACGCAGGCCTCGATCGAACTCAAGCTGCTGATCGAGCAGGTGCGCGAGCAGGTGCAGAACCTGGAGTGATCGCGCGCGATGTGCTGACGGGGTTCGCTGGCGCACAGACCCGGCACCGTTCACCGTTGGGCCGAACGCGAGCTGGCCGCCCGCTTGGCGTGGGGAACGGCCGCTGTGTGCGATGTCGTGGACCGGACGAGTCTCGACTGCTGATCCCCGCGGCGCAGGCCGGGCGCGCCGCAGGCGGTTGCGGACATCACGACCCTCCGGATCTGCTCGACCGCGGGGCCTCCCTGAACTCGGATCCAGGCGCCGCCCGTCGACAGCTTCGAGCCGGCACTCGTCGCGCTCGGCGCGGGTCTCGCCGCGGCAGGCAACTGTGCGGGCTGTCACACCGCGCCCGGCGGGGCGGCCTACGGGGGCGACGTCGGGCCCCAGACCGGTGTCGGTCTGGCGTTCAGCACCAGGCCCGACTCGACCACGGGCATCGGCACCTGGTCGGAGTCGGCGTTCGCGCGCGCGATGCGCGAGGGCGTGTCCCGCGACGGCTCGCACCTGCTGCCGGCCTTTTCGTACACGCACTTCGCCCGCTCGACCGCCCGCGACGTCCAGGCGCTCTACGCGTTCGTCATGACGCGCACGGGGGTCGTCGCGCCGGACCGCGTGATCCGTCCGGCCGACGGGCTGGCCGCGCTGAAGGCCTGCGCCTGAAGACGCTCAGCGACGTTCGAGCCTGAACACGCCGACGGCCCGCTCGGGGCCGGATCGCCGCCTCGGAGCCAAACCTGAGAGAATGGCGCGCCGCCGCGTCCCCGCCCCCTCCGATGTCCGTCTCGGCCTTCCAAGGCAGCCTGCTGATCGTCGTCGCCCCGTCCGGGGCCGGCAAGACCTCCCTCGTGCGGCATCTGCTCGGCGTGCGGGACGGCCTGCGGCTGTCGGTGTCGTACACGACCCGGGCGCCCCGCCCCGGCGAACGCGACGGGGTGGACTACCGTTTCGTCACGCCCGACGAGTTCGAGCACCGGCGCGGCGAGGGCGAGTTCCTGGAATGGGCGCGGGTCCACGGCAACCACTACGCCACGTCGCGCGACTGGATCGCCGAGCAGATGGCCGCGGGCGTCGACATCGTGCTGGAGATCGACTGGCAGGGCGCCGCGCAGGTCCGCCGGCTGTTTCCGGACGCGGTCTCGGTGTTCATCGCGCCGCCCTCGCTCGAGGTGCTGCGCGAGCGGCTGACCACCCGGGGCCAGGATGCCCCCGAGGTGATCGAGAAGCGCCTGCTGGCGGCCCGCAGCGAGCTCGAGCATGCGGGCGAGTGCCAATATGTTATTATCAATCAAGAGTTTGCGGCGGCCTGTCAGGCGCTGGTCGGAATTGCGGACGCAGCCCGCTGCCGGTTCGGGCAGCAGCAGTGTCGTCATCCGGACCTGTTCGCCGAGCTGGGCATGACGCGGGCCTCCGGCTGAACCGGATCCGCCGCCGCACCGACCGATCACCTTCCAGGACACGCCATGGCCCGCATCACCGTCGAAGACTGCCTCAAGCAGATCCCCAACCGGTTCGAACTGACGCTCGCCGCAACCTACCGGGCGCGCATGCTGGCGCAGGGCCACTCGCCGAAGGTCGACAGCAAGGACAAGCCGACGGTCACCGCGCTGCGCGAGATCGCCACCGGCAAGGTCGGCAAGGAAATGCTGCGCCGCGTCCCCACCTGACAGACACCACCCCGCGCACGAACCGATGAAGCACGACGGTTCGATCGCCACCAACGGGCCGAGGGGCCGGGCCGCCCGGGCCGCCCCGGCCGCCCTCCTCGACGCCATTGGGCCGACCGGCGAAGGCTTCGCGGCGCCGGCCGACGAACGCCGCGTCGTCTCGCTCGCGCACCTCACCAAGCTGGCCTCGAGCTATCTCGGGGAGGACGACCTCAAGCGCGTGCGCGAGGCCTACCGCTTCTCGGACAGCTCGCACCTCGGGCAGTTCCGGACCAGCGGCGAGCCCTACATCTCTCATCCGATCGCCGTCGCCGAGATCTGCGTCGGCTGGCGCCTCGACGCCGATGCGCTGATGGCCGCGCTGCTGCACGACGTGATGGAGGACACCGACGTCACGAAGCAGCAGATGGTCGAGCGCTTCGGCACGCAGGTCGCCGAGCTGGTCGACGGGCTGTCCAAGCTCGACAAGGTCGAGTTCGCCAGCCGCGAGCAGGCGCAGGCCGAGAGCTTCCGCAAGATGCTGCTGGCGATGGCCCGCGACGTGCGCGTCATCCTGATCAAGCTCGCCGACCGGCTGCACAACATGCGCACGCTCGGCGCGGTCGAGCGCCCCAAGCAGCGACGCGTGGCCGCCGAGACGCTCGACATCTATGCCCCGATCGCCAACCGCCTCGGCCTGAACGAGCTGTATCGCGAGCTGCTCGACCTGTCGTTCCGGTTCACCCATCCGTTCCGCTACCGCACGCTGCAGAAGGCGGTGACGGCCGCGCGCGGCATGCGGCGCGAGGGTCTGGGCCGGATCATCGACTCGGTGCAGAAGTCGCTGCCCGAGATGGGCGTGAAGGCCGAGCTGCGGGCGCGCGAGAAGGCCCTGTGGGCGATCTACCGGAAGATGCACGACAAGCACCTGTCGTTCTCGCAGGTGATGGACGTGTTCGGCATCCGGCTGGTGGTCGACAGCCTGCCCTCGTGCTATCTGGCGCTGGGCGCGCTGCACCAGACCTTCAAGCCGATCCCCGGCCGCTTCAAGGACTACATCGCGATCCCGAAGGTCAACGGCTACCAGTCGCTGCACACCACGGTGGTCGGTCCCTACGGCACCCCTGTCGAGTTCCAGATCCGAACGAGCGAGATGCACCGGCTGGCCGAGACGGGCGTTGCCGCGCACTGGCTCTACAAGGCCGACAAGGAGTCGTTCACCGACCTGCAGAAGCGCACGCACCAGTGGCTGAAGTCGCTGCTCGACATCCAGCACCAGACCGGCGACTCGCTCGAGTTCATCGAGCACGTGAAGGTCGACCTCTTCCCGGACGCGGTCTACGTGTTCACGCCCAAGGGCCAGATCCGCGCGCTGCCGCGCGGCGCGACGACGATCGACTTCGCCTACAGCGTTCACACCGACGTCGGCAACCAGAGCGTCGCCGCCAAGGTCAACGGCTCGCCGGTGCCGCTGCGCACCGAGCTGCAGAACGGCGACGTGATCGAGGTGGTGACCGATCCCGAGTCCCGCGCGAATCCGGCCTGGCTGGGCTTCGTGCGGACCGGCAAGGCGCGCTCCGAGATCCGCCACTTCCTGCGGACCATGAAGTTCGAGGAGTCGGTCGACCTCGGGCGCCGGCTGCTCGAGCAGTCGCTCGCGGCGCTGCGCATCGACGCCGGCAGCCTCGAGCCCGCGCTGCTCGACAAGCTGGCGCGCGATGCGGGCGCCAAGTCGCTCGACGAGCTCTATGCGGACGTCGGCCTGGGCCGGCGGCTCGCGCCGGTGGTCGCCCGCGCGATCGCCCTCGAGATGAGCGCGCGGCCCGCGGCCGCGGCGTTCGCGCCACGTCCGCTGCCGATCGTGATCCACGGCACCGAGGGCATGGCGGTGCAGTGCTCGGCCTGCTGCCTGCCGCTGCCGGGCGACTCGGTGATCGGCCACATGCGGGGCGGCCACGGGCTGGTCGTGCACCGCAGCGACTGCGAGTCGGCGGGGCGCGCGCGCCAGAAGGACGCCGAGCGCTGGCTCGACGTCGAATGGGGCGAGGACATCCGCGGCCAGTTCCGCACCGTCGTCGAGGTGCAGATCCGCGACGACCGCGGCGCGCTGGGTCGGGTCGCGGCGGAGATCGCGGCGTCGGAGGCGAACATCGTCAACGTGACGATGGACGAGGAGCCCGACCGCGTGGCGACGATCCGCTTCACGCTGCAGGTGCGCGGCCGCCAGCACCTCGCGCAGGTGTTCCGCCAGGTGCGCAAGCAGGCCGACGTCACCAAGGTCACGCGGCTCTAGCCGCTCGACCGCGCTGCACGCCCGGCGCGCGCTGCGTAGACTGTGCGCTCCCTCGATCCTGGGCTGCGGCCCCGCCCCACCATGACCTCAACGATGAAGGCCGCGCTCCGCGGCGAGTCCGGTCTCGTGTTCGCCGAGGTGCCGAGCCCTCTGGCCGGCCCCGACGACGTGCTGGCGCGCGTGCGCGCCGTCGCGCTCAACCGGGCCGATCTGGGGGTGCTCGCCGGCCGCATGCACGGCAGCGCCGGCGGAACGGGCACGGTACTCGGCATGGAATGGGCGGGCGAGGTGGTGGCGGTCGGTGCCGCGGTCACGGGGCTCGCGCCGGGCGATCGCGTGATGGGCTTCGCGGGCGGTGCGTTCGCCGAGTTCGTCCGCGCCGATCGCGGCCGCGTGCTGCCGATGCCGCCGGGCATGGGCTTCGAGCAGGCGGCGAGCCTGCCGGTCGCGCTGATGACGATGCACGACGCGGTCGCGGTGAACGGTCG
>JBIIPQ010000231.1:0-6900 GCA_044342535.1 Burkholderiaceae bacterium
CGGCCATGTCGCGGTGGCGCGGCTGCTGCTCTCGCGGGGCGCCGACCCGGACCGGCGCGGCCTTCACGGGCTGTCGCCGCTCACCCAGGCGACGATGCGTGATCACGGCGAACTGGCGGCGCTGCTGCTGCGGCATCGGGCCGACCCGGATCGGCGGGATGCGACCGGCCACACGCCGCTGTCGCTCGCCGCGCACCTCGATCGGCCCGCGGTGATCCGCCCGCTCGCGCTCGCCGGTGCGGACCTCCAGCTCGCGAGCCGCTTCGGCCCGCCGCTGGTCGTCTGCGCCGAGGCCGATGCCGCCCGCACCTGCGCCGAGCTGCTGCGCGCAGGGGCCGACCCCGAGGTCCGCGACACCAACGGCCGCTCGCCGCTGCTGCTGGCGGCGATCAACGAGAACGCCCCGATCGCCCGCGCGCTGCTCGCCGCGGGCGCAGAACCGGGCGCCGTCGTGCTCGACTGGCTCGAGCGATGACGTTCGCCCGCGCGGCGATGGTCTGCGCGGGCTTCGGCTGCGGCCGATCGGACTAAGGCTCGACGCCGCAGCTTGCGGAAGCGTTCACGACCGGTCTCCACCATTCGTCTCGCTGGCGGCCCGCCGGCAGGAAGACCGGCCAACCGAGGCGAACCTGCGCCCCGGTCCTCGGTCGGCCCCCATCGAACCGAATTGGAGCTATCCATGCTTAAGAAGACCCTCATCGCGCTCGCCGTCGCCGCCGCGACGACGCCGGCGATGGCCGCGATCGACCTCGCCGACACCGGCAACGGCGATCTGTTCCTGGCCGTGTCGAACTGGACCGCCGTGGCGGAAGCCAGCCGCGTGACCTACGCGTTCGACACCGGCATCAAGCTGAACGACTTCCTGCCCGGCTCCGGTGCGGCTGCGACCGGCTTCACGACCGCGCTGACCGGCTGGAGCACCTTCCTGTCGACGCTCGCGACCGCCGGGGGCAGCACCGCCGACCTGCGCTTCGCGCTGTTCGCCCTCGATTCGACCGGTACGAACTCGGCCGCCAACCCCGGCGCCCGGCGGGTCCTGACCACTTCGACCGTGAACGCCGCTGGCGTGACCGAGCCCGGCGACGGCATCACCGAGTCGCTGCAGAACGTCGACCTGACCACGATCACCGCGCTGTCGTCGAAGGTGTCGCAGTTCATCGTCGCGACCAACGCACTCGCCTCGCACAGCTCGACTGCCAACGGCTGGTCGGTGAACGTCCGCAACGGCGCGATCGACGCCGCCGACTTCAGCAACGCGTTCCTCGATTCCGTCGGATTCGAAGGCTCGCAGATCAACTTCACGGCCGGCGCGGCGCTGAATTCGTCGATCGGTTTCCTGTACGCGGGCAACA
This sequence comes from Burkholderiaceae bacterium, assembly GCA_044342535.1. Lineage (GTDB taxonomy): Bacteria > Pseudomonadota > Gammaproteobacteria > Burkholderiales > Burkholderiaceae_E > UBA4615. The sequence goes on from JBIIPQ010000231.1 coordinate 1,353, forward strand.
ACAATCTGACCGGCGGCAGCTACGGCGCCAAGGTTGCCAACGTCATCGACTACGCCGACGCCAGCTTCTCGGTGCTCGACAACGGCACGCTCGTCTACTCGGTCGCCGCGATCCCCGAGCCGGGCGAAATCGCGTTCATGCTCTCCGGCCTCGCGCTGGCTGGCATGGTCGCGCGCCGTCGCGCCGCCCGCCGCGCCTGATCATCCGCCCGACACACCACCCAGACACCCCAGGAACATGACCATGCAACGCACCCTGATCTCGGCGGCGCTCGCCGCCGGCTTCGCCCTGGCCGCCGGCCAGGCCGGCGCCCAGGCGCTGTCCTCGGCCCAGATGGCCGCCCTCCCCGCCGCCAACACGCTGTTCATCTCGGGCGCCACTGCGCCCCAGCAGACCCTGATCGACACGATCGAGACCAACCTCTGCAGCGGCACGTTCACCCGCCTGCGTTCGACCGCCGGCAACTCGGCCCGTTACCAGGGCTGGGGCTGCACCAGTGCCGGCAACCAGGTCGCGGTCTACTACACGACGCTCGGCTCGAACTGGGGCGTCCAGCCGGTGCTGTTCGCCGGCGCGGGCCGCAACACGCCGCGCGTCGACCCGAACGCCTGCACGACGACCGCCGGCGTGAACCGGGACAACTGCACGGTCAACGGCATCGCCCCGGCGATCCCGGACGTCGGTGTGTCCGATGTGCGCCCGACCGCCTTCATCTCGCCGAACCTGCCGACGCAAGCCCAGCTGATCAGCGAGTTCCCCGAGATGACCTCGGGCGGCGCGCCGACCGCGACCTACGCGCCGGTCTTCGCCGCGATCGCCTCGCCGTACACCGGCGGTGGCTCCATCGACGGCGTGCAGGGCGTGGTCTTCGGCATCGCCGTGAACAACACGCTCGGCGCGCTGCTGCAGACCGCCCAAGGTCTGTCGGTGACCCCGAACGTCCGTGACAGCCGCGCGCCGGCGATCGCGAAGAACGTCGTGGTGGGCATGCTCAGCGGTTCGCTGACCAGCGCCGACGACATCGACGCCGCCCTCGGCATCGACACCGCGACCCTCCCCGGCCCGACGCGCTACGTCGTCTGCCGTCGCGCTCCGACCTCGGGCACGCAGACGTGGGCCAACGTGTACTGGCTGCGCAACGGCACCTTCCCGGACGCCGACCTGACGGCAGCGCCGGCCGCGAACACGACCGACTGGGCCGTGGGCAAGGACGTCGTCTACGTGCAGAACACCACCGGCGGCAACGTTCGCGCCTGCGTCAACCGCGCGACGTCGTCGGGCGTCCCGGCGATCGGCATCATCAGCGCCGAGAACGACAACAACGCCGGCGCGTCGCCGAGCGGCGTGGCCAACACCTGGTCGTTCGCCAAGCTCGACGGCATCCCGATGGAGACGACCACGACCAACCCGGTGACGCAGGCGTCGAACCTGACCAACGCCAAGCTGGGCACGTACGACAACGTCGGTGAAGTCACGCTGAACCGCCGCGGCGCGCTCGCCGGTGTCAAGGGCACGCTGTACACGACGCTCCGCGACAACCTGCGTGGTGCCGCCGTCTGCACGACCGGCGCCGCCGTGTCGACGGGCGCGGTTCAGATCGCCGGCATCGGCAGCAACTCGACGTGCAAGACGGTCTGGAGCCGGGAGGGGAACCCGTTCACGACGGCCCGCCGCCAGCCGTAAGTGACCGATGGCGTGAGGCCTGTTACGGGCCCCACGTCCTCGTTGTGTACCGGGACCCGTTCCGCCTCGCGCGGACGGGTCCCGGCCCGTTTCCGGACGGCGCGGCGCGGAGACCGGCATGCCCCGCCGAACGCGCGCCGTAGGGGCCTGCGGCACTGATCCGATCGGATTCGCGTGTCACCGGAACCGTCGAGTGACTCACTTAGCATGCGGTCCTCCATCGTGTCCCGCCGCGCCGAGCGACACGACATCCCCCTCCGCGCCGATGCCCAAACACGACCGACGCCTCAGTCCCCCGCGCTTCTTCGCCACCCGGTGCGGCGGCGCATGCGCGCGGGGTGCGCTGACGCTGGTGCTGGCGCTGTCATGGACCGTCGCAGGCGCGCAACAGCCGGCCGCCCCTGCGGCGACGACGCCTGCGACCTCCGCTCCGTCGTCGACGCTCGCCGCGCGCCCGGAGCCTCGCTTCGACGTGCTCGAGTACGTGATCGTCGGCAACACCGTGCTGGACGCCGAGACGATCGAGCGCGCGGTCACCCCTTTCCTCGGACCGGGCCGCACGATGGCCGACGTCGAGTCCGCGCGCTCGGCACTCGAGCGGGCCTACCAGGGGCGCGGCTTCCAGAGCGTCGGCGTCGACGTCCCCGAACAACGCATCGACGATGCGGTCGTCACGCTGCAGGTCGTCGAGGCCACCGTCGGGCGGCTGCGGGTACGCGGCGCGCGCTACTACTCGCCGGGCGCGATCGCCGCGACACTGCCCTCCGCCGCGGAGGGCACGGTGCCGCAGTTCGCGGACGTCGGCGCCGAGCTCGCGAAGGTCAATGCCGCGCCCGGCCTCGTCGTAACGCCCGCACTCAAGCCCGGCCGCACGCCGGGCACGCTCGACATCGACCTCGACGTGCAGGACCGGTCCCCGCTCGTCGCGTCGATCGACGTCAACAACCAGCGCGCGCTCAACACCACGCCCTGGCGTCTGGGCCTGGGCCTGCGCCACACGAACCTCTGGGAGCGCCGACACACGCTGGGCGTCGGGGTGATGTTCACGCCGGCCGATCCGAGCCAGGTCAAGGTCTTCACCGCGAGCTACGCGGCGCCGCTCGGCGGCCCGCAGGACCCGGTGCTCTCGGCCTACGCGATCAAGAGCGACAGCGAGACCCCGACCCCGATCGGGAACACCACGGTGCTCGGCGGGCAGACCGTCGTCGGCCTGCGGATGACGACGCCGCTGCGCGTGCACAACGATCTGTTCCACACCTGGAGCGTTGGGCTGGACTACAAGCGGCTCGACCAGCAGGACTTTCCGCTGCTCACCTACATGCCCGCCAGCCTCGGCTACACCGCGCTGCGTTCGGTACGGGGTGCGGTCTCGCAGTTCGAGACGTCGCTCGCGATGTCGTTCGGCGGGCTGGTCAACGACCAGGAGGCATTCGCCGCGCGTCGCTACCTCGGCTCGGCGAGCTTCGCGACGCTGCGCTGGGACGCCTCGCACGAGCAGCCGATCGGTACCGTGCTGTCGGTGCGCGGGCGATTCTCCGGTCAGTTCGCGCAGCAGGCGCTCGTGCCGGCCGAGCAGTTCGCCGCCGGCGGTGCCAACAGCGTGCGCGGCTACCTAGAGAGCAGCGTGTTCGGCGACCGGGGGCTGCTCGGCAGCCTGGAGCTGAGGACCGTGCCTCGCGAGCTGCGACGCGCGGTGACCGCGCAGTGGCTCGCTTTCTACGACATCGCGCAGACCTCGATCGTCGACCCGCTGCCCGAGCAGCAGACCGGCTATACGCTCGCCGGGGCCGGCGCGGGCCTGCGACTGCGCTGGGGTCGGACCGCGTCCGCAGCCATCGATCTCGCCCGCTCGATCCATGCCGTGCCCGCGCAGGACACCGGGTGGCGCGCGCATGTCCGCCTGCAGCTGGAACTCTGAGATGACCCGTCGCACCGTCCGCCATCGTCCGACCGCACCGGGCCGACTGCACGCCCTCGCGCTCGCGCTGCTCGCCGCGTTCGGGCCGAACGCGATGGCGCAGTCGCCCGCTGCGCCGCCGATGCTGCCGGGCACGGTGGCGGGCCGCACGGTGTGGTCGGGTGCCGCGGTCTCGGCCGGCAACGGCACGAGCGAGCTGGTGATTCGCCAGTCGACCCCGCGCGCGCAGCTCTGGTGGGACCGCTTCGACATCGACCGCGGCCAGACCGTGCGCTTCGATCAGCAGGGCAACCGGAACTGGGTGGCGCTGAACTGGATCGACGACACGCGCCCGAGCACGATCGCCGGGCGCCTGGTCGCCGACGGCCAGGTGTACCTGATCAACCGCAACGGCATCGTCTTCAAGCCCGGGGCGCAGGTCGACGCCACCTCGTTCATCGCGTCGACGTTGTCGATCCAGGACGATGCGTTCGTGCGCGGGCTCACCGCCTTGCGCGACGGTCGCGCCACCTTCGAGCGGGCGCCGAACGCGCCGACCACCGCGCGCATCGAGGTCCAGAGCGGCCCGGTCACGAACCTTGCTGGCCAGCCGGTGCTCGGCCCGAACGGCCAGCAACTCGTGGAGGCTGCACGGATCACCTCGGCCGATGGCGGTCGGGTGTTCCTCTTCGCCACCAGCGAGGTGATCAACAACGGGCTGATCTCGTCACCGAACGGCCAGATCGTGCTGGCCGCGGGCCAGAAGGTCTATCTGTTTGCGCCCACACGCGAGGACTCGGCCGCGTTCCGCGGCCTGTTCATCGAGGTCGGCTCGGGCGGCGAGGCCCGCAACCTGGGCACCCTGGTCAGCGACCGCGGCAACACGACGCTGGTCGGCCTCGCGGTCAACAACGAGGGCCGGATCTCGGCGCGCAGCGCGCTGAGCGGCAACGGCTCGGTCTGGCTGATCGCGCGTTCGGACCTGCCGGATTCGTTCGACGTCGCCGGCCGGCCGCTGGCACTGCGCGCGGGCACCGCTACCCTCGGCCCGCGCAGCCGGATCGAGCTGCAGCCGGTCAGCGAGCTCGATGCATCGGGTCGGCCGCTGACCGCCATCGACAGCCAGCAGGTGTTCCCGTCGCAGGTGCGGATCGAGGGCAGCCGGATCGTGCTGCAGGGCGACGCGCAGGGCGGGGCGTCGGTCGTCGCGCCCGGCGGGCAGGTGCAGATCGTGGCGAGCGACACACCGCTCGGCCCGGATGCGGCGAGCGCGGTGCGTCCGGTCGGCGCGGCGCGGGTCTACGTCGGCCAGAACGTCGAGATCTCGGTGGCAGGCGTGCGCGACGTCCAGGTATCGGTGGAGCGCAACCTGCTGGACGTGGAACTGCGGGGCGAGAACCTCGGGGACGGCGTGGCGCTGCGCTCGCCGTCGCTCGCAGGCACGACGCTGCGAGTCGACCAACGCATCGGCAGCCCGCTGTTCTCGCAGGACACGCTGAACCGGCTGGCCGCCCAGCAGGTCGGTCGGACGGTGGAGGAGCGCTCGGGCGTCGGCGGATCGATCCGCATCCAATCCGACGGCGATGCGATCGTCGAGCCGGGCGCTCGCTTCGATGTGTCCGGCGGCTCGGTGCGCTACCTGCCCGGCGTGCTCGCGACCAGCACGCTGTTCGACGGCCAGCGGACCCTCGACGTCTCGCAGGCGCCGGCAGACCGGCTGTACCAGCGTGCCGACAGCTACAGCGTCACGGATACACGGTGGGGGGTGACGCGCAGCTGGTCCTTCGCCTACCGCGGCCGCCGCGATCCGGGCTACGTCGAGGGTCTGTCGGCGGGCAGCCTGCAGCTCGACGCCCCGTTCCTGACGATGAACGGCCTGCTCGACGGCAGCGTGGTGGTCGGCGGCCGGCAGGCTGCGGCGCCGCCGGCCGGCGGGCTGCTGACCTTCGGCAACCAGAGCGCCTTCCA
>JBIIPQ010000232.1:0-6888 GCA_044342535.1 Burkholderiaceae bacterium
CGCCGCGGGACGCGGCGGGCGGTCGAGACCCGGGCACCCATGCCGGGTCCTGGTGTCGGCACCGGGCACCACCGGCGGCCCGACCTTGCCGAATGGCCGAAGCGGCGCACCGTTCGGCCCGTCCGGGATCGCCGGACGAGCGGTCGCGCGGTACGGTGGACGCTCCTCGCGTCTTTCGCCCCGTCGCCATACCTGCCCTCGCGCTGTCCGGATCGAACCACTACGCGGTCAGTGAGGACGGCGTTGCGCCCGACGCCTTGCCGATCCACCTGAGCGCCGCCGCCGCCGCCGCCCTGGAAGCCATGCTGGGCGGGCGCCACGGCCACGTCGGCACGGGCCACCTGACGGCGCTCCGCGCGATGCCCGCCGCGGGGCGCCGCGACGCCGACCTGGCAGAGCTGATGGAAGCGGCCGGCCGCGACGGCGGCGTGTACGTGACCTTCCTGTAGCGGCCAGCCCCGGACCCCGGCCCGGCTGAGGCCGCGCGCTTCATCGGGGCCGCCCGCCGCGTGGGCTCGACCGCCAGTCGGACACCCGCCCTGACGGCGGGACAGGCGCTCCGAGCACACGCTAGCGTGACGACCGGATCGGTTCCGGAAGCGGACAATGGGGCGGTGCGGCAGGTTACGCAGGACAGCATCAATGGCGGCGGTCGCGACGATACTCGCGGCCTGCGGCGGCGGCGGTTCGGGCGAAGACTCGGCGGTCAGCGCGGCCGAGACCTCGGCTGCGACACCCACGTCCCGCGCGGCGGCTGCCGGCCCCGCCTCGGTCGGCTCCACGGTCGACAAGGCCTTCTCGGACCGGATGCTCGAGCTGCTGAACGCCGCGCGCTCGGTCGCCCGCAACTGCGGCGCCACCGCCTATCCAGCGGTCGGCCCCCTGGCCTGGAACACGCAGACCGAGCAGGCCGCGCGCGCGCAGGCCGAGTACCTGCAGCAGAACAACCTCTTCAGCCACACCGGCTCGGGCGGCTCGTCGGTCGGTGAACGCCTCACCGCCACCGGGTACGTCTGGTCGACCGTGGGCGAGAACATCGCCGCCGGCTTCACCGACATGGCGGCGGTCGTGCAGGGCTGGATCGACAGTCCGGGGCACTGCGTGAACGTGATGACCGGCAACTTCGTGGACCTCGGCGTGGTGCTCGTTCCGGGTACCTCGTCGAACACCTACCGGACCTACTGGGGCATGGTGCTCGCGCGGTCGCGCTGAAGACGCCGCGCCGGGCCGCGCCGCGCGATCAGAGCTCGCGCGTGAAGCCTTCCTCGACGAGCTCGGCCGCCCGCAGCACCGCACGGGCCTTGACCTCGGTCTCCTGGAACTCGGCCTCGGGCACGGAGTCGTAGACGACGCCAGCGGCGGCCTGCACGTTCAGCATGCCGTCCTTGAGCACGCCGGTGCGGATCGCGATCGCGACGTCCATCTCGCCCGACCACGACAGATAGCCGCATGCGCCGCCGTAGATGCCGCGCTTGACCGGCTCGAGCTCGTCGATGATCTCCATCGCGCGGACCTTGGGCGCGCCGGTGAGCGTGCCGGCCGGGAAGGTCGCGCGCAGCACGTCGATCGCATCGAGCCCGGGCACGAGCATGCCCTCGACGTTCGAGACGATGTGCTGCACATGCGAGTACTTCTCGATGACCATGCGGTCTGTGACCTTCACGCTGCCGACCTCGGCGATGCGCCCGATGTCGTTGCGCGCGAGGTCGATGAGCATCAGGTGCTCGGCACGCTCCTTCGGGTCGGCGAGCAGTTCGGCGGCGAGCGCGTCGTCCTGCGCGGGCGTGAGACCGCGCCGGCGCGTGCCGGCGATCGGGCGGATGGTGACCTTGGTGCCCCGCGTCGACACGCGGCCCTCGGCGTCGCTGACCTCGACCGCCTCCTGGCGCACGAGGATCTCGGGCGAGGCGCCGATCACCTGGAAGCCGCCGAAGTCGTAGTAGTACATGTACGGCGACGGGTTGATCGAGCGCAGCGCGCGGTACAGCGACAGCGGCGAATGCACGAAGGGCTTCCTCAGGCACTGGCCGACCTGCACCTGCATCACGTCGCCGGCGACGATGTAGTCCTTGGCGCGCGCGACCGCGGCGATGTAGTCGTCGTGGGCGAACTCGCGGCGGATCTCGCCTTCGGGCAGCGTCTTGTCCTCGGGCTCGACCGCCGGCTGCGCCAGGCGCGCCTGCAGCTCGCGCAGGCGGCGGCGGGCCCGGGCGAAGGCGTCGGGCTGCGACGGGTCGGCGTAGACCAGCAGGTAGAGCTTGCCGCGCAGGTTGTCGACGATGGCGAGCTCGTCGACCAGCAGCATCAGCACGTCGGGGGTGCCGATCGGGTCGGGCTTGCGCGAGGGGCCGAGCCGCGGCTCGACGAAGCGCACGACGTCGTAGCCGAAGTAGCCGGCGAGGCCACCCGGAAACCGCGGCAGGCCGGGCCGCAGCGCGACCTTGAAGCGCGCGTGGAAGGCTCGGACGAACTCGAGGGGATCGCCGGTGTGCGTCTCGACGACGACGCCGTCGCGCACGACCTCGATCGCGTCGCCGTCGGCCCGCAGCAGGGTGCGGGCCGGCAGCCCGATGAACGAATAGCGCCCGAAGCGCTCGCCGCCGACGACCGACTCGAGCAGGAAGCTGTTCGCTCGCTTGCTGCGCTCGATGAGCTTGACGTACAGCGACAGCGGCGTGTCGAGGTCCGCCAGGCACTCGGCCAGCAGCGGGATCCGGTTGTAGCCCTGGGCGGCGAGCGCCCGGAATTCGATCTCGGTCATGCATCCCTCTCGGGTCGGCCCGCGCGGAGCGGGCGGTGGAACGATTCGTTGCCCGCGCGCGGTGCGCGGACGCAGGCGGCGCGGATCAGGTCCGGCGCCGCCACAGGCAGGACCGCCAGGTCCTGACGAAGACGAATTCGTTCGGGCGATGCATGGTCGTGTGGGCTGCGCTCGGCGATCGGTCGGGCGTCCGCCGGGGCCGCGTCAGGTGATCGGGTCGATCAGCGCTGCGGCCTCGAGGAGCGATTCGACTATACCATCCACGTCCAGCGACCGGACGTCGCGTCCCTCGTTGTAGCCATAGGGCACGGCGAGGACGGCCATGCCGGCGGCCCGCGCGGCGAGCGCGTCGTTGACCGAGTCGCCGATCGCGACCACCTCGCCGGGTGCAGCGTCCAGTGCGCGCGCGGCATGCCGCATCGGCGCCGGGTCGGGCTTCTTCAGCGGCAGCGCATCGCCCCCGAGCACGAGTTCGAAGGCCTCGCGAAGGCCGCAGCGCTCGAGCAGCGGATCGGCGAAGGCCTGCGGCTTGTTGGTCACGCAGGCCAGCCTCAGCCCCTTGCCGCGCATCGCGGCCAGGCCCTCGTGCACGCCCTCGTAGGCGCGCGCGTGCAGACCGTTCGTCTCGCGGTAGTGGCGCAGGAACGCATGGTGGCCGCGCTCGTGCGTCGCGGCATCGACCCGCGCGTCGAGCCCGCCTCCGAGGGCGCGATGCACCAGCACCTCGGCGCCCTTGCCGACGTAGGCGGCGACCACCGACTCGGGCAGCACCGGGCGGCCGAGCTCGGCGAGCATGAGGTTGACCGCCGCGGCCAGGTCGGCGGCGGTGTCGAGCAGCGTACCGTCGAGGTCGATGATCACGGCCCGCGCGCGCAGACGCGGCGCGACCGCCTTCATCGTGAGGCGCCGGTCACTGCCGCGTCGCGCAGCCGCGAGATCACGCTGCGATAGCCGCCGTCGGGGTCGGGCGAGCCGAACACCGCGGAGCCGGCGACGAAGGTGTCGGCGCCGGCGGCTGCGATCGCGCCGATGTTGTCGACCTTCACGCCGCCATCGATCTCCAGCCAGATCGGGCGGCCGCCGGCGGCCACGTGCGCGTCGATGCGGCGGCGCACCTCGCGCAGCTTCGGCAGCGAGGACTCGATGAAGCTCTGGCCGCCGTAGCCCGGATTGACCGACATCAGCAGCACCATGTCGAGCCGGCCCATGACGTGATCGAGCCAGGCGACCGGCGTGGCCGGGTTCAGCACGAGGCCCGCCCGGCAGCCGGCGTCGCGGATCGCCTGCAGCGTGCGGTCGACGTGGCGCGAGGCCTCGGGGTGGAAGGTGATCAGGTCGGCGCCGGCCCGCGCGAACTCGAGCGCGACGGCGTCGACCGGCTCCACCATCAGGTGCACGTCGATCGGGATCGTGACATGCGGACGGATCGCCTTGCACACCATCGGGCCGATGGTGAGGTTCGGCACGTAGTGGTTGTCCATCACGTCGACATGGACGAGATCGGCGCCGGCGGCCTGCAGCGCGCGCACTTCCTCGCCCAGCCTCGCGAAGTCTGCCGACAGGATGCTGGGAGCGATCCTCATGGTCTTGTCCGGGGTCCGGTCACGATTCACTAGAATCGGGATTGTACGGGGAGAGCACAACGTGGCCGCCGAGAAGAAGTACGCCGTCAAGATCGCATCGCAGAGCCGCGACCTGCCGGAGCAGTCCAACCCGGAGCAGGGGGTGTACGCGTTCTCGTACACCGTCACGATCACCAATGCGGGCCACGTTCCGTCGCAGCTGATCAGCCGGCACTGGGTGATCGAGGACGGCAACGGGCGCACCAAGGAGGTCAGGGGTCTGGGCGTCGTCGGCCATCAGCCGCTGCTGCGGCCTGGCCAGTCGTTCGAGTACACCAGCGGCAGCCAGATCGACACGCCGTCGGGCCGCATGCACGGCAGCTACTTCTTCGTCGCCGAGGACGGGACGCGCTTCGATGCGCAGATCGCCGAGTTCGAGCTGTCGATGCCGCGCACGCTGCACTGACGGCAGCGAGCGCCTCGGCCCGGACGCGCTAGCATCCGGGCCGCGTCGTGCGCTTCATTTCTTTCCGCGCATCGTCCACCAGACGATCAGCAGCACGAGGCTGAGCGCGACGCCGGCCTCCAGGTAGATCACCCACATGACACGTTCCCTTTCGCTGCGGGCGATCATAGCCTGTGCGATGGCATCGGCCGTCGGATGCGCCTCGGCGCCACCGGTCTCTCGGCCGCATCCGGCGCCGCCCCCGACGGGTGCTCCGGCCCCCGCCTTCCCGGGGCCGGCCGAGACCGCGCCGCAGGCCGGCCGCGGGATCGACCCCACCGCCCTGCCCGGCTGGCAGGCCGACCCGCTCGACGGCCTCGGGGCGGCGATCGTGCGCCAGTGCACGATGCGCACGCCGCCCGGGCCGTGGCCCAGGCTGTGCGCGGAGTTCGCGGCGCTGCCGCGGCCGGCCCCCGACGCGATGCCGCGCGCCGAGCCGCTGCGCGGCTGGCTGGCCACGCGCTTCGAGGCCTGGCCGCTGCGCGACGCACGCGGCGGGACCGAGGGCCTGATGACCGGTTACTACGAGCCGCTGCTCACCGGCAGCCGCACGCGCGAGTCGTCGCGGCAGGCGCCGCTGTACGCGCGCCCGGGCGACCTGCTCACCATCGACCTGGCCGGCGTCGAGCCGCGCCTGGCCGGGCTGCGGCTGCGCGGTCGCGTGCAGGGCACCCGCGTCGTGCCGTACCACAGCCGTGCGGACATCGAGACCGCGCAGCCGCTCGGCGGCAGCGAGCTGCTGTGGGTCGACGATCCGGTGGACGCGTTCTTCCTGGAGATCCAGGGCTCGGGCCGCGTGAAGCTGCGCGACGGCAGCGTGCTGCGCATCGGCTACGCCGATCAGAACGGCCATCCGTACCGCGCGATCGGGCGCTCGCTGGTGGAGCGCGGCGCGCTGCGCGCCGACGAGGTCAGCGCACCGACGATCCGCCGCTGGCTGCGCGAGCATCCGGGGCAGGCGGCCGAGGTGATGCGCACGAACCCGAGCATGGTGTTCTTCCGGGAACTGCCGACACCGCCCGCGGCGCCGCCCGGCGAGCCCGAGGCCGGGCCGCCCGGCTCGCTCGGTGTGCCGCTGACCGCGCAGCGCTCGCTCGCGGTCGACCGCTCGGTGGTGCCGCTGGCCTCGCTGGTCTGGATCGACACGGTGCATCCAGTCGACGGCCGCCCGCTGCAGCGCGCGATGGCCGCGCAGGACACCGGCGGCGCCATCACCGGCAGCATCCGCGCCGACTACTTCTGGGGCTTCGGCCCGGAGGCCGAGCGGGCCGCCGGCGAGATGCGCCACCGCGGGCGGCTGTGGATGCTGTGGCCGCGCGGCGAAGCGCCGCCTGCGCCTACGCCGGCCCGGTGATCGGCAGCTCGCCCGCGTTCATCCGCGCCATCAGCGCGATCGAGTCGGCGTCGACCAGCAGGTCGCAGAAGAGGGTGCGCTCGGCGGCGAGCCCCGCCTCGAGCCCCTGCGAGGCAGCCATGCGCACCAGCCGCTTGACGTGCGAGACCGCGCGCGGATGCCGCGCGGCGAGCTCGCGCGCGAGCGCGAGGGCGGCCGGGAGCACCGGCCCGTCGACCACCTCGTCGACCAGGCCGAGCTCGGCGGCGCGCGCCGGCGCCCAGGTGCGCCCGAGCAGCAGCGAGCGCATCGCCACGCCCGGTCCCACCAGGCGCGTCAGGCGCTGCGTGCCGCCCGCACCGGGCAGCAGGCCGATGTTCACCTCGGGCAGGCCGATCGGATAGTCGCCGGCCTGCGCCAGCCGCAGGTCGCAGGCGAGCGCGAGCTCGAAGCCGCCGCCCATCGCGACGCCGTCGATCGCGGCCACGAAGGGCAGCGGGTGCGTCTCGATCCGGCGCAGGCACTGCAGGTACGGCGACTCGGGCACCGGCCGGTCGGTCGAGAAGGCGAGCCCGCGCGCGGCCAGCCGCCGGCCGCGTGCCTCGAGCGTGCGCACGTCGTAGTGGCGCACGAAGACGCCCTGCCCGCGCCCGGTGACCACCACCGCGCGCAGCGCCGCGTCGGCGTCGATCGCATCGAGCGCAGCGGCGAGCTCGCGCTCGCTCGC
>JBIIPQ010000233.1:0-6882 GCA_044342535.1 Burkholderiaceae bacterium
ACGTGACCGACGGGGCAAGAAATGACCCGTCAGTTCAGTCGGGATTGGGCGATCCGATTCGTCGCGCCCGCGGCGGGGCGCGGCGGGGCCCTTCGATAGAATCGGACGCTCCAACGGGAGGAGACATGGGTCGAGGCACCGCCTGGCCTGCCAGGGCGAGGATCGGCGCGAGCCTGCGTGCCGCGAGGCGCTGACGCCATGGCCGCCTTCCACGACGTGGGCGCCTTCTCGAGCGACTGGCGCGAGGCCCGCTCCAAGTTCCTCGACGCGGCCCGGCGCGCCGGTGCCGAGCACCGCGCCTGGCCGCATCCGCTCACCGGCCCCGCTGGCGAGGCGCTGTCCACCGACACCGCCTGGCTCGGCCCGCGGAACGCCTCGCGGGTGCTGGTGGTGATCTCCGGCACACACGGGGTCGAAGGCTTCTGCGGCTCGGGGCCGCAGGTCGGGCTGCTGCGCGGGGACGCGGGCCTCGCGCTGCCGGCCGACACCGCGATGCTGTCGATCCACGGCATCAATCCGCACGGCTGGGCCTGGCTGCGCCGCGTGACCGAGGAGAACGTCGACCTGAACCGCAACTGGGTGGACTTCGACGCGCCACTGCCCGCCAACCCCGGCTACGAGGCCCTTCATCCGCATCTGACGCCCGCGCGGCTCGACGTCGACGCGCTCGCCGCCGCCGAAGCCGCGCAGGCCGCCTTCGTCGCCGAGCACGGCCTGCACGCGGCGCGCGTGGCGGCCTCGAGCGGGCAGTACACGCATCCGGACGGGCACTTCTACGGCGGCAGCGGGCCGACCTGGGCGCGGCGCACCAGCGAGGCGATCCTCGCCGAGTGCCTGCCGCGGGCGCGCAGCGTCGCGATCGTCGACATGCACACCGGGCTCGGGCCGTTCGGCTACGGCGAGCCGATCTGCAACCACGCGCCCGGCGGCGAGCGGGTGCGGCGCGCCCGCGCCTGGTGGGGCGAGAGCGTGACCGAGCCGCTGCTGGGCACCTCGAGCTCGCAGGAGAAGTGGGGCCTGACCGAGTTCGGCTACGAGCGCTGCCTGGCGCACGCCGACATCGCCTTCGTCGCGCTCGAGTTCGGCACCTACCCCGAGTCGAACGGCCGCACCGTGCTGCGCGACGACCACTGGCTGCACACCCGGGGCGACCCGACCGGACCCGCCGCCGCTGCGATCAAGACCGCGATCCGCGACCATTTCTATCCGCCGCACGACGACTGGAAGGAGATGGTCCTGTTCCGGTCGTGGCAGGTGTGGCGCCAGGCGCTCGCCGGCCTCGCCGCGGCATGACCCCTTCCGACGCGTGCGGCCTGAACGGTCGCCGCGCGCAACGAACCCAGGAACGAGACACACGATGAACGGCGCCGAGAGTCTGGTCCGCACGCTGCTCGACGAGCGCGTGGACGTCTGCTTCACCAACCCGGGCACCTCGGAGATGCACTTCGTCGCCGCGCTCGACCGGGTGCCCGGCATGCGCTGCGTGCTGGGCCTCTTCGAGGGCGTGGTCACCGGCGCGGCCGACGGCTACTGGCGCATCGCACGGCGGCCGGCCTCGACGCTGCTGCACCTGGGGCCCGGCCTGGCCAACGGCCTGGCCAACCTGCACAACGCGAAGAAGGCGCGCTCGGGCGTGCTCAACGTCGTCGGCGAGCATGCCATCCCGCACGTCGCGCTCGACGCGCCGCTGACCTCCGACATCGAGGGCATCGCGCGACCGATGTCGCACTGGGTGAGGACCATCGGGTCGGCGGGCGGCGTGGAGGCCACGACCCGCGACGCGGTGCAGGCCGCGACCACCCCGCCCGGTCGCATCGCGACGCTGGTGCTGCCGGCCGACTGCGCGTGGACCGAACTGCCCGCGGACGCTGCGCCGGGCGCACGGATCGCGCGGCTGTCGCCTGCCGCGATCGACACGGCGATGGTCGAGGCCGCTGCCGCGCTGCTGCGCTCGGGCGAGCCGACGGCGATCGTGCTGGGCGCCGACGCCTGCCACGAGGCCTGCCTCGAGATGGCCGGGCGCATCGCCGCGGCCACCGGCTGCGCGCTGCTCACCGAGTTCGGCGTGGCGCGCGTGGCGCGCGGCGCCGGCCGCGTGCTCGCCACGCGGATCCCCTATGTCGTCGATGCCGCGAAGGCGACGCTCGCGCCCTACCGCAGCCTGCTGCTGGTCGGCGCCGCAGAGCCGGTGTCCTTCTTCGCGTACCCCGACAAGCGCGGCCGGCAGGCGGCGCCGGGCACGCGCATCGTCGAGGTGGCGGACGCCTCGCAGGACCTGCTCGGCACGCTCGCCGCGCTGGCCGATGCGGTCGGCGCGCGCTCGCTCGCGCCGGCCGGCATCGCGCGGCACGAACGCACCGCCCCCCCCGAGGGCGCGATGAGCATCGAGGGCATCGGCCGCGTGGTCGCGGCGCTGATGCCCGAGCAGGCGATCGTCGTCGACGAGTCGGTGTCCAGTGGCCGCGGGTTCGGCGCACCGACCGCGAACGCCGCACCCCACGACTGGCTGACCGGCACGGGCGGCGCGATCGGCTTCGGGCTGCCCACCGCGATCGGCGCCGCGATCGCCGCGCCCGACCGCAAGGTGCTGGCGCTCGAGGGCGATGGCAGCGCGATGTACACCGTGCAGTCGCTGTGGACCATGGCGCGCGAGGGGCTGGACATCACCGTGCTGGTGTTCGCCAACCGCGCCTACCGCATCCTGCAGGGCGAGTACGCCGGCGTCGGCGCGGGTACGCCGGGGCCGCGCGCCACCGACATGCTGAGCCTGGACCGGCCGACGATCGACTGGGTGGGTCTCGCGCGCGCCATGGGCGTGGAGGCCGGCCGCGCCACCGACCTGGGCGAACTGGCCCGCGAGCTCTCGCGCGGCTTCGCCTCGCGCGGGCCGTACCTCGTCGAGGCGGTGCTGTGACGCACGCATGAGCATCACCGCCATCCGGAGCTTTCACGGCTGGCGGATGGTCGCCGCCGGCTCGGGCCTGCAGTTCCTGCAGGCCGGGCTGATGCAGCAGGCCTTCGGCGCCTACGTCGCGGTGCTGTCGGCCGAGCGCGGCTGGAGCAAGACCTCGCTGTCGGGCGCAGCGGCGCTGCAGTCCGTCGAGACCGCGATCATCGGCCCGCTGCTCGGCTGGATGATCGACCGGTTCGGTGCGCATCGCCTGATCCGCGCGGGTGTGCTGATCTTCGGCGCCGGGCTGATCGCGATGGGCTGCATCGACTCGTTGGCGGGGTTCTACGGCGCGGTGATCATGATCGCGCTGGGCACGAGCCTGTGCGGCTACTTCCCGATCAACGTCGCGATCATCCACTGGTTCGAGTGCAAGCGCGCGCGCGCTGTCCGCCGTCGGCCTGGGCCTGGCGCTCGGCGGCCTCGCCGTGCCGCTGGTGGCGGGCTCGATCGTCGCGTTCGGCTGGCGCGCCACCGCGATCGGCTCGGGCCTGCTCGCCATCGCCGTCGGCTGGCCGCTCGCCCGGGTGTTCCGCGGTACGCCGGCCGAGCTCGGGCAGACCGTCGATGGCCTGCCGCCCGAGCCCGCCGGCGCGACCGCCGGCGAGGACGCCGCGCCGCCCGAGTTCACCGCGCGCGAGGCGCTGCGCACGCGCGCGTTCTGGCTGCTGTCGATCGGCCACGGCTTCGCGCTGCTGGTGGTGACCGCGGTGAACGTCCACGCGATCTCGCACATGAAGGAGTCCCTCGGCTACACGGTCGCCCAGGCCTCGCTGGTCATCACGCTGATGACCGCGGCGCAGATCGGCGGTGTGCTGGTCGGCATGACGATCGGCGACCGCTTCGAGAAGCGGATGGTCGCGGCCAGCTGCATGCTGATGCACGGGGCCGGACTGCTGATGCTCACCTTCGCGAACGGCCCCGCGATGCTCGCGGCCTTCGCGCTGCTGCACGGTGCGGCCTGGGGCCTGCGCGGGCCGTTCATGCAGGCGATCCGCGCCGACTACTTCGGCCGCCGATCGATCGGCATGATCATGGGCCTGTCGGCGGTGATCATCGCGATCGGTCAGGTCGGCGGCCCGATGATCGCCGGCGGTTTCGCCGACCTGACCGGCGACTACCGGACCGGCTTCACCGTGCTCGCGCTGCTGGCCGCGAGCGGCTCGGTGGTCTTTGCCGTGGCGACGCCGCCGGCGCGGCCCCGCCGTCCAGACGACGGGGCGGCCGAGCCGTCCCCGGTCGCACCCCCCGTACACTGACCGCCCGCGCCGCACCGCGCCCAGTCACGCCCAGCCACGCTCCATCCGTCCCACGACACCATGACCGCAACCACCGATCACACCGACATCCGAGACGCCGTGCGCGCGCTGTGCGCGCAGTTCCCCGACGAGTACTTCCGCAAGGTGGACTTCGAGCGTGCCTACCCCGAGGCCTTCGTCGACGCGCTGACCCGCGCGGGCTGGATGGCCGCCCTGATCCCACAGGAGTTCGGCGGCTCCGGGCTCGGATTGGCCGAGGCCTCGGTGATCATGGAAGAGATCAACCGCTGCGGCGGCAACGCCGGCGCCTGCCACGGCCAGATGTACAACATGGGCACGCTGCTGCGCCACGGCTCCGACGAGCAGAAGCGCCGCATCCTGCCCAAGCTCGCGACCGGCGAGCTGCGGCTGCAGTCGATGGGCGTGACCGAGCCCACCACCGGCACCGACACCACCAAGATCAAGACCGCGGCCGTGCTCGAGGGCGACCGCTGGGTGGTCAACGGCCAGAAGGTCTGGACCTCGCGTGTGCAGCACTCGGACTACATGATCCTGCTGGCACGCACGACGCCGCTGGCGGAGGTCGCGCGCAAGGCCGACGGCCTGTCGGTGTTCCTCGTCGACCTGCGCGAGTCGGTGGGCCGCGGCCTCACCGTGCGGCCGATCCCGAACATGGTGAACCACGAGACCAACGAGCTGTTCTTCGAGAACCTCGAGATCCCGACCGAGAACCTGATCGGCGAGGCGGGCAAGGGCTTTCGCTACATCCTCGACGGCCTGAACGCCGAGCGCACGCTGATCGCCGCCGAGTGCATCGGCGACGGCTACTGGTTCATCGACCGGGTGGTGAAGTACACGAAGGAGCGCGAGGTGTTCGGCCGCCCGATCGGGCAGAACCAGGGCGTGCAGTTCCCGATCGCCGAGAGCTACATCGAGGTCGAGGCGGCGAACCTGATGCGCTGGAAGGCCTGCGCGCTGTACGACGCGCACCAGCCCTGCGGTTCGGAGGCCAACATGGCCAAGTACCTCGCGGCCAAGGCCTCGTGGGAAGCGGCGAATGCCTGCCTGCAGTTCCACGGCGGCTTCGGCTTCGCGTGCGAGTACGACGTCGAGCGCAAGTTCCGCGAGACCCGTCTCTACCAGGTCGCGCCGATCTCGACGAACCTGATCCTGTCGTACGTGGCCGAGCACATGCTGGGGCTGCCGCGCTCGTTCTGAGCGGTGCCGTTCGTCGGGTGTCGGCCGGTGCGAGGGCGGCTGTCCCGCTGCACGTTCGCGGTCGGTGTCGCCTGCGTGTCGGCCTGCGGCGCCCTCCAGGCGTTTACATGAGTGTCGTACTGGGTCTCCCTCCGCGTCGTCCGTTGCAGCGGGCTACCCTCGGCCTGTGTCGCTGCGAAGCGGCGACATCCCACCTTTCCTTAGAGACAAAAGCGTGAAAAATTCGATGAAGCCCCGTCGCACTTTCCTGATCCAGGTCGCTGGCGTCTCCGGCGCGGCCGTGCTCGGTACCCAGGCTGCCCACGCGCAGGCGATGGTCGCCGAGAACGATCCGCAAGCGAGCGCGCTCGGCTACAAGGCCGATGCCACCAAGGTCGACAAGACCAAGCAGCCGAAGTACGCCGCCGGTCAGCTCTGCTCCAACTGCGCGATCTACCAGGGCAAGCCTGCCGATGCATCCGGCGGGTGCCCGCTGTTCGCCGGCAAGGCGGTCGCCGCCAAGGGCTGGTGCTCGGCCTACGCGAAGAAGGCCTGATCGTTCCGCATCGCCGGGCGCCCCGCAGGGCGCTCCCCCCGCGGGGCGCTCCCCCCCGCGGGGCGCCCGGACCGGCTTCATGACGGGCGCCCGCCCGTCACGCGCTCAGGCGGTCTTCTGCTCCGCCAGCCCCAGCGCCTCGATCGTCTCCTTGCGCATCACGAACTTCTGGACCTTGCCGGTGATGGTCATCGGGAAGCCGTCGACGAAGCGCACGTGGCGCGGGATCTTGTAGTGCGCGATCTGCCCGCGGCAGAACTCGCGGATCTCCTCGGCGGTCGCGGTCTGCCCTTCGCGCAGCTTCACCCATGCGCAGAGCTCCTCGCCGTACTTCACGTCCGGCACGCCGATCACCTGCACGTCCTGCACCTTGGGGTGCCGGTAGAGGAACTCCTCGACCTCGCGCGGATAGACGTTCTCGCCGCCGCGGATCACCAGGTCCTTCAGGCGCCCGACGATGTTGACATAGCCCTCGTCGTCCATGGTCGCGAGGTCGCCGGTGTGCATCCAGCCGCCGGCGTCGATCGCCTCGCGGGTCTTCGTGTCGTCGTTCCAGTAGCCGCGCATCACCGAGTAGCCGCGCGTGCAGAACTCGCCGGTGACGCCGCGCGGCACGATGCGGCCCTGCGTGTCGACGATCTTGACCTCGATGTGCGGCTGCACGCGGCCGACCGTCGACACGCGCCGCTCGAGCGGATCGTCGACCGAGCTCTGCGTGGAGACCGGCGAGGTCTCGGTCATGCCGTAGGCGATGGTGACCTGGTGCATGTTCATCTGCGCCTGCACGCGCTTCATCACCTCGACCGGGCAGGGCGAGCCGGCCATGATGCCGGTGCGCAGCGTCGACAGGTCGAACTCGGCGAAGCGCGGATGGTCGAGCTCGGCGATGAACATCGTCGGCACGCCATAGAGCGCGGTGC
>JBIIPQ010000234.1:0-6876 GCA_044342535.1 Burkholderiaceae bacterium
CTGCAGCAGCGGCATGTCGAGGCCCTGGGCGACCTCCTCGGCGAGCATGGTCTTGCCGGTGCCCGGTTCGCCCTTGATCAGCAGCGGGCGTTGCAGCGTGATCGCCGCATTGACCGCGAGCTTGAGGTCGTCGGTGGCGACGTACGTGGAGGTGCCTTCGAATCGCATGAATGGGGTCCGCCCGCGGTGGAAAGTCGCGCCCCGGGCCGCCCGCGGGGCAGGGCGGCGGGCCGCTGCCCGACGCGCCCGAGTATACGGAAAAGCGCCCCCTCGGGTAGAATGCCGCGTTTGCCCCGGGCCCGGTGCAGGTCCGGTATGCGTTCCGAACGAAGACATACACGCCCATCCAATGACGAGAACACGCTCCCCCGGTCCGCAGTCGGTTCCCCTGTCGGCTTCCCTTAGCGTCCTGGTGCTCGCCAGCGCGTTCGCCAGCGGCACGGTGTTCGCACAGGGCGCGGCGCCCGTGGGCAATGCAGAAGCCGGCCAGGCGAAGGCCTCGTCGTGCATCGGCTGCCACGGCATCCCCGGCTACAAGGCCTCGTTCCCGAACGTCTACTCGGTGCCGATGATCGCGGGCCAGTCCGCGAAGTACATCGAGTCCTCGCTCGTGGCCTACCGCAAGGGCGACCGCAGCCATCCGACGATGCGCGCGATCGCGGGCAGCCTCTCGGACCAGGACATCGCGGACCTCGCCGCGCTGTACGGCAGCAAGTGATCCGACCGAGCCACGCGATGAAGCCTTCGAAGATGCACACGATCCTCCGTCACGCCGCCGCCGCGGCCGTCCTGTCGTCCGTCGCGTTCGCCGCCCAGGCGGCCGATGTCGCCGCGGGCAAGGCCAAGGCCGATACGGTCTGCGCCGCCTGCCACGGCAAGGACGGCAACACGCCGATCGACCCGTCCTACCCGAAGCTCGCGGGCCAGTACCGCGACTACCTCGAGCGCTCGCTCCTCGACTACAAGAGCGGCGCCCGCAAGAACGCCATCATGGCCGGCCAGGTGCAGCCGCTGTCGCGCGCCGACATCGAGAACCTGGCGGCCTACTACGCGAGCCTGCCCGGCTCGATGCGCGTCAAGCGTTGAGCCCCGCCGGCGACGCTCCGGCCGAGCCCTCCGAAGGGCTGCGGCGGGTCGCGGACGCCAGACAGCGCGGCGGCGCCCCGTCCGACGCGCGTACCGTCGCCGAGGTCGGACTCGCCCATGCGAGTTCGCACTTCTTCCAGCTCGCACTGCCGCCGCTGTTCCCGGCGCTGCGCGACGCTTTCGGACTGTCGTGGTCGCAGCTCGGCCTGCTGATGACCGTCTTCTACGCGGTGTCATGCGTCGGGCAGGCCGCCTCGGGCTTCGTCGTCGACAGCCACGGCCCGCGCCGGGTGCTCGCGCTGGCCTTCGCGCTGCTCGCGGGCGGCGGGCTTCTGGCGGCCTCGGCCCCGACGCCGTCGGTGCTCTTCGTCGCCGCGGCGTTGATCGCCCTCGGCAATTCGGCCTTCCATCCGGCCGACTTCTCCACGCTCAACCGACGCGTCTCGCCGGCGCGGCTCGGCCATGCGTTCGCGCTGCACGCGGTGGCGGGCAACGTCGGCTATGCGCTCGCGCCGATCGTGATGACCGCGCTTGCCGCTGCATTCGGCTGGCGGGCCGCCCTCGTGGTCGCGGCCGTGGGCGGCGCCGCGATCGGCGCCTGGGTGCTTCGACCGGCGGGCGTGTTCGGTGGCGGTCGCGCGCCGCGTCGTGCTCGCGGCGGCACGGCCGCTCACGGTGCCGCTGTGGCCGGTGGGGCGCTCGCCTTCATGAACCCCGCGCTCGTCGCCTGCATGGCCTTCTTCGTGACCGTCAACATCGCGATGATCGGGCTGCAGAGCTTCGGTGCGACGTTGCTGCAGTCCGCTTGGGGGTATTCGCCTGCCTCGGCCACCGCCTGGCTGACTGCGTTCATCGTCTGCGCGGGAGGCGGCATGCTCGCGGGCGGGTTCCTCGCGGCGGCCACCCGCCATCACGAGCGGGTCGCGGCCGCGGGCACGCTGGCCGCGGCCGCCGTGATCGCGCTGCTCGCCGCGCACGCCGTGCCGGCTGGAGCGGCCGGTGCGCTCGCCTGCATCGCCGGCTTCGCGATCGGCACGGTCGCGCCTTCGCGGGACATGCTCGTGCGGGCCTGCACGCCCCCTGGCGCGACCGGACGCGCCTACGGGATCGTGTACGCCGGCGTCGACGTCGGCGCCGCGCTCGGCCCGGCGATCATCGGCGCGTGGCTCGACCGCAACCTGCCCGAGGCGGCCTATGCGAGCGCCTCGGTCGCACTGCTCGTGACCGCGCTGCTCGGCCTGGACATCGCTCGCCGCGCGCGCCGCCTGTCCGTTTCCGCCGCTGTCCCCGAGGAGCCGTCCCGATGAACGCCACCCCGTCCGCATTCGCCACCACGGATCTGTGCGACGCTCACGAGGCGCGCCTGCTGGACGGCCGGCTCGGCGTCGCCGCGCCGCCCTGGATCGCGTTCGGCGCGGTCGAGCGCTTCGCGGGCCCCGCGGTGACGCTGCGCGTATCCGACGACAATTCGCTGGTGCGCGCCGTGCTCGAGCAGCCCGGCGCGGGCCGCGTGCTGGTCGTCGACGGCGGCGCGAGCACCCGATGCGCGCTGGTCGGCGGCAAGCTCGGCGAGCTCGGCGAGCGCAACGGCTGGCAGGGCGTGATCGTCAACGGCTGCGTTCGGGACGCGGCCGAACTCGACGCCTGCCGCTTCGGCGTGCGGGCACTGCACCTGCATCCGCGGCGCAGCGACAGGCGCGGCCGCGGCGAGCGGGACCCGGTGCTGGCGTTCGCCGGCGTGACGGTGTCCCCGGGCGACTGGATCTACGCCGACCGCGACGGCTGGCTGGTCTCGGCGGGAGGCCCGCTGCCCGGCTGAGCCCTCGTCTCCGGCCGCAGCGCGGCCGGGCATGCGCCCGCCCCTGCCTGCCGCGCCCGATCCGCGGCCGGGCGGGATGCACAGGGTGCTCGATGCGGACCGCCGCGATCCGAACAGCAGGAACGTCGGCGAGATCGAAGACCTGGTGATGGACATGCGCACCGGCGCGGTCCGCCATGCGGTGGTCGACGTCGACAGGTCCGGACGCCCGACGACAAGCAGGTGGCGGTGCAGATGACTGCGCTGCGCGTGTCGGGCGAGAAGGGCGAGCCGGATCTTCGCGGGCGACCGGTCGCGGGGCTCGAGCGCGGCGTGCTCCGGCGCGCGCGGTGGCGGGACGACCGATCCGGGTACGGTGGGTTCACCCGCGGGGGCACCGGGCTCACCGGGGCCGGCAGGCACCCCGGGTCGCTGACCGGCTCGGGACGCTGGACGAGGCGGGGCGGTCGAGGGCGGCCGCCCCGCCCCGCGTGGGTCAGATCAGACCGTCGAAGGGGATCGCGTCGACGAACTCGCCGTCGGCCACGTCACCCTGCGCATGGTGCAGCACCACCAGCGCGTTCGCCTCGCTCATCGAACGCAGAACGCCCGAGCCCTGGCTGCCGGTGATCCGTGCCTCGAGCATGCCGTCGGCACCGGGCTCGACCACCGCCCGCTGGTACTCGGTGCGGCCCGGGCGCTTGCGCAGGCGGCCCATGCTGCGCGCGCGCAGCGGCAGCACCGGCCGCGGGCTCGCGCCGGAGAGCCGGATCAGCGCGTCGCGCACGAAAAACAGGAAGGTCACCATCACCGCAACCGGATTGCCGGGCAGGCCGAAGTACCAGGCCTCGCCGACGCGACCGAAGGCCATCGGCCGCCCCGGGCGCATCGCGATCGTCCAGAATGCCACCTCGCCGAGGCGGTCCATCACCTCGCGGGTGAAGTCGGCCTCGCCGACCGACACGCCGCCCGATGACACGATCGCATCGGCATGGCGGCTCGCCGTCTGCATCGCGGCTTCGAGCGCCTCGCGCGAATCGGGCACCACGCCCATGTCGACGAGATCGACACCGAGGCGGGTCAGCATGCCGTACAGCGTGTAGCGGTTGCTGTCGTACACGCAGCCCGGGTCGAGCGGCTCGCCGATCGACCTGAGCTCGTCGCCGGTCGAGAAGAAGGCGACCCGCAGGCGGCGCTGCACCGGCACCTCGGCGATGCCGAGCGAGGCGAGCAGGCCGAGGTCGGCCGGCCGGACGAGGCGCCCGGCGCGCAGTGCGGCGTGTCCCCGCGTCAGGTCCTCGCCGCGCAGCCGCCGGTTCTGCCCGACCTGCTGTCCGGCCGGCACGACGACGCGCTCTCCGTCGCGCCGCACCACCTCCTGGATCACGACCGTGTCGCAGCCCGCCGGCATCACCGCGCCGGTCATCACCCGCACCGTCTCGCCGGCGCCGACCGGGCCCTCGAAGGCCTCGCCTGCATAGGCCGTGCCGATACCGGTCAGGACGGTGTCCGTGTCGGGCGACAGGTCGGCCGATCGCACCGCCCAGCCGTCCATCGCCGAGTTGTCGTGCGCCGGCACGTCGATCGGCGAGACCACGTCGCGTGCCAGCACCCGGTCGAGGGCCGAGCGGATCGCGACCCGCTCGACGCAGTCCACCGGCTCGACGAAGCGTTCGATCGCCTCCCGCGCCCGGGCCACCGGCACCGCCTTCGGATCGAAGTCGGACAGGCAGGAGACGATCTCCGCGAGGGTGGAGCGTGCGGTCATCGGGAGGGGGCCTGCGGCCGGGGCGGCTCGAGATCGGGTTCGCGCTCCCAGCGTTCGAGCTCGTCCGCGGTGTTGATGTTGCGGAACGCCGCCTCGTCGTCGAAGTCGACCTCGACGACCCGGAGCGGGGCGTACCAGGCATCGATGCGGCGCCGCCCCGAGGCGAGGAAGGCCTCGAGGTGGGCCCGCAGCGAGCGATCGACCAGCGCGAACACCGGGTGCGGTTGCTCGCCGGTGCGCGCGACCGCGAGCTGGGCGTCGGCCTGTGCCAGCGCTTGCGCCAGCCGCGCCACCAGGTCCGCTGGCAGGAACGGCGAGTCGCAGGGAGCGGTCACGAGCCAGGGCGTCACCGCATGCGCCATCGCGGCATGCAGGCCGGCCAGCGGCCCGGCGAAGCCCTCGACCTCGTCCGGAAAGACCGGCGCACCGAACCCGCGCCAGGCGTCCAGGTTGCGGTTCGCGTTGATCGCGAGCGTGCCGACCTGCGGGGCGAGGCGCTCGATCACATGGGCGGCCATCGGGCGGCCCCGGAAGGTGCGCAGGCCCTTGTCGGTACCGCCGCCGTCGGCGCCCATGCGGCGGCCGAGGCCGCCGGCGAGCACGATGCCGGTGATCGCCGCACGCTCGGGGGCCGGCCGGATCATGGGGCCGGCGGGGCGTCCACGAAGCGCTCGCGGCCCGTGAACAGCAGGTAGTGGCGCCCCTGGCAGCGACCGATCATCGTGATGCCGATCCGTGCCGCGAGCTCATGACCCATCCCGGTCAGCCCGGAGCGCGACATCAGCACCGGGATGCCCATCTGCGCGCACTTGATGACCATCTCGGAGGTGAGGCGCCCGGTGGTGTAGAAGATCGTGTCCGCGCCTCCGATGCCCTCCAGCCACATCCAGCCGGCGATCGCGTCGACCGCGTTGTGGCGGCCGACGTCCTCGACGAAGCGCAGGATCGTGGGTGCCGAGCCGTCGCGCGGGTTGGTGCAGAGTGCGCAGCCGTGCACCGCGCCCGCGATCTTGTAGATCGACTCGTGGCGGCGCACCTGCTCCATCACCGCATAGACCGATGCCTGCGAGACGCGCGTGTCCTGCGGCAGGCGGATCGTGTCCAGGCTCTGCATCAGGTCGCCATAGACCGTGCCCTGGCCGCAGCCGGTGGTGACGGTGCGGCGACCCAGCGTCGCATCGAGCGCCGCCTCGCGCCCGCCCCGCGCCCACAGCGCCGTGCCCTCGTCGAGCAGGCTGCGTGACGTGATCGCGACCGACCCGGTCTCCCAGTCGACCTGAACCGCAGCGAGGTCGTCGATCGACTCGACCAGGCGCTGGTTCCGCAGCCAGCCGAGTGCGAGGTGCTCGGGCGCCGCACCCAGCGTCATCAGCGTGACCAGCTCGCGCCGATCGAGGTACAGCGTCAGCGGATGCTCGCCGGCGATCGGCGTCGGCACGCTGCGGCCGGTCTCGTCGATCGCGTCGACGGTGGTGGTCACCGGGCGGGCGTGGTCGGTGAGCGCGAGCTGGGCCACGCGGGTGGGGCGGGCCATCAGCCGCCGATGTAGCTCATCTCGATCTTGCGCAGCCCCTCGGTGCGGCTCGAGCGGATCTCGGAGTAGCGGTCCGCGCGCTGCGACCAGAGGTGCGCGATCGCGCCGGCGAGCCGGGCATCGTCCGTGTCGCCGCGGACCAGGCCGCGCAGGTCGTGCCCGGCGCCCGCGAACAGGCAGGTGTAGAGGCGCCCCTCGGTCGAGAGCCGGGCGCGCGAGCAGTCGCCGCAGAACGGCTGCGTGACCGACGAGATCACGCCGACCTCGCCGCCGCCGTCGCGATAGCGCCAGCGCTCGGCGACCTCGCCGGTGTAGTTCGGCTCGGCCTGCTCGAGCGGGAAGACGGCATGGATGCGCTCGATCACCTCGCGGCTGGGCAGCACGTCGTCCATGGCCCATCCGTTGGAGGCACCGACGTCCATGAACTCGATGAAACGCACGATGTGACCGGTGCCGCGGAAGTGCGCCGCCATGGGCACGATCTGCCCGTCGTTGACGCCGCGCTTGACCACCATGTTGACCTTCACCGACGCGAAGCCTGCGGCGGCGGCGGCCTCGATGCCGTCGAGCACGTCGGCGACCGGGAAGTCGACGTCGTTCATCGCGCGGAACGTCGCGTCGTCCAGGGCGTCCAGGCTCACGGTCAGGCGCCGCAGGCCGGCCTCGCGCAGCGCCCGCGCCTTGCGGGCG
>JBIIPQ010000235.1:0-6875 GCA_044342535.1 Burkholderiaceae bacterium
GCGGAACTCGGGCTGGAAGTCGAGCGACTCCAGCACCGACGGGTCGCGCTCCAGGCCGGCGAGATGACGCTCGACAGCGGCACGGGGCACGCCACGCGCGATGGCGTCGGCGCGCAGGCGCGCGAGGCAGGCGTCGAGCGCGGCCTGCTGCGCGGCCGACGCCGCGGGCGGCGCGGCAGGCCGCGAGGCCTGCACGGCCGGTGGCGAGACCGGCGCGGCGGGCGACGAGGACTGGGCGAGGGACTGGGCGACGGCCTGGGCGGCCGGCAGCAGGACGGCGGCCGCGAACGCGGCGGCACGGAGGATCGGAGTCATGGCGAGAGAGCTCGTCGTAAAGAAGAAGGGGAGCTCGCGCTCCCCTTCGTTGGTGCTCGTGACGCTCAGGAATTCAGGACGATTGCGCAGGCGTCGACTGCTGCGGGACCGGCCGGTCGGCCTTGGCATCCTTCATCGAACTGCCCGGGCAGGCGATCGCGACGGACGTACCCAGGGACAGCATGGCGAGCACGACGGACAGCTTCTTCACGGATCACCTCCTTTCGATGGTTAGAGCAGCGGTCCGACCTTACCACCATCGCACCACGCCGCCTACCGTGACCGGGCCGGCGCGCGCGCGCCCGCGCGATGCCCGTGCGTCAGCGGCTCTCGGAGGCCACCAGACGGTAGCCGAACCCGTAGACCGACTGCAGCGTCCAGCCGGTGCTGCCATCGAGCTTGAGCTTGCGCCGGACCCGGCTCGCATGGGTGTCGACGGTGCGGGTGTCGACGCCGGCACCGATCGACCAGACCGCCTCGAGCAGGCGCGCGCGCGTGATCAGGGTGCCCGGGTTCTGGAAGAGGTGGGCCGCGAGGTCGAACTCCTTGAGCGTCAGCAGGATCTCCTTGCCGTCGAGCAGCACGGCACGGCGGCCGGCGTCGATCTCGAAGCGCCCGGCGCGCAGCGGCGCGCTGCGGCCGCTGCGGGTGCGGCGCGACAGGGCCTCGATGCGCGCGAGCAGTTCCATCCCCTTGGCCGGCTTGACGATGTAGTCGTCGGCGCCCAGACGCAGTGCGCCCACCACGTCGGCCTCGCCGTCGCGGGCGGTGACCACGATCACTGGCAGGTCCAGACCCGGCCGCTTGCGGATCGCCTCGAGCACCGCGTCGCCCGCCATCTCGGGCATCACCCAGTCGAGCAGCAGCAGGTCGAAGGTCCGGCGCGTGACGGCGTCGAGCAGCTCCATGCCGTGCGAGAAGCCTGTCGCCTGGTGGCCACCCGCCTCGACGAGCATCGAGAGGAGCTGACGCTGGTACGGATCGTCATCGAGGATGGCGACGTTCATCGAGCGGGACGATACGACCAAGTCGATGGGCCGTGAACGCGGGGAATCCGCAGTAGCCGGCCGAACCGCCGAATCGATGTCATCTTTCTTCACAACAACCACCTCCGATCTCGCCGCATCCGGGCCGCCGCGACAGCGGCGCAAGACGGCGCCGCCTGCCTCGCCCGAATTGTGTCACTTGTTTTCGCGAAGCGTGGCAGTCACCGACTGTTCCGTGCAGCCCGGAACGCCCGCGGGCCGCGCCGCGCGGCCCGGGGCGCTCAGCGCAGGACCAGGTTGTCCCGGTGGATCAGCTCGGGCTCCTCGACGAAACCGAGCAGCGACTCGATCTCGGTCGACGGCCGGCGCGCGATGCGCCGTGCATCGGAGGCCGCGTAGTTGACCAGCCCGCGCGCGAGCTCGCGCCCTTCGGCGTCGAGGATCGCGACGACCTCGCCGCGCTCGAACTCGCCCACCACCTCGAGCACGCCGATCGGCAGCAGGCTCTTGCCGTCCTCGCGCAGCGCACGCCCCGCGCCCGCGTCGACGCGCAGCGCGCCGCGCAGCTGCAGATGATCGGCGAGCCACTGCTTGCGAGCGGCCAGCCGCGGCGTCTGCGCGACGAACTCGGTGCCGACCGACTCGCCGCCGGCCAGCCTCACCAGCACGTCCGGCTCGCGCCCGGAGCAGACCACGGTCGATGCGCCGCCGTGCGCGGCCCGGCGCGCGGCCAGCACCTTGGTGATCATGCCGCCGCGACCGATCGAGCTGCCGGCGCCGCCCGCCATGCCCTCGAGCACCGGGTCGCCGGCGACGACGCGCGGCAGCAGCACCGCGGCGGGGTCGTGCCGCGGGTCGGCGGTGTACAGGCCGGACTGGTCGGTGAGGATCACCAGCGCGTCGGCGTCGATCAGGTTGGTGACCAGTGCACCGAGCGTGTCGTTGTCGCCGACCTTGATCTCGTCGGTGACCACGGTGTCGTTCTCGTTGATGATCGGCACCACGCCCAGCCGCAGCAGCGTCAGCAGCGTCGAGCGCGCGTTGAGATAGCGGCGCCGGTCGGCCAGGTCCTCGTGCGTGAGCAGCACCTGCGCGGTCTGCAGGCCGTGCGCGCGGAAGCAGGACTCGTAGACCTGCGCCAGGCCCATCTGGCCGACCGCGGCCGCCGCCTGCAGCTCGTGGATCTCGCGCGGGCGGCGCGGCCAGCCCAGCCGCTTGATGCCCTCGGCGATGGCCCCGGACGAGACCATGACCACTTCCTTGCCCAGGGCCCGCAGCCGGCCGATCTGGCCGCCCCAGAGCGCGATCGCATCGGGGTCGAGGCCGCGGCCCTCGTTGGTGACCAGGGCCGAGCCGACCTTGACGACGATGCGCCGCGCGTCGCGCAGGCAGGAGACGTGGCTCATGTGGGATCGACGCGGAAACGGGGATCGTCGGGGTCGACCGGCGTCGGCGCGTCGCTCTGCGGCGGCTCGTGCGCGGCCTGCTCCGGCAGGTCGAGGATCTCGGGCACCGGGTCGCGGGTCGCCGCGAGGTGATGCCAGATCGCGTTGCACAGCTCGGCGCAGCCCTCGCCGGTCAGGGCAGAGATCTCGAAGCTCGGACCCGACCAGCGCAGCCGACGCTTGAACTCCGACACCGCCTTGGCGCGCGGCGTGCCGCGCGAGCCGGGGGCCCCCTCGAGCGTGTCGAGCTTGTTCAGCACCAGCCAGCGCGGCTTGCCGTGCAGGTCCGCGTCGTACTTGCGCAGCTCCTTGACGATCGCGCGCGCCTCGGCGACCGCGTCGCGCTCGTCGTCGTAGGGCGAGAGGTCCACCAGGTGCAGCAGCAGCTTGGTGCGCTGCAGGTGGCGCAGGAACTGGTGACCCAGCCCGGCCCCCTCGGCGGCGCCCTCGATCAGGCCCGGCACGTCGGCGACCACGAAGCTGCGCTCCTCGGCGACCCGCACCACGCCGAGGTTCGGGTGCAGCGTCGTGAACGGATAGTCGGCGATCTTCGGGCGCGCGTTCGAGACCTGCGTGATGAAGGTCGACTTGCCCGCGTTCGGCATGCCGAGCAGCCCGACGTCGGCCAGCACCTTGAGCTCGAGCCGCAACATCCGCGCCTCGCCCTCGCCGCCCGGCGTCGACTGGCGCGGCGCGCGGTTGGTGCTGGTCTTGAAGTGCAGGTTGCCGAGCCCGCCCTGCCCGCCGCGGGCCAGCCGCACACGCTCGCCGTGCTGGGTCAGGTCGTGCAGCAGTTCGTCGCTCTCGGCGTCGAAGAACTGCGTGCCCACCGGCACGCGCAGCACGATGTCGCCGGCGCCACGACCGTAGCGGTCCGAGCCGCCGCCGACCTCGCCGTTGCGCGCGCGGTGCAGCCGCGCGTAGCGGTAGTCGATCAGCGTGTTGACGTTGAGGTCGGCCACCGCCCAGATCGAGCCGCCGCGTCCGCCGTCGCCGCCGCTCGGACCGCCCTTGGGGATGAACTTCTCGCGGCGGAACGCGACGGCGCCCTTGCCGCCGTCCCCGGCGATGACTTCGATGCGGGCTTCGTCGACGAACTTCATGGTGGTTCCGGTGGGTCGGCGTGCCTCAGAAGAGGCTGCCGACGTTCAGCAGGGCCGCGATGCCGAGCACCGCGAACACCGCCGCGGCGACCCGGTGGACGATCGGGATCGGCACGATCCGGGTGATCCGGTCGCCGAGGAAGACCGCCGGCACGTTGGCCAGCATCATGCCGAAGGTGGTGCCGGCGACCACGGCGACGAGCGCATCGTAGCGCGCGGCGAGCGCGACCGTCGCCACCTGAGTCTTGTCGCCCATCTCGGCGATGAAGAACGCGAGCAGCGTCGTGCCGAACACGCCGAAGCGCTCGGCGGCGCCGGCATCGTCCTCGTCGAGGGTGTCGGGCACCAGCATCCAGGCGGCCATCGCCAGGAACGAAACGCCGAGGATCCAGCGCAGCACGTCCGGCCCGAGCAGGCGCTGCACCCAGGCGCCGACCAGGCCGGCGAAGGCATGGTTCGCCAGCGTCGCCACCAGGATGCCGAGCACGATCGGCCAGGGCCTGCGGAACCGAGCAGCCAGCAGCAGCGACAGCAGCTGCGTCTTGTCGCCCATCTCGGCAAGCGCGACGATGCCGGTCGAGACCAGGAAGGCTTCCATCAGCGGGTTCCGGAAAGACGAAAGCCCCGCCGAGGCGGGGCCTTCGGTCACCGGCCTGGAGGCCGGCGTGCCACAGCCGACTCAGTGCAGCCTGTTCAGTGCAGCCAACTTACTGCAGCGGCTCGATGCTGACCGTGTGCCGGCGCAGCGGTCCCTTGACCGCGAACTTCACCGTGCCGTCGACCAGCGCGAACAGCGTATGGTCCTTGCCCATGCCGACGTTGTCGCCCGCATGGAAGCGCGTGCCGCGCTGGCGCACGATGATCGAGCCGGCGTGGATCGCCTCGCTGCCGTAGGCCTTGACGCCCAGTCGTTTCGACTCGGAGTCGCGCCCGTTTCGCGTAGAGCCGCCGCCTTTCTTCTGTGCCATGACAGTGCTCCTCGATCAGGCCGCGGCGGGCGCGGCTGCCGGCGCTTCGGCCGTCACCGAGCCGAGCTCGGAGGCGATCTTCGCGATGAACAGCTCGGTGTAGTTTTGCCGGTGACCCTGGCGCTTCTGGTAGTGCTTGCGACGGCGCATCTTGAAGATGCGCACCTTGTCGTGCCGACCATGGGACAGGATCGTCGCCGAAACCGTTGCACCGGACACCAGCGGCGAGCCGATGGAGAGCGCCTCGCCCTCCCCGACCGCCAGCACCTGGTCGATCACGATCTCGGTTCCGACGTCCGCAGGTATCTGTTCTACTTTGAGTTTTTCGCCAGCGGAAACCTTGTACTGTTTCCCGCCGGTTTTTATGACCGCGTACATGTGGAACCTCGAGTGGGTATGTTCCGCCACCTCCCGGGCGCAAGAAGACGCCCGAAACGGCAGGGAACCCGAGAGTATATGAACCGCAGGCCACGGGGTCAACCTGCGGGCCCCGGGCGGCGGCCGTCGCTATAATCCGCCAAATCGCGGCGCCCGCCGTGCACCCCTGCCCGGACCGCGTCGTGCGCCCCCCTTTCCTGCCTCCCGCCGTCGTCGGCGACCTCGCCGAGATGGACCGCCTGATCGGGCGAAGGCTCCGCTCGGAGGTCGCGCTGGTGAATGCCGTCGCCGACTACATCGTCGGCGCGGGCGGCAAGCGGCTGCGCCCGGTGATGCTGCTGCTCTCGGCGCGGGCA
Organism: Burkholderiaceae bacterium; assembly: GCA_044342535.1. Lineage (GTDB taxonomy): Bacteria > Pseudomonadota > Gammaproteobacteria > Burkholderiales > Burkholderiaceae_E > UBA4615. The sequence goes on from JBIIPQ010000235.1 coordinate 5,552, forward strand.
CTGGGCTACGGCGACCGGCCCGGGGAGCGCGAGGCCGCGCATCACGTGCTGCTGGCCACGGTCGTCGAGTTCATCCACACCGCGACCCTTCTGCACGACGACGTCGTCGACGAGTCCGCGTTGCGGCGCGGCCGCGAGACCGCGAACGCCGCGTTCGGCAACGCCGCCTCGGTGCTGGTCGGCGACTTCCTCTACTCCCGCGCGTTCCAGATGATGGTCGAGGTCGACCGGATGCGCGTGATGAAGATCCTGGCCGATGCGACCAACACCATCGCCGAAGGCGAGGTGCTGCAGCTGATGAACGTCAACGACCCGGACGTCGACGAGGCGCGCTACCTGCAGGTGATCCGCTACAAGACGGCGCGCCTGTTCGAGGCGGCCGCGCAGCTCGGCGCGGTGCTGGTCGACGCGACGCCCGAGGTCGAGGCCGCCGCGGCCGAGTTCGGCCGGCGCATCGGCACGGCGTTCCAGCTGATCGACGACGTGCTCGACTACTCGGGCGTCACCGCAGACATCGGCAAGAACGTCGGCGACGACCTGCGCGAGGGCAAGCCGACGCTGCCGCTGATCCACGTGATGCGCACCGGCAGTCCGCAGGCGCGCGAGATGGTGCGCGCGGCGATCCGCGAGGGGCACACCGAGCATTTCGACGAGATCGTGGCCGCGATCGGCGACACCGGCGCCCTCGACTACGCGCGAGGCCGCGCCCGTGAAGAGGTCGACGCCGGCCTGGCGGCGCTGCGCGCGTTTCCGGACGGCGAGCACCGGGCGGCCCTGGCCGCGCTGGCCGAGCAGGCCGTCGAGCGCGACCGCTGACAGCCGGCGCGGCAACTGCTATACTGGTCGACTGTCTGGCCGGGACACCCGACGGATCTTCGGATCCTCGTCACGGCGGCAGGACCCTCGGGGTGTAGCTTAGCCTGGTAGAGCGCTACGTTCGGGACGTAGAGGCCGGAGGTTCGAATCCTCTCACCCCGACCAGATCCGAAGACACGACGGCCGCAGCGATGCGGCCGTCGTGCTTTCAGGCTCCGGGGTGCCCCGGGTACCCGAGCACCCCGCGAAGCACCCGCACGCCGCCGTCCGAGACGCATGTCACGGCGCGAACCTGCGCTGCGGGATACAAGGGACGCCTGCCGTCCTGCCGTCCCGCAGACCAACCCGCCCACCGCACCGCCCTCCGGATGATCGAACGCGCCCCAGCCACGCCCCCCGCCGGCGCGATCGACGCCGGCCTGCCCGCCGCCCTGCGCGGCGTCGGGCCGGGCTCGCGCGGGGGCCGGGCGGGCGCGACCCGCGCCGACACGGCCACCGCCGCCCCGGC
>JBIIPQ010000236.1:0-6833 GCA_044342535.1 Burkholderiaceae bacterium
GAGCGTCACGTGCGAAGGCGGGGCGAGCTTGCCCGCGGCCGCGGCGAGCACGGTGTAGGGCAGGCGCTTGCCGTCGGGCAGCACCACCGCGCCCTCGGCCGTCTTCAGCTGGGCGACGGGGGTGCCGGTCTGCTGGGCCGCGGCCGCCAGCAGCATCTGCCGCGCGACCGCGCCGGCGACGCGCAGTCGGTCGAACCCGTCGGAGACCGTCGACGAGCCGCCGGTGACCTGCAGGCCGAGCAGCTTGCCCACCACATCGGCCGCCCCGCGCCCGGCGCGGGCCATGAAGCTGTCGCTGGTCGCCGCGATCGGGAACGACTCGGCCAGCACGACGCCGTTGTAGTACGCCGCGCTCGGCGGTCCGGGCTCGACCTGGAACTGGCCCCAGGCGAGGTCCAGTTCTTCGGCGATCAGGGCGGCCTGCACCGAGTACGCGCCCTGGCCCAGGTCGGCACGCGGGGTGATCAGGGTGATGCCGTTCGCATCGATCCGGACGTAGGGGTTGAGCGTTGCCGCGCCCTCGGGCAGGTCCTGCAGCAGCGGATTGGCCGGGTCGCGCCGGTAGGCCCAGGTGCCGACCGCGAGGCCCCCGGCCACGCCGACGGCCAGGGTGCCCGCGCCGATCAGGAAGCTGCGGCGTGCGATGCGTGCGAGATCAGCCATTCGTGCGGCCCTCCTTCAGGAGCGATGCGGCCGACTTCACGGCCTGCCGGATACGCGGGTAGGTGCCGCAGCGGCAGAGGTTCCCGGACATCGCCTCGTCGATCTGCGTGTCGGTCGGATTCGGCTCGCTCGCGATGAAGGCCGCCGCCGCCATGATCTGCCCCGACTGGCAGTAGCCGCACTGCGCGACCTGGTGCTCGATCCAGGCCTTCTGCACCGCGTGCAGGGCGTCGGGGCGGCCCAGCCCCTCGATCGTCGTCACTGGCGCCTGCACGGCGCCGACCGGCATCGAGCAGGACCGCACCGCCACGCCGTCCAGGTGGACGGTGCAGGCCCCGCACTGGGCCAGGCCGCAGCCGTACTTCGTGCCGGTGATGCCGAGCTCGTCGCGGAGCACCCACAGCAGGGGCATGTCGGGTTCGACGTCCAGCTCGTGTTCACGGCCGTTGACGGTCAGCTTCATGTTCGTGTTCCTGAGTCGTTGGGATCGTGCACGTCCGGTCGATCACGGACGACGGGGGCACTGTACCGTGCCGCGCTTCCGGCGGCGGCGCACTCGCCGAACGCGCCACGACGCCTGTGTCGGATCGAGCTTCGAGCGCCTTGCCTCCTTGGAGTACGCCAACGAACAGACGCGAAGGTCGTTGGCGCGCAGGCTGCATCTCCAGACCCTCCGGGCACGGACGGCCACGCATGCCCGTCGCGGCCCGCGGGCCCGATCCCTGCCAGGAGTTTCCCCCATGCTCTTCGATCCGTTCTCCGTCCGCTCGCTGCAACTCGCCAACCGCGCGGTGATGGCGCCCCTGACGCGAAGCCGGGCCACTCCCCAGCACATGCCGAACACGCTGATGGCCACGTACTACGGCCAGCGCGCGACGGCCGGCCTGATCATCACCGAGGGCACCTCGCCCAGCCCCAACGGTCTGGGCTACCCGCGCATCCCCGGGCTGTACGACGCAGCACAGGTCGCCGCGTGGAAGGACACCACGCAGGCCGTCCACGATCGCGGCGGCAAGATCTTCGTGCAGTTCATGCATTGCGGCCGCGTGGCGCACGTCGCCAACCTGCCGGCCGGTGCCGAGGTGCTCGGGCCCGGCACCGCGGTGTGCCCGGGCGAGATGTACACCGACACGCTCGGCATGCAGCCGCACAGCCCGCCCCGTGCGATGACCGACGACGACATCGCGCGTGTCATCGACGAACACGTGGCCGCCGCGAAGCTCGCGATGGAGGCCGGCTTCGACGGCGTCGAGCTGCACGGCGCCAACGGCTACCTCATCGAGCAGTTCCTCAACCCGCGGGTCAACCTGCGCACCGACGGCTACGGCGGCAGCAACGAACGCCGCAACCGCCTGGCGCTGGAGATCGCGCGCGCCACGATCGCCGCCATCGGCCGCGACCGGGTGGGCATGCGGCTGTCGCCCTATGGCGTGTTCAACGGCACCGGCGACTTCCCAGAAGTCCAGGCGCAGTACCTGCTGCTGGCTCGCTCGCTCTCGGCCCTGGGCCTGCTCTACCTGCACCTGGTCGATCACTCGTCGATGGGCGCGCCGCCGGTGCCCGCCGACTTCAAGCTCGCGCTGCGCGAGGGCTTCGACGGTCTCTTCATCCTGTCGGGTGGCTTCGACCACGCCCGCGCCGAGCAGGCCTTGCTCGACAGACGAGGTGACCTGATCGCCTTCGGACGCCCGTTCCTGGCCAACCCCGATCTGGTGGCGCGCATGCGCCAGGACGCTGCGCTCAACCCGCCGGACGAAGCCAGCTTCTACGTGCCGGGCGCCAAGGGCTACACCGACTATCCAGCCCTGGCGGCCTGATCGCTTCGTCAGACGCCCGCTGGGATCTCCTGCCCGTTCTGTGGCTGCTGGCGCCGCTGCTCTGGCTGCAGGCCCGGCATGTGCGGCGCGTCACGCCGCGCATGCCCGAGCCGCCGGGCTGCCGCACGGGCACCGCCGGCAGCGGCACGCTGGTCCGCCTGCTGGTGGCCGGCGACTCGGGGGCGGCCGGCGTGGGGGCCCCGACCCAGGACCAGGCGCTGTGCGGCCAGCTCGTGCTGCGCCTGGGTCGGCATCACACGGTGCAATGGTGCGTGATGGCGGTCAACGGACTGGATTCGCCGGGACTGCTGAAGCTGCTGCAGGAGGCGCCCTGCGCGCGGTTCGACGTGGTCGTGCTGTCGATGGGCGCCAACGACGCCACGGGACTGTGTGCGCCCGCCCGGTGGGCCCGATGGCAGAACCTCCTGGCCGACGTCATCGAGCAGCGCTTCGCACCGGCCCTGCTCGTGCACAGTGCCGTGCCGCCCATGCATGCCTGCCTGGCGCTGCCGCAGCCGCTTCGCTGGTTCATGGGCCACTGGGCGCGGCGGATGAACCACAGCCTCGCCGGACTGCTGACCGAACAGGTCGGGCGGAGCATGCACTGGCATCCGGACACGACGACCACACTGGGCCTGGCGGCGGACGGCATCCATCCGAGTCCGGACGGCTATGCGGCCTGGGCCGACGGCCTGAGCCTGCGCATCCTCGCCGAGCATGCGCCCGGGGCGCGATGCGTCCCTGCGCCCGGCCCGCCGAAAAGGAAAGGGGCTACGTGCCGAAGCGCGTAACCCCTTGATTCTCGTGGCTCCCCGACCTGGACTCGAACCAGGGACCTGCGGATTAACAGTCCGTCGCTCTACCAACTGAGCTATCAGGGAACAGCCTTCGACTATAGCGGATTTCCGCCCGGAGCAAAAGGCCTCGCCGGCTGCGGGCACCGCAGATGCAGCTTCGTCGCCTTCAGCACCCTGGCCACCATCGACCCCTCGGCACCGACGCTGCGCCCTTCGCTCGCCGCGGTCAGGGTCGCCCCGGCGGGCTCGAGCAGGGCCGCGCCCGCGTCGACGCGCTGCCCCGCCACGCGAAAGTCGGCGCTCGACACGAAGTCGGTCAGCGGGCTGCGGACTCGGGCGCTGTCGTCGCGGTAGTCGATGCCCGCGCCGGAGACGTCGACCGGCATGCCGCGGACCTTGAACTGCTGCAGCGCGTAGTCGGTGACGACGCCGGTCACCTCGACGCAGGCGTCGCCCTGGTCCGTCACGAAGCGGACCTCGGTCGCCTTGAGCACGGCCGCGGCGAAGGTCCCGCACACCCGCACCCGGCGGCCCTCGGCGAGGTCGTAGGCGCTGCCCTTGGAGAAGCCACGCCGCGTAGGCATCGACGTCGACGCCGTCGACCCTGAAGCGTGTCGCACCGAGGTCGAGGGCGCTCACGAGGTCCCCGACGCGGGCCGCATCGTTGTTCGCCCGGCCGTCGTCGTCGGCCTTGACCTCGACGCGGATGCCGAGGCGCAGGGCCGACAGCGACAGGCTGCGCGGCGAGGCGTCGTCGTCCGCGGACGTCACCGTCGCGCCCGAGTCGTCGTAGCGCACGCCGTCGACGATGACGCTGCCGAATCCGGTGAGGGTCCCGGCCACGACCGGACTTCGCTCGGCCCGGAGGCGGGTCAACGCGACGGGGATGGACGGCGGATTCCCGGGGGCGAGCGCGGTACCATCGCCGGTCTTCGATTCGAACGAGAAAGGGGGAGAGACATGGCTTCGCACGAGAAGGTGGCGCTGGTGACCGGTGCCGGCACGGGGGTGGGGCGCGCGGCAGCGCTGGCCCTGCTGGACGACGGCTACCGGGTGGTGCTCGCGGGACGGCGGGCCGAGCCGCTGCAGCAGGTGATCGCCGAGTCGGGCGCCGATTCGGCGCGCGCGCTGGCCGTGCCGACCGACGTCACCGATCCGGCCTCGGTCGCTGCCCTGTTCGACCGGACGGTCCAGGCCTTCGGGCGGCTCGACCTGCTGTTCAACAACGCAGGGGTCGGCGCGCCGGCGATCAACCTCGAGGACCTGACGCTCGCGCAGTGGCAGGCCGCGGTGAACACGAACCTGACCGGCCCGTTCCTGTGCACGCAGCACGCGTTCCGGATCATGAAGGCGCAGACGCCGCGCGGCGGCCGCATCATCAACAACGGCTCCATCTCGGCGCATGTGCCGCGGCCGAACTCGGCGCCGTACACCTCGACCAAGCACGCGATCACCGGCCTGACCCGGTCGACCTCTCTCGACGGCCGCAAGTACGACATCGCCTGCGGCCAGATCGACATCGGCAACGCCCACACGCCGATGGCCGCCCGCATGGCCGACGGCGTGCCGCAGGCCGACGGCTCGATCAAGCCGGAGCCGCTGATGGACGTCGCGCACGTCGGCAGCACGATCCGCTACATGGCCAGCCTGCCGCTGGACGCGAACGTCCAGTTCGTCACGGTCATGGCGACCAAGATGCCCTTCATCGGGCGCGGCTGAACCTACCTAGAGCGAGACGATGATCCACGAACTGCGCATCTACCACGCGATGCCCGGGCGCCTGCCCGACCTGAACCGCCGCTTCGAGACGGTGACGCTCAAGCTCTGGGAGAAGCACGGCGTGCGCCAGCTGGCCTTCTGGACGGTGCTGGTCGGCGACTCGAGCAACGACCTCTACTACGTCCTCGAATGGGACAGCCTCGCCGAGCGCGAGCGCATCTGGAACGGCTTCGTGACCGACCCCGACTGGCTCGCGGCCAAGGCGGAAACCGAGCGCGACGGGCCGCTGATCTCGCACCTGTCGAACCTGTTCCTGGCGCCGACCGCGTACTCGAAGCTGCGCTGATCGACGATCGGGCGTCGCGCGCCCCGGTGTGGGGGGCGCGACGTCCGGACCCGCGATCAGGCGTTGACCGCCGCCAGGCAGATGCGCCCGGTGGACACCGCGTAGATGCCGAACTCGTCGCGCAGGCGATCGACCTGGGCCGCGGTGAGACCCGAGTACGAGAACATGCCGCGCTGCTTGGCGACGAAGCCGAAGTCGCGCTTGACGCCGCGCGCCGCCAGCCGCTCGACCAGGCCGGTGCGCATCGCGCGGATCCGGTCGCGCATGCCGGCGAGCTCCTGCTCCCACAGCGCGCGCAGCTCGGGCGACGACAGCACGGCCGCGACGAGGGAGCCGCCGTGGATGGGCGGGTTGGAGTAGTTGGTGCGGACCACGCGCTTCAACTGGCTCAGCAGGCGCGCCGCCTCGTCCTTGCTCTGGGCGACGAAGGACAGCGCCCCGACCCGCTCGCCGTACAGCGAGAAGGACTTCGAGAACGAGCTCGAGACCAGGAAGTCGATGCCGGCCCCGGCGAAGCGCCGCACGGCCGACGCATCGGCGTCGATGCCGTCGCCGAAGCCCTGGTAGGCGATGTCGAGGAAGGGGATCAGCTCGGCAGCCTTGCAGGCCTCGACGACCTGGACCCACTGACCCTCGGTCAGGTCCACGCCGGTCGGGTTGTGGCAGCAGGCGTGCAGCACGACGATCGAGCGGGCGGGCAGGGCGCGCAGCGTGGCCAGCATCTCGTCGAAGCGCACGCCGTGCGACACCGGGTCGTAGTACGGATAGGTCTCGACGGCGAATCCCGCGCTCTCGAACAGCGCGCGGTGGTTCTCCCAGCTCGGGTCGCTGATCAGCACCTTGGCTTCGGGCACGAAGCGCTTGAGCAGGTCCGCGCCGACCTTCAGCGCGCCGGTGCCACCCAAGGCCTGGACGGTCGCGACCCGCTGCTCGGTGATCAGCGGCGAGGCCGGCCCGAAGAGCATCGACTGCACGGCCTTGTTGTACTGGGCGATGCCGTCGATCGGCAGGTAGCCGCGCGCGGAGCCGGCGGCGGTCAGATGGGCCTCCGCCTGACGCACGGCGGCCAGCAGCGGGATCTTGCCGGCGTCGTCGCAGTAGACCCCGACGCCGAGATTCACCTTGTCGGGGCGCGTGTCGGCGGCGAATGCCTCGTTGAGTCCGAGTATCGGATCCCGCGCGGCCATAGGTACCGCGGAAAAGGGTGAGGAAGCCATCGCAAGACCTTGATCTGAAAGTCGGTATACAAGCTGAGCAGACCGGCGGCAGCTTTGCTGCTGCTCATTTTTTGTGCAGAATGCTGGCTTTTTCGGTGCGCAGGGGGGATAATCCTCGTTTTGGCGCGCCGCAATATGATGCGCCGCAAAGTCTATCACGCGTGCCTGACACGGACCCTTCGCGGACTCCATGCACACCCCCCCGGACACCCCCCGGCTGATCGAGTATCCAGGCAGCCCGTTCCAGCTGCACCAGCCGTTCCAGCCGGCCGGT
>JBIIPQ010000044.1:0-19266 GCA_044342535.1 Burkholderiaceae bacterium
GCCGCCTGCCGGGCCCGGTCGCCGTCGATGCGCATCCGCAGGAAGAACCCGTCGTAGCCGAACGCGTGGCGCACCGGTCGCAGCCGCGTGTGGCGGATCGGCCCGAAACCCAGCTGCAGCGGATGAGGGTCCATCGGGCGCCGCGGGCCTCAGGCGGTCTCGAGCGCGGACGTCGCAGGCGGCGCCGGGCGCCCCGAGACGGCCGGCGACAGCAGCACGCCGGCGACGGCGAGCCCGGACTTCAGGCCGTCCTCGTGGAAGCCCCAGCCCGTCCAGGCCCCCGCGTACCAGGTGTTGCGCTGGCCCTGGAGCGACGGCAGCCGGCGCTGCGCCGCGATCGCACCGCCGTCGAACACCGGGTGCGAGTAGTCGAACGTGCCGAGCACCGTCTCGTCGCGCGGCGGCGCGAGCGGGTTCAGCGTTACCAGCACCGGCTCGGCGAAGGGCAGCGGCTGCAGCCGGTTCAGCCAATAGGTGACTGCGACCGAGGGGGCGTCGGCACCGGCCGGCGCGGCGATGCTCGCGTCGGGCGCGCCGAACGAGCCCGCGCTCAGGTAGTTCCACGCCGCCCAGGCGCGACGCCGCTTGGGCATCAGCGCGAGGTCGGTGTGCAGGTAGGCACGGTTGGGCTGGTAGGGCACGGCACCGAGGATCTCACGCTCGTCGGTGCTCGCGTCGGAGAGCATCCGCAGCGACTGGTCGCTGTGGCAGGCGAGCACCACGTGGTCGAAGGTCTCGCGGCCGTGGTCGGTCACCACCGTCACCGAGTCACGTCCGCCGTTCTGCGGGTCGAGCGGCGTGCGGCGGATGCCGCGCACCGGGGTCGAGATCCGCAGGTCGTCGAGTCCGGCGACGATCTTCTCGACGTACTGGCGGGCGCCGCCCTTCACCGTGAACCAGCGCGGGCGGTTCGCCACCTGCAGCAGCCCGTGGTTGTCGCAGAAGCGCGCGAAGCTGCCGACCGGGAAGGCGAGCATCGTCGCGGTCGGGCACGACCAGATCGCCGCCGCCATCGGCAGCAGGTAGCCGTCGCGAAAGGGCCGGCCGTAGCCGTTGGCGTCCAGCCAGTCGGCGAGCGGCACCGCCGCATCGTCCGCGCGCGCCGCGTCTCGGGCCAGTGCGGTCGCCTGCCGGTTGAAGCGCAGGATGTCGCGCAGCATCGACCAGAAGCGCGGCGACAGGGCGTTCGATGGCTGGGCGAACAGCGAGCGCAGGTCGCTGCCGCACCACTCGAAGTCGTGCGGGCCGACCGAGACCGAGAACGACATCTCTGAGGCGGCGGTCGGCACCCCGAGCGCGTCGAACAGCGCGATCAGGTTCGGGTAGGTGCGTTCGTTGTAGACGAGGAACCCGGTGTCCACCGGATGGGTCGTGCCGCCCACGGTCGCGTCGACGGTGTTCGTGTGGCCGCCGACGTAGCCGGCAGCCTCGAACAGCGTCACCCGATGGCGCGCCGCCAGACGGTGCGCCGCACCCAGCCCGGCGATCCCGCCGCCGACCACCGCGATCCGCAGCGCCGCTCCCATGGAGGCCGGCACGCTCAGGGCTTGACGCGCTCGATGAGCGCGTAGGCCGAGTGGTTGTGGATCGACTCGAAGTTCTCCGACTCGACCGTGTAGGCGGCCACGGCCTCGAGCGCCTCGACTGCCAGCGCCACGTCGCGCACCAGGTCCTCGACGAACTTGGGGTTGTCGTAGGCGCGCTCGGTCACGTACTTCTCGTCCGGGCGCTTGAGCAGGCCCCAGAGCTCGCACGAGGCGGCCTGCTCGGCGATGCCGATCAGCGACTCGACCGGCAGCTCGTCGCGCAGCGTGGCCGCGATGGTCACGTGCGAGCGCTGGTTGTGGGCGCCGTACTCGGAGATGTTCTTCGAGCACGGGCACAGGCTGGTCACCGGGACCAGGACCTTCATCGTGACCGTGGTGACACCGGCCTTCGACTCGGCGCGCAGCGTCACGCGGTAGTCCATCAGGCTCTGGACGGCGGAGACCGGCGCGGTCTTCATAACGAAGTACGGAAAGCGCATCTCGACGAAACCGGCGTCCGCGTCGAGGCGGGCGAGCATCGTCGTCATCAGGCGATGCAGCATCGCCGGCGACACTGGCTCGTGCGCGTCCTGCAGGACCTCGAGGAACCGCGACATGTGCGTGCCCTTCACGTCCGGCGGCAGCGCGACGTACATGTCGACGGTGGCGACCGTCGGCTGCGGGCCGCGCGCGGTCATGACCGTCAGCGGATGGGTGATGTCCTTGACGCCCACCCGCTGGATGGCCAGGTTGCGGCGGTCGGGGTTCGACTGCACGTCGGGCAGGAAGATCTTCTCGGGGGCGTTCATCGATCGGCTCCGTGGGGTCAGACGGTCATGCTACGCAACATTGACCGGAAAGTCACGAAATGACTGTTCAGTCTTAATGGCAATCGGTCGCTACCGGGCCACGGACCTTTCCACGTCGCGGATGAGGAGGGGATCGAGCGGGGCGACGGCGCTGGGGTAGGCCGCGATGATCCTCCCGTCGCGGCCGACCAGCCACTTGTGGAAATTCCACTTCGGCGGCGATCCGCTGGCGCGGGCGAGTTCGGCGAAGAGCGGGTCGGCTCCCGGGCCGGCCACGACGGTCTTGGCGAACATCGGAAACGCCACGCCATACGTGTTGAAGCATAAATCGGCGATTTGTTTCGCCGAGCCGGGCTCCTGCTGTCCGAAATCGTTGGACGGGAAGCCCAGGACCACCAGTCCGCGCCCGCTGTAGCGCTTGTGCAGGGCCTCGAGCCCCTCGAATTGCTGCGTGTAGCCGCAGTAGCTGGCGGTGTTCACGATCAGCACCACCTTGCCGGCGAACTGGCACAGGTCCTGCTGGGCGTCGTCCTGCAGTCTCGGTGCCTTCCGGTCCAACAGCGGCGGGCAGGCCGGGCGTCCCGACGGGCGGGAGACCGTCTGCGCCAAGGCAAAATTGTCCAGGTCAAATAACGGGCATGCGCCGACGCACAGCACGACGGCGACCACCAGCGAGCGGAGTCGGGTTCGACAAACCCTTCGGTCGACCATGTTGTCCTAGGCAATACGCGAGCTGCGGCCTATACTACAAATCCAGACGCCCCAGGTCAAATCATGTCCTGGACAAACAGCCTCCTTGTCCAGGTGGACGTCTCGGGCAACAGAGGCGGGGATGCAGTAACGGGATGAACGATCGCAACGCCACGCCGTCGCTGTCGCGCACGATCGCGGCTGTCGAGCGGGACACAGGGCTCTCGAAGGACACCTTGCGGGTGTGGGAGCGGCGGTACGGGTTCCCGCATCCCGACCGCGATCAGTTCGGCGAGCGGGTCTACCCGATCGAACAGGTCGACAAGCTGCGCGTGCTGCGCCGCCTGATGGATGCCGGGCACCGTCCAGGCAAGGTCATCCACCTGCCGATCGAGCAGCTCCAGACGCTGGCGGCCGAGACCACCGGCTCCTCGGTCACCCCGCGTTCGATGGGCGATGCCAACGCCGAGCACGAGGACCTGCAGCGCTACCTCGAGCTGGTCAAGGCGCACGAGGTCGATTCGCTGCGGCGGGCGCTGTCGCAGGCACAGCTGCGGATCGGCATGGAGCGCTTCGTCACCGAGATCGTCTCGCCGCTGACGCGGATGGTCGGCGACGCCTGGGCCCGCGGCTACGTCGAGGTCTTCGAGGAGCACCTCTACACCGAATCCATCCAGGTGGTGCTGCGCGGCGCCATCGGCACGATCCCGCAGCCGGCACGCCGCCCGCGCATCCTGCTGACCACGATCCCTCAGGAGCCCCACGGGCTCGGCCTGCTGATGGCCGAGGCGATCCTCGCGCTCGAGGGCTGCCGATGCGTGTCGCTGGGCGTGCAGACCCCGATCTGGGACATCGTGCTCGCCTCGAGCGCGCACCGCGCCGACGTGGTGGCACTGTCGTTCTCGGCGGTGGTGAATCCGAACCAGGTGCTCGACAGCCTGGTCGAGCTGCGCCAGAAGCTGCCCGCGGGCACCGAGATCTGGGCGGGCGGCAACTGCCCGATCCTGCAGCGCCGCCCGCCGGCCGACATCACCGTGCTCAACGAACTGATCGAGATCCAGCCGACCATCCGCCGCTGGCGCGAGGCGCATCCGGAGGGATGAGCCGCGGGTCCGGCGAGCACCGTGGGAACAAGTCGTTCCTGCCCTCGAAGCCGTGCGCGCACTGCGCACGTCCGATGACCTGGCGCAAGCGCTGGGCGAACACCTGGGACTCGGTCCTCTACTGCTCGGATGGCTGTCGCATCGCTGCGGCTCGTGCTCGGCGACCAGCTGAGCCGGGCTAACCCCGCCCTTGCCGGCCTCGACCCCGCCACCGATCGCGTCGCGCTGATCGAGGCTCCGGGCGAGGCCACGCATGTCCGCAGCCACAAGGCGCGGATCGCGCTGTTCCTGTCGGCGATGCGCCACTTCGCCGAGGCCCTGCGCGCCGACGGCGTGCCGCTCGACCATGTCCGGCTGGACGACGATCCGGAGCGTCCCGGCCTGGTCGCGCGCCTCGAGCGCCTGATCGATCGGCACCGGCTCACCGAGCTGGTGGTCTGCGAGCCGGGCGACTGGCGCGTGCTCGCCGACCTGCAGGACCTGTGCGCGCGGCGCGCGCTGCCGCTGCGGGTGCTGCCCGACACCCACTTCCTGTGCTCGACCGAGGACTTCGCCCGCTGGGCGGGGCGCGGCAAGACGCTGCGCATGGAGACCTTCTACCGCTGGATGCGCAAGCGCCACGACGTGCTGATGGGCGAGGACGGCGAGCCCGAGGGCGGTCGCTGGAACTTCGACGAGGAGAACCGCGGCGCGTATCCGAAGAGCGGCCCGGGCCCGATCCCCGCTCCGGCGCGCTTCGAGCCGGACGCGATCACCCGTGAGGTGCTCGAGCTGGTCGAGCGCCGCTTCACCGATCATCCGGGCTCGCTCGCGTCCTTCGGCTGGCCGGTCACCCGCGAGCAGGCACTCGAGGCGCTCGCGCGCTTCATCGACACGCGGCTGGTGAACTTCGGCCGCTACCAGGACGCGATGTGGACCGGCACGCCCTTCGGCTGGCATGCGCTGATCGCCTCGAGCCTGAACCTCAAGCTGCTCGATCCCCGCGAGGTCGTCGCTGCGGCCGAGCGCGCCTGGCGCGAGCGCGCGCCCGCGGCCCGCGAGGGCGAGGCCGGCGCGTCGGCGCTCGCCGCGGTCGAGGGCTTCGTGCGGCAGGTGCTCGGCTGGCGCGAGTTCGTCCGCGGCGTCTACTGGCTCGACATGCCGGGCCTGGCCGATGCGAACCACTACGGCCACGATCGGGCGCTACCCGCCTGGTGGTGGACCGGCGACACGCGGATGGCCTGCCTGCGCGACGCCATCGGCCAGACGATGCGCGAGGGCTATGCGCACCACATCCAGCGGCTGATGCTCACCGGCAACTTCGCGCTGCTCGCGGGGCTCGCGCCGCGCGAGGTCGCGGCCTGGTACCTCGCGGTCTACGTCGACGCGGTCGAGTGGGTCGAGCTGCCGAACGTGGCCGGCATGGCGCTCTACGCGAACGGCGGGCGCTTCACCACCAAGCCGTACGTCGCGAGCGGTGCCTACGTGAAGCGCATGAGCAACCACTGCGGCGGCTGCGCGTACCGTCCCGAGCTGCGCGCCGGGCCGCGGGCCTGCCCGATGACCACGCTGTACTGGCGCTTCCTCGACGCCCACGAGGCCGAGCTCGCCGGCAACCCGCGGACCGCGCTGATGGCCAAGAACCTCGCACGGCTCTCGGCCGATGAGCGTGCCGCGATCCGCGACTGGGGCGATCGCCTGCTGGCCGGCATCGACCGGATCTGAGCGGCCGGCGAACCGGGTCCGAGTCGGACTCGGATCAGGCCTGGATCAGGCGTCTTCGATCGGACCGGTGAACAGCGTCAGCACGCCGGTGTAGCCGTACAGCCGGTGCTGGGCGATCTCGCCGTTGGCGAAGAAGCCGACCAGCGGGAACTCGCCGAGCTGCGACTGCAGGATCCCGACCTCGGCGCCCGCGGCACCGAACAGCGAGCGGCCGCGCGCCACGCAGGACACGTAGACGCCGCCGCGGATCGCGAGCCCGTCGGTCTCCAGCTCCTCGCGCAGCTCGGTGCAGGCCCGGATCAGGTCGGCCCGCGCCGCGCGCGCGTCGCGCGTGCAGAACACCGCGCGGTCGCCCTCCTGGGGCAGCGCCGCGATCGCGACCAGACGGTTGTGCGGATCGATGCCGACGAGGTTGCGGACCAGGTAGTCGCCGAAGCCGGGGCGCGCGCCGCGCGAGGGCTCGTCGCCCCCGGACAGCCCGACGAACAGGCCGGCACGCACGCGCTCGGCCGGCAGCGCCCGCATCAGCGCGGCGCCGTCGCGCGTGGTGCGCACCGCCTCGTCGACGCCGAGGTCGGCGAGCAACACGTCGAGCGCGGGCTGTCCGTCGAGCGTGCGAATCAGGTTCGAGCTGCAGGCGGAGATCACGTGCTCGCCCGCCAGCGGCGAGCAGCCCTGGGTGACCCGCATGCGCAGGTCCACGTCGGAGGAGAACACGACGCCCGACAGCCCGCCGGAGAGCACGCGGTCGGCGACCTGCGGCAGCGGCGTGGCGCGGCCGCTCGAGATGCCGCCGAACAGCAGGCCCGAGGACACCTTGACCGCCATGTCCTCGACCAGCTCGGCGAGGTCGGGCGTGCCCGGGTCGGCATGCACCAGCGCCGACTGCGCCGCGACGGCGCCCGCGCTCGTGCGCGCGCCGGCCGGCGGCGGCGGCGTGGCGCCGGAAAACACGTGGAAGCCGTCGTCCGGCAGGTCGCAGAGCATGAGCGCGATCGCCGGCTCGTCGTCGTACTCGACGCCGGTGGCGACGACGGTGTGGCCGCAGGTGCCGGCCCAGTGCTCGACGCCGGTGCGCTGCACCAGCAGCTCGACGATCGCGTCGGCGTGCGGCGCGAGTGCAGCCGTCAGGTAGACGAGGCCGAGGTTGCCGCCGGGCGACCAGCCGGGCGTCTCGCGGCGCCCGTCGATCTGGGCGAGCGCCAGCTCGGTCGCCATCCGCCAGTCGGGATGCGTGGCATGGCCATGGCGGAACCGGGTCACGAACCCGCCTTGGGCGCACGCGGGGCCGGTGCACGCCGCTTCTTCGCCGCCGGCTTGCGCGCGGCGGGGGCCTTCGCGGCGCCTGCGACCTTGGTGCCGGCCGCGGTCTTGGTGACCGCCGTGGCCTTCGTCCCCGCCGCGCCGGGCTTCCTCGTACGCGGCATCGCGGCACCCGCGAGGCCGCCTGCCGCCTTCATCGCGGTCGCGGCCGCGTCCTGCAGGCCGCCGCCGGTCAGCGCGGCCTGGGCCACCTGGTTGAAGTTCTGCTGCAGCAGGTTCCACCAGGCCGTGGGGTTGATCCCGGGGAGCATCGCGGGCAGATCGGGCTTCGGCGACGCGGCCTTCGCGGCCGGTGGCTCGGGCGGCGCCGGTGCCGCGGCCGGCTCGGGTTCGGGCGCCGGCGGGCGTGCCGCGCTGCGGGGCGGCGCGGCCGGCGCGGCGCCTTGCTGCGCGAGGTTGCCGAAGGATGCGCCGAAGGCCTTGACCGCGGCGAGCGTGCCGCGCTGGATCTCGAGGCCCTGGATGGTGCCGTGCAGCATGCTGAGGTTCATGTTCAGCCACTGCTCGACGGCCTTCAGGTCGGCGATGCGCTTGTCGAGCTCGTCGATGTCGACGGTGGGCACCAGCGTGCTGGGCAGGTTCAGCCCGCCCCAGGCCCGCTTGACGAACTCGACGCTGTCGAGGACCTGTCCGATCCCGCCGATCGCCATCTTGCCCATGTCGAACGCCTTGGAGGTGCTGGTTGCCATCGTCGCCTCGCGTGAAGGATGTTCCGACGAACGATAGCAGCAGCAGCGCGCGGGCGGCCACAGCGGCGGCGGCGGCGCGCCGCCGTCGTCGGTCTGGCCTCAGTAGCCCCGGGTGCGATCAACCGGCTGGCGCAGCGGCTCGCCGCGCTCGAGCCGCGCCACTTCGTCGGCGAACTGCGCGGCCACCGCGCCCGGCGAGAGCTGCCCCGCGACGTGCGGCGTGATCGTGAGGTTCGGCGTCGACCACAGCGGATCGTCGGCGGCCATCGGCTCGTTGGCCTGCACGTCGAGCGTCGCGCCGCCGAGCTGCCCGCTCGAGAGCGCGTCGAGCAGCGCGGGCTCGACCACCTGCCCGCCGCGGCCGATGTTCACGAAGAACGCGCCCCGCGGCAGCCGAGCGAGCAGCGAGGCATCGACGAGCCCCGCGGTCTGCGGCGTGAGCGGCAGCGCGCAGACCAGCACGCGGGCGCGCGGCAGCGCGGCCGCCAGCCCGTCGTCGCCGGCGAAGGTCCGGATGCCCTCGACGGCGCGCGGCGTGCGGCTCCAGCCGGACACCTCGAAGCCGAGCGCGGCGAGCGAGCGCGCGATGGTCTGTCCGATCGGGCCGAGCCCGAGCACGAGCGCCTCGATGCCGACCGAGGGCGCGCGGTGCCGCGTCCAGTCTCGTGCGAGCTGCTGCGCGCGATAGCGCGGCGCCAGTCTCAGGTGATCGAGCGCCGCGTGCACCACGTACTGCGCGAGCTCGATCGCCTGCGAGCCGTCGATCACCCGCGCGATCGGCAGGCCGGGCGGCAGGTCGGGCGTGGCCAGCAGCTTGTCGACGCCGGCTGCGCAGTTGAAGAGCAGCTCGAGGCTCGGCAGCCGTGGCAGCACGCCGGCGGGCAGGCGCCAGGCCAGCAGCCAGCGGATCGACGCGGGGTCCCAGTCGCCGTCGAGCGTCGTGTGGATCGGATGCGGCCAGCCGTGCTCGCGCAGCGCCTGCGCGAAGTGCTCGGGCGGCATCGGCTTGCTCAGGATCAGCAGGGCCATGGTCGGCGCCTCAGAAGGGGTCGCGGTCGTCGAAGCGTGGCGCGCGCTTCTCGCGGAGGGCGGCCACGCCTTCCTTCACATCGGGCCCGGCGAAGCCCATGAACTCGAGCGCGAGCGACGCGTCGAACGCGGGTCCGGCCTGGCGCAGCCAGTTGTTCAGCGCGTACTTGGTCCACCGGATCGCGGTCTGGCTCCCGCCGGCCAGCTTGCGCGCGACCTCGAACGCACGCGCCTGCAGCGCGGCCTCGTCGTCGACCACCAGCGAGATCAGGCCGATGCGCTCGGCCTCCGCGCCGGTCAGCGGCTCGCAGAGCATCAGGTAGTACTTGGCCTTCGCCATGCCGCACAGCAGCGGCCAGATCACCGCCGCATGGTCGCCCGCGGCCACGCCGAGCCGCGTGTGCGCGTCGACGAGCTTGGCGTCGCGCGTGGCGATCGACACGTCGGCGAGCACGCCGCAGACCAGGCCCGCGCCGGCCGCCGGGCCGTGCATCGCCGAGACGATCGGCTTGTTGCAGTTGATCATGTTGTAGACGAGGTCCTTCGCCTCGCGCCAGACGCGGGCGCGGACGTGGAAGTCGTCGGCCATCGCCTCGACCAGCGAGGCGTCGCCGCCGGCCGAGAAGCCCCGGCCCTCGCCGCGGATCACCGCGACCTTCATCGCCGGGTCCGCGTCGAGCGTGCGCCAGACCTCGGTCATCTCGTAGTGCGTGCGGTCGTCGGCAGTCGGCAGCTTCTGGCCGGGACGGCAGGTCATCACGATCTCGAGCACTCCGTCATCGTGTCGGACGAGGCGCAGCGATCGGTACTGGTCGTAGTCGAGCATGGCGGTGTGGTGGCGGGTTCGGTCCTCGGAGCGGCGATTCTATGCCCCGACCGGCGTGCGGTACCGCGCGTGGTCCAGTCTGGATCAAGTCCGGGCGCTCGAATCCCGACAGCATCTCGGTCGAGCGCCGCTGCCTGATGCTCGCCTATGGCGCACGTGTGCTCGGCTTCGACCAAGACACCGGCGAGCGCTACCTGTCGGTCGAGGGCTTGCTGCCGACCGAGGGCTGAACGGGGCGGCGGGGCCGCGGCCTCAGAACGCCCAGCGTGCCGAGACGGTCGCGGAGGTCGCGGCGACGACGTTGTAGAGCTCGTCGTTGTCGACGCCGCCGCGCAGGTGGCGCAGCCCCGCAGCGATCGACCAGCCGGGACCGGCCGCCCACCGGAGGCGCGCCGCGGTGTCCCACAGCCCGGTGCCGCCCGGGCCGGGTGCGCCGTCGAGCTCGGCCTCGAAGGTCCAGCCGGCGCCGAGCGTGCGGGCGGCCGACAGGTGCAGCAGCGGCACCGGCCCGACGTTGTCGAAGCGCTGTACGGTGGCGCCCTGTGCGAGCCGGATCGACGCGTCGCGGATCGCGAGCGTGCCGCCGGCGCGCAGGGCCCAGCCCGCGCTCGGGTCGTCGCGCCCGAAGAGCGGCACCGAGTAGGTCGCGCGCCACGTGTCGAACACGTAGTCGAGCGAGGTCGGCGCGCCGGCGGCGAAGGTCGAGCCCTGGAACCGGATCGCGGTCGCCGTGGTCGCGGTGCCGTCGAGGCGCAACGGCACGTACGCGAGCCGCAGCCGGTGACCCTGGCCCCATCGGCTGACCGGCATCTCGATCGACAGTCGTCCGCTCGTCGCGCCGTCGCCGGTGAAGGGCAGGGCGGAGAAGCGGGTGCCGGTCGCGTCGTTCGGCTTCTGCAGGTCGTTGCGCGCGAAGTCGGTCCACGCGCCCTCGAGCTCGACCCATGGACCGGGCACGGCGGACTGGGCCTGGGCGCTGGCGCAGACGCCGGCGAGGGCCACCGCGACGAGCAGACGGAGGGGGGCGCGGAATGGGCGGCGGACGGTCATCGTGGGCTCTCCGGAACGGGGCGGGGGTGAGGCGGGCAGTGTGTCGGTCGCGGCCGCGCCGCCTTGCATGCCGCCCGAGCGGCGCGGAGACTGTCGGACCGCCCCCGACCGCCGCACGGACATGGACACCATCGACACGCTGCGCAGGATCCTTTCGACCCAACGGACGATCGCCGTCGTCGGGCTGTCCGCCGACTGGTTCCGCCCGAGCTACTTCGCCGCGAAGTACATGCTCGACCACGGCTACACGGTGATCCCGGTCAATCCGAAGTACCCGGAGATCCTCGGGTGCAAGGCCTATGCGTCGCTCGGCGAGATCCCGGTGAAGGTCGACATGGTCGACGTCTTCAGGAAGCCCGCCGACGTGCTGCCGATCGCCCGCGAGGCGATCGCGATCGGCGCCCGCTGCCTGTGGCAGCAGCTCGGCGTGAAGAACCTCGAGGCCGATGCGCTCGCGCGCGCGGCCGGCCTGGACTCGGTGATGGACCGCTGCGTGAAGATCGAGCACGGGCGCCTGTTCGGCGGCCTGGGCTGGGCGGGCGTGGACACGAAGGTCATCTCCGCCAAGCGCCCGCGCTGGAACGGCATCCTGCCGCCGGCGGCCTGAGCCGCGGCGCTGCGGTACCCTTGCCGCTCCGCGCCGAGACCCGCACGACGACCCCCGCTCCGCCATGACCGACCGCGCCTTCGGCATCGAGACGCTCTGCCTCCACGCCGGCCAGATCCCGGACGCCGAGACCGGCGCGCGGGCCACGCCGATCTACCAGACCGCGGCCTACGTGTTCGACTCGGCCGAGCATGCGTCCTCGCTGTTCGACCTGCAGACCTTCGGCAACGTCTACAGCCGCCTCGGCAACCCGACGGTCGCGGTGCTCGAGCAGCGCATCGCCGCGCTCGAGGGCGGGCGTGCGGCGCTTGCCACCGCCAGCGGGATGGCCGCCGAGATGGTCGCCATGCTCACGCTGTGCCGGCAGGGCGACCACATCGTCGCGGCCAACACGCTGTACGGCGGCACGGTCTCGCAGTTCTCGGTGACCTTCGCGCGATTCGGCATCTCGTGCACCTTCGTCGAGCCCGACGAGCCGGCGAACTTCCGCGCCGCGATGCGACCCGAGACGCGCGCCGTCTTCGTCGAGACGATCGCCAATCCGCGCCTGAACGTGATCGA
This sequence comes from Burkholderiaceae bacterium, assembly GCA_044342535.1. GTDB lineage: Bacteria > Pseudomonadota > Gammaproteobacteria > Burkholderiales > Burkholderiaceae_E > UBA4615. The sequence goes on from JBIIPQ010000044.1 coordinate 11,918, forward strand.
CCTCGAGGCGGTGGCCGAGATCGCGCACGCGCACGGCGTGCCGCTGGTCGTCGACAACACGCTGGCCTCGCCCTACCTGTGCCGCCCGATCGACCATGGTGCCGACCTGGTCGTCCACTCGGTCACCAAGTACCTCGGCGGCCACGGCACCACCCTGGGCGGCGCGATCGTCGAGGCCGGGCGCTTCCCGTGGGACAACGGCAAGTTCCCGGAGATGGTCGAGCCGAGCAAGGGCTATCACGGCGTGCGCTTCTTCGAGACCTTCGGCGACTTCGCGTTCACGATGCGCGCCCGCATGGAGACCGCGCGCACGCTCGGGCCCACGCTCGCGCCGCTGTCGGCCTTCCTGCTGCTGCAGGGCATCGAGACGCTGCCGGTGCGCATGGACCGCCACGTCGGCAACGCGACGCGCGTCGCGGACTTCCTGCGCGCGCATCCGCGCGTGGCCTGGGTCAACTATCCCGGCCTGGCCGACAGCCCGTATCACGCGCTCGCCAAGCGCTACCTGCCGCGCGGCGCCGGCGGCATCCTCACCTTCGGCGTGAAGCCCGGCGCCGAGGGCGACGCCCGGCGCGCCGGCGAGCGCTTCATCGACGGCTGCACCTTCCTGTCCCACCTGGCCAACGTCGGCGATGCCCGCACGCTGGTGATCCACCCGGGCTCGACCACCCACCGCCAGCTCTCCGAGGCCGAGCAACGGGCCGCCGGGGTATCCTCCGATCTCGTACGGCTGTCCGTGGGGCTGGAGTCGGTGGACGATATCCTCTGGGATCTCGACCGGGCACTCGCCGCCACGGCCTGAACCGCCCTCGACCTCCCCCTCGCGCCGCGATCCCGCCCGGCGCCGACTCTCTCCGGACATCCCGATGCTCGAACTCCTGACCGACCCGCAGGTGTGGATCGCCTTTCTGACGCTGACCATGCTCGAGCTGGTGCTCGGCATCGACAACATCATCTTCATCTCCATCCTGGTGGACAAGCTGCCGCCCGAGAAGCGCGAGTTCGCCCGCAAGATCGGCCTGTTCATGGCGATGTTCATGCGGATCGGCCTGCTGCTGGTGCTCGCCTGGATCGTCGGGCTGGTCGAGCCGCTGTTCACCGTGCTGGGCCAGGAGATCTCCGGGCGGGACATCATCCTGATCCTCGGCGGCCTGTTCCTCGTCTACAAGTCCACGACCGAGATCCACGGCTCGATGGAAGGCGAGGAGGGGACGACCGCCTCGGCGGTGAAGGCGACCTTCACCGCGGTCATCCTGCAGATCATGGTCGTCGACCTGGTGTTCTCGCTCGACTCCATCATCACCGCGGTCGGCATGGTCGACGACGTGCGGGTCATGATCGCGGCAGTCGTCGCCTCGGTCGCGCTGATGATGCTGTTCGCCGGCGTGATCGGCCGCTTCGTGTCGGCCCATCCGACCATCAAGATGCTCGCGCTGTCGTTCCTGGTGGTGGTGGGCGTGGTGCTGATCGCCGAGGGCTTCGACAACCACATCCCCAAGGGCTACGTTTACTTCGCGATGGCCTTCTCGCTGGGCGTCGAGGTGCTGAACATCAACGCCCGCAGGCGCGCCAAGCGGGTGGTCGACCTGCACAGCCCGTACCGGCAGCCCGGCGAGCACTGAGCGGCGCCTTCGTGAAGAAGTTCGAGGGCACCCGGCGGGACCTGTAACAGGGGCTACGCCGGGTAATGCGGCTCGCCGGCGCCCGGCCGAGGCGCGAGGATGGGGCTCCGACACCTACTAGAACGGACCTCCTCCATGAACGCCTCCCCCTCGATCCGTACCCGCCTGCTCGTCGCAGGCACCTTCGCCGCGGCGCTTGTCGCCGGCGCCGCGGTCGCGCAGACGCCCGCGCCCTCCGATCCCGCGCCCGCCGCCCAGGGCGCGCCGCAGACCGTTCCCCCCGGCCCGCGCGGCGCGGGCCCCGGCATGCAGCCGGGCGCCGGCATGCACGGCCATCACGGCGGTCGCGGCGGACACCACGATCGTGCCGACCGCGGCGAGCGGATGTTCCAGCAGCTCGACACCGATCGCGACGGCAAGCTGAGCCGTGGCGAGTTCGAAGCCGGCCAGAAGTCGATGATGGAGCGCGCGCAGCGTGCGTTCGACACCGCCGACGCCGACCGCGACGGCTCGCTCAGCGTCGCCGAGCGGCAGGCGTTCCGCCAGGCGATGCATGCGCAGATGCAGGGGCAGGACGGCACCCAGCGCCGTCGGGGCGGCGCGCCCGTGCAGCCCTCGGCGCCGGTGCAGTCCGGCAGCTGATCGGCCCGCCGGCGCGGTCTCGCAGTTCGAGGTCGCCCGCCGCTGGGCAGGGCGCGGCGCCCCTCAGGCGCCGCCGTCGAGCGCGGCCACCAGCTCCGAGATGGAGCAGGGCTTGGGCAGCAGCAGGAAGCCGCCCTCGTCCGAGGCCCGGTGGACCTCGGCGATGTGGCCGGTCATCAGCACCACCCGCAGCCGCGGGTGCGTGCGCCGCAGGTGGACCGCGAGCTGCGCGCCGTCGAAGGCGCCCGGCATCGCGATGTCGGCGAGCACCACGTCGGGCACCAGGCCGGCGTCGATCCGCTCGAGCGCGGTCTCGGCATCGCCGGTCCGCTCGACCGCCCACCCGAAGCTGCGGAGCACCGCTCCGGTCGCCGCCGCGACCTCGTCGTTGTCTTCGACCAGCAGCACGCTGCGCGCCTCGGCGGGCATCGTGTCGGCGGGCTTGGAGACGGGATCATGCACGGCGGTGTCCGGGGCGGGCGTGAGGGTTCCGCCGATCATGGCGCCGGTGTCCGGGCGCCGGCAGTGGGGGAATCCTCAGCGCGATGGGATGGAGCCGTCTCCTACGACCCGACCTCCGATCCGCTGTCGGGCGCCCGGGCGATGCAGTTCCGGTTGGCGGTACGCCCGAGCGGGTGGGTCGGCTCGGGTGCGCGTGACGGAGAATCGAGAACGAGTCCCCCCGCTTCCGCGCGCCGCCCATTGACCTCGGCAACGTCCCGCCGCGCCTACGAGTTCGCCGGCTTTCGCTTCGACGCGTCCATCGGGCTGTCCCGTTCGGGGCGGGAGATCCCGATCGCGCCGACCCCGATGCGTGTGCTCGCCGCGCTGCTCGAAGCGCAGGGCCGCTTCGTGCCCCGCGACGACGTGGTCCGGGCGGGCTGGTCCGGCCGCGCTGCGTCCGACGACAGCGTGTCGCGCTGCGTCTACCTGATGCGCCAGGCGCTGACGCATCCGAACGGGCTCGGGATCGTCGAGACCGCTTACGGCCGCGGGTTCCGCATCGCGGTGCCGGTGCGTCGGGTCGATGGGGCGCGGACGGGTTCGTCCATCGGGCGGCTCGCGCAGTTCCGGCACCCGTCGGCCTTCGAGACCTGGATCGCCGCCCGGGAGCTGGCGGCGCGCCGCACCCCGCAGGACCTGGACGCGGCCTTGCAGGCCCTGGAGGACGGGCTGGACGCCGAGCCCGGGTATGTCCCGTCCTGGGCGCTGCTCGGGTTCCTGAGGATCGTGCAGGCGAACTCCGGCTGGAGCGACCCGGCCGACGGCGCCCGTCATGCGCTCGCCGCCGCGCGCCGGGCGCTGGCGCTCGATCCCGAAGCGGTCGACGCCCTGGCCGTGCGCGGCTTCGTGCGGGCCGCGATGCTCGGGCCCGCCGGCGACGGGCTGGCGGACCTGGAGCAAGCGGTCTCGCTCGACCCGCAGCACTGGCTCACCCGCCACCTTCATGCCTGGGGGCTGCTCGGCGCCGGTCGGCCCGAGGCCGCGCTCCGGTCGGCCCTCGATGCGCTGGCCCTGAACCCGCGGGGCCCGGGCGCCGCCGAGATGGTCGCGACCTGCGCGTTCTTCGGCGGGTCGCCGCCGGCCGCCACGCTGCGCACGGCGCGCGAGCTGGTCGCGCGTCCCGGAGCGAGCGGCACGACCTGGGCGATCGCGGCGGTCGCGGCCTCGCTCACGGGCGCGCATGCGGAGGCCCTGGAGGCCTCCCGCCGCGCCGCGCAGGCCGATCCGCACTGCGTGCCGATCGCCACGCTCGGCGCGGACGTGCTCGCGCGGGCCGGCCGCCCGGCCGATGCGCTCGCCCGGCTCGACGAGCTCGATGTGCGCTGGCCCGGCGCGGCGCTCGAGCTGCGTGCCCCGGTCCACCTCGCGCTCGGCGACCGGACCGCCGCCATCCGGGCGCTGCGCGACGGCGCCGCGCGGCGCGGCCTGCACCTCGGTCCGATGCGCGCCGATCCCCGGCTGGCCGAGCTGGTCGACGATCCGGCGCTCGCCGACCTCTGGGCCCCGCGCCTGCCGCTCCGGCCGTCGCCCGCGCCCTGAAGCGCTTCGACAGCCGCCCCCGCCTTCGGTACGCTTGCGGCCCCGTCCCGAGGAGCGTCGCCATGACCGCCCGCCGCCTGTTCCTGTCGACCGCCGCCGGCACCTGCGCCGCCCTCGTCCTGCCGTCGACGGGCTGGGCACAGTGGGCGCCCACTCGCACCGTGACCGTCGTGGTGCCTTATCCGGCGGGCGGGCCGACCGACATCCTCGCGCGCACCATCGGCGCTGAGCTGGCGCGGGCGCTCGGGCAGCCGGTGGTGGTGGAGAACGTCCCCGGCGGCGCCGGCGCGATCGGCACCCGGCGGGTCGCCCAGGCCGCGGCCGACGGCCACGTGCTGGTGTTCGGCACCAACCAGACCCATGCCACCAACCTCTCGCTGCTGCCCCAGGGCGGCGGCTACGACCCGGTGAAGGACTTCGCGCCGGTGGCCGGCCTCGCCGACCTGCAGCACCTTGTGGTCGTCGGGCCCGAGGTGCCGGCGAAGACCGCGGCCGAGCTGGTGGCGCTCGCGAAGAAGGACCCGGGCAAGCTCACCGCCGGTTCGACCGGGCCCGGGTCGGCCTCGCACCTGGCGCTCGAGCTCTTCAAGGTCCGCACCGGCACCGACATCGCCCACGTCCCGTACAAGGGCTCGGCCCCCCTGCTGACCGACCTGCTCGGCGGCCATGTGAACCTGAGCTTCGCGACCACGCCGACGGTGCTCCAGCAGATCCAGTCGGGCAAGCTGCGCGCGATCGCGGTGGCCTCCCCGAACCGGTCTCCCTACCTGCCCGAGGTCCCGACCCTGGCCGAGGCCGGCGTGCGCGGCGTCGAGGCCGACGCCTGGCTGGCGATGTTCGCGCCGGCCGGCGTGCCGGCGCCTGCGCTCGCCCGGCTGCGCGAGGCGACGCTCGAGGCGATGAAGCAGCCCGCGGTCCGCGAGACGCTGACCAAGAGCGGCATGACCCCGAACGCCCGCGACGGCGTGGCGTTCGCCGGGTTCGTTCGGGAGGACGTGGCGCGCTGGGCCGAGGTGGTTCGGGTGGCGAACGTGAAGGCGGAGTGAGCGCCTGCCTACCGCGTCGGGGCGCTGCGTAGAGCGGCGAGCGACGCGTAGAGCGCGAGGCGCCGGTCGAGCGCCGCGAGGGCTTCGCTGCATTCGGGCGTCTCGCCGCAGCCCGCGGCCTGCCGCATGGGGTCCTGGCGCCAGACGGTGCGGCCTCGCTTGATCGTCTCCATCACCTTCAGGTCGGCGATCGACTCGCGCGGCACGGTCAGCGGATTGTCCGACAGGACGACGAAGTCGGCGAGCTTGCCGACCTCGATCGAGCCCTTGGTCTTCTCCTCGAAGTGCTGGTAGGCCGCCCACAGCGTCATGGCCTTGATCGCGACGATCGGCTCGACGCGGTGTTCCGGCCCGAGCACCTGGCCGCTGCGCGTCGTGCGGTTCACCGTCGCCGACATCACGCGCATGGTGTCAGGCAGCGCCACCGGCGCGTCGTGATGCGTCGAGAACATCATGCCGCGCTGCCCGAGCCAGCCGGTGGGCGAGATGTTCGCGGCGCGGTCGGGGCCGAGCACGGAGTCGCGGTGCCAGTCGCCCCAGTAATACGTGTGCATCGGGAACAGCGACGGGAAGATGCCGAGCGACTTCACCCGGTCGACCTGGTCCTGGCGCAGCGTCTGGCCGTGGATCATCACCGGTCGGCGGTCCTTCCTCGGCAGCTGTGCGTTCGCGGACTCGACCGCCTTCAGGAGCTGGTCGATTGCCGCGTCGCCGTTGGTGTGGACGAGAAGTTGGCGATCGCTTCGGAACGCCTTGAGCACCTGGGCGGCGGCCTCGTCGTCCTTCATGGTGGCGTAGCCTGCGTAGCCCGCGGCCTGTCCGGCAGGGGCCTTGAAGTACGGCTGGGTGAGCCACGCGGTCTTGCCCTGGGGCGAGCCGTCGAAGTTCAGCTTGACGCCGCCGATCCGGAAGCCCCCGGTGTAGGTCCGCGCGTGCAGCGGGCCGCGCATCACCGGGTCGTCGCCGATCATCAGCGCATCCGCGTACGAGACGAGATCGAGCTTCAGCACGCCCCGTCGGGACGCCTCGGCGAAGGTCTTCAGATCGACCGGTGACGAGCGTCCGTCCTGCGCCGTCGTGTGACCGAAGCGCAGGTAGAGCTGCTGGCCGGCCTCGAGCAGCGAGATCCGCTGCTTCTCGCCGAGCGCGGGCATCAGCTTGATCACCGCCGCGACCATGGCGGTCTCCTCGAGCACGCCATTGGGCTCGCGCGAGCCCGGCCTGCGCTGGATCACGCCGCCCTGCGGATCGGGCGTGTCCGCACCGATGCCGGCCTTGCGCAAGGCCGCCGAGTTCAACGCGAGCAGATGGCTCGACTGGTGCACGACGATCACCGGCAGCTCCGACGACACGGCGTCGAGATCGTCGCGGGTCGGATGCCGACCGTCCTTGAGCTGCGAGTCGTCGTAGCCGAACCCCATCACCATGCCGTAGTCGCGGTGCCAGGGGTTCGCGGCCATCCACTCGCGAAGCGTCTTCTGGAGCGCCTCGATCGAGTCGTTGCGCCCATCCGGCGGCGGCAGCGCGTTGGCCGTCACCGCCTGCAGCCCGACCATCGACATGTGGCCGTGACCATCGATGAAGCCGGGCAGCAGGGTGCGCCCCTTCAGGTCGATCCGCGCGGTGTCGGGGCCGCGGAAGCGCTGCTCGATGCCGGCGCGCGGGCCGACGCCGATGATCTTCCCGCCGCGCACCGCGACCGCCTCGGCCGATGGCTGCGTGTCGTTCACGGTGACGATCGGGCCGCCGAACCAGATCGCGTCGGCGGGCTGGGCGGCGAGCGCGGGCGTGGCCGCTGCGACGAAGACGGCGGCGAGCGCGGCGAGCGGTGTCGGACAGGACATCGTGCACCTCGACGGAAACGGCACAAGTCGATTCTAGCGGCAGGTTAATGTCGATTTCGGGACGATACGTTCCATAAAGACCGATCCTGAGCTTAGCGCGTCCTGGTCCGCCGCCTCTCGGCGGATTCCCGTTCTTGACGAACCAGCCCGGC
>JBIIPQ010000237.1:0-6751 GCA_044342535.1 Burkholderiaceae bacterium
ACACGCCGCACGGCACTTCTCCGATGTCGAGATCGTCTCGCGCCGGGTCGAGGGCGACCTGCACCGCTATACCTACGCCGACTGCCACGACCGCGCCGCGCGCCTCGCGGATGCACTGACGCGCCGTGGCGTGCACGTCGGCGATCGGGTCGCGACGCTGGCCTGGAACGGCTACCGGCACATGGAGATCTACTACGCCGTCGCCGGCATGGGCGGCGTGATCCACACCGTCAATCCACGCCTGCATCCCGAGCAGATCGCCTGGATCGTCAACCACGCGAACGACCAGTTCCTGTCTTTCGACCTGACCTTCCTGCCGATCGTCGAGGCGATCGCGGCGCTCTGCCCGAACGTGCGCGGCTGGATCGCCATGTGCGACCGCGACCGGCTGCCTGCGGGCACGAAGGTGCCGAACCTGCTGTGCTACGAGGACGTCCTCGCCGAAGGCGGCGACGCCTACGTCTGGCCCGACCTCGACGAGCGATCGGCCTGTGGCCTGTGCTACACCTCCGGCACCACCGGCAATCCGAAGGGCGCGCTCTACAGCCACCGTTCGACGACGCTTCATGCGTACGCCGCCGCGCTGCCCGATGCGATGGGTTGCTCGGCGCGCGACTCGATCCTGCCGGTCGTGCCGATGTTCCACGTCAACGCCTGGGGCCTGCCGTACATCGCGCCGCTCACCGGCGCCAAGCTGGTGTTCCCCGGACCGGCGCTCGACGGCAAGTCGATCTACGAGCTCCTCGAGAGCGAGCGCGTCACCTACTCGGCCGGCGTGCCGACCGTCTGGCAGGGCCTGCTCGCCTACGTCGGTGCCAACGGCCTGAAGTTCTCGACCTTCCGGCGCACGGTCATCGGCGGATCGGCCTGCCCGCCCGCGATGATCCGGACCTTCCAGGAGCAGTACGGCGTCGACGTGATCCATGCCTGGGGCATGACGGAGCTGTCGCCGCTGGGCACGCTGTCGCGGCTGCAGAACAAGCATCTGGCGCTGCCCGCGGCCGAGCAGAACAAGCTGCTCGAGAAGCAGGGTCACGTGATCTACGGCATCGACATGAAGATCGTCGGCGATGCCGGCGACGACCTGCCCTGGGACGGCAAGACCTACGGCGACCTCCTGGTGCGCGGGCCCTGGGTGGTCAAGGAGTACTTCAAGGGCGAGGGCGGCGACCCCCTGAAGTACGACGGCGAGGGCCGCGGCTGGTTCCCCACCGGCGACGTCGCCACCATCGATGCCGACGGCTACATGCAGATCACCGACCGCAGCAAGGACGTGATCAAGTCCGGCGGCGAGTGGATCAGCTCGATCGACCTGGAGAACCTGGCGGTCGCGCATCCCGGGGTCGCCCAGGCCGCCGTCATCGGCATCGCGCATCCGAAGTGGGACGAGCGACCGCTGCTGGTGGTGGTGAGGAAGCCCGGCGCCGAGGTCACGAAGGACGAGCTCATCAGGTTCTACGAGGGCAAGATCGCGAAGTGGTGGACGCCCGACGACGTGCAGTTCGTCGACGCGATTCCGCTGGGCGCGACCGGCAAGATCCTCAAGACGAAGCTGCGCGAGACCTTCAAGGACTACCGCTTGCCGGGCGTCTGATTCCGGTTATCATCAGCCGCCGCCGCTGCAGTGGACAGCGGCAGACGTTGCCAATACAGGAGACATGACGATGGGTACCCGTACCGCGATCTCGTTCGCGCTCGCAGCCGCCTTCGCCTCGGGCGCGGCATTCGCCCAGACGGGCACCGTCAAGATTGCCTGGGTCGACCCCCTCTCCGGGATGATGGCGCCGCTCGGCCAGAATATGGTGCGCAGCTGGCAGTACGCCGCCGACCTCGCCAACCAGCAGAAGTGGGCCGGCGACGTCAAGTTCGAGGTCGTTCCCTTCGACAACAAGCTGAGCCCGCAGGAGAGCCTGACGGTGCTCAAGTCGATCATCGACCAGGGCATCCGCTACGTCGCTCAGGGCAACGGCTCGGGTGTCGCGATCGCGCTCGCCGACGCGATCCAGAAGCACAACGACCGCAACCCCGGCAAGGAGATCGTCTTCCTGAACTACGCCGCGGTCGACCCCTCCCTGACCAACGACAAGTGCAGCTTCTGGCACTTCAGGCTCGACATCAACGCCGACATGAAGATGGAAGCGCTGACCGCCTTCATGGCGAAGCAGCAGAACATCAAGAAGGTCTACCTGATCAACCAGGACTACGCGTTCGGCCACTCCGTCGAGAAGGCCGCCGAGGAGTACCTGAAGCAGAAGCGCCCCGACATCCAGATCGTCGGCAAGGACCGCCATCCGCTCGCGCAGGTCCGCGACTTCGCGCCGTACGTGGCGAAGATCAAGGCCGCCGGCGCCGACACCATCATCACCGGCAACTGGGGCGCCGACCTCGCGCTGATGGTCAAGGCCGCCAACGACGCCGGCCTGACCGCCAACTTCTACACCTACTACGCCGGCACCACCGGCGTGCCCACCGCGATGGGTGCCTCGGGTGCGAACCGTGTGCGGCAGGTGTCCTACTGGCATCCGAACGACCCGCAGGTCAAGGGCCAGGACATCGTCGAGGGCTTCAAGAAGAAGTTCAACGACGACTACTACACGATGGCGACCTACACCGCGTTCAAGATGCTCGGCGACGGGATCAAGAAGGCGAAGTCGACCGAGCCGCTCCGGGTCGCCTACGCGATGGAAGGCCTGAAGTTCACCTCGCTCAACGGCGAGGTCGAGATGCGCGCGACCGACCATCAGCTGCAGCAGCCGGTCTACATCTCGACCTGGAGCAAGGTCGACGGCAAGGCCGTCAAGTACGACCAGGAGAACACCGGCTACGGCTGGAAGACCGAGGCCCGCCTCGATTCCTACGTGGCCGCTCAGCCGACCTCCTGCCAGATGAAGCGGCCGGCCAAGCCCTGAGCCCGACGGCGCGCGATCGCCTCGCGCGCCGATGACACGCGGCGCGTCCGGCTCCGGCCGGACGCCGCCTCCCGCCCCGCGGACCCGCCTCCGCCTCCCCAACCGCGACTCCCGACGGCCGTGGAATTCTTCCTGATCTCGCTGCTGAACGGCGTCAGCTACGGGCTGCTGCTGTTCATGCTGGCCTCGGGCCTGACGCTGATCTTCAGCATGATGGGCGTGCTGAACTTCGCGCACGCGTCCTTCTACATGATCGGCGCGTACTTCGCGTATCAGATCAGCACCTGGGTCGGCTTCTGGCCGGCGCTGGTCATCGCGCCGCTGCTGGTCGGGGGGCTCGGGGCGCTGGTCGAGAAGTACGGGCTGCGCCGGGTGCACAAGTGGGGGCACGTGCCCGAGCTGCTGTTCACCTTCGGCCTGTCGTACATCATCGTCGAGCTGGTCCAGATCGTCTGGGGCCGGGCGGCCGTGCCGTATCAGGTGCCCGCCGAGCTGCAGGGGCCGCTGTTCACGCTGTTCACCACCTCCTTCCCGAAGTACCGCGGCTTCATGATGCTGGTCGCGGTACTGATGCTGGTCGCGATCTGGCTGATGCTCACCCGTACCCGGATCGGTCTGGTCATCCAGGCCTCGCTGACCCACCCCGAGACGGTCGAGGCGCTCGGCCACAACGTGCCGCGCGTCTTCATGCTGACCTTCGCGGGCGGCACCGCGCTCGCCGGTCTGGCCGGCGTGATCGGCGGCAACGCCTTCGTGACCGAGCCGTCGATGGCCGCCCTGGTGGGATCGATCATCTTCGTGGTCACGGTGGTCGGTGGCATGGGCTCGCTCGCCGGGGCCTTCATCGCGTCGCTGCTGATCGGCGTGATGCAGAGCTTCGCGATCGCGGTCGACTATTCAGGCATCAAGCTCGCGCAGGACATCGGCTTCACCGTCACGCCCGCCACGCCGCTGTACTCGCTGTTCCAGCTCAGCGTCTCGCAGGTGGCGCCGGTGCTGCCCTACCTGCTGCTGGTGCTCATCCTGATCTTCAGGCCCAAGGGCCTGATGGGCACGCGGGAGGGCTGATGCGATGACGACCTCCGTGCAGTCCGGGCGCCCGGTGCGCTTCCAGCCGCTGAACGTCGGCCGATGGCTGGTCTGGGGCCTGACCGCGGTGCTGTTCGCGGTCATCCCGCTGATCTTCAAGTCCGGCTTCGCTATCACGCTGCTCTCGCAGATGGGCATCCTGATCGTGTTCGCGCTGTCCTACAACATGATCTTCGGCCAGGGCGGGATGCTGTCCTTCGGCCACGCCGTCTACTCGGGGCTGGGCGCCTTCTTCGCCATCCATGCGCTCAACTGGGTGGGGGCGGGCACGCTTCCGCTGCCGGTGTCGCTGATCCCGCTGGTGGGAGGCCTGTTCGGCGCGCTGTTCGGCGTGATCTTCGGCTACGTGACCACCAAGAAGTCGGGCACGCCGTTCGCGATGATCACGCTCGGCCTGGGCGAGATGGTGTTCGCTGCCTCGCTGATGTTTCCGGGATTCTTCGGCGGGGAGGGCGGCATCTCGAGCGACCGGGTGGTCGGCGCCCCCGTCCTCGGCATCAGCTACGGTCCCGCGATCCAGGTCTACTACCTGATCGCCGTCTGGTGCTTCGTCTCGATGATCGCGATGTTCGCGTTCTCGCACACGCCGCTCGGACGGATCTCGAACGCGGTGCGCGACAACCCGGAGCGCGCCGAGTTCCTCGGCTACAACACGCAGCGCGTGCGCTACCTGGTGCTGATCGCCTCGGCCTTCTTCGCCGGCATCTCGGGCGGGCTGGCGGCGATCAACTTCGAGATCGTGACCGCCGAGAACGTGTCGGCGCTGCGCTCGGGCGGCGTGCTGCTGGCCGCCTTCATCGGTGGCGCGATGTTCTTCTTCGGGCCGGTGATCGGCTCGGTGATCTTCGTGCTGTTCGCGGTCGCGCTGTCCGAATGGACCAAGGCCTGGCAGTTCTACCTCGGCGTGTTCTTCGTGCTGATGGTGATGTATGCGCCGGGCGGCGTCGCGTCGCTCATCCTCATGAACCTGCGGGTCGCGAAGTACCGGCTCTTCGCGCAGCTGCGCGATCCGTACGTCGGCGTCCTGATGACCGGAGGCGTGCTGCTGGTCGGCATCATCCTGGTGGTCGAGATGAGCTACCACCTGACGCTGAACTTCGCCGCCGGCTCGAAGACCTCGATCTTCGGCTTCACCATGGACGGCGCCGACCCCGCATTCTGGGTCATGGCCTTCGGCATCCTGATCTCGGGCGCGCTGTCGTTCGAGGCGATGCGCCGGTACTTCGCCCGTGAGTGGGGCGCGGTGCAGGAGAAGATCGAGGACCAGCTGCGGCGCGAGCAGCGCGGCTGAAGGACGGATGCGATGACCCCCTCCTCACTGAAGCTGTCCGGCGTTCGCAAGAGCTTCGGCAAGACCGAGATCATCCGCGGCGTCGACCTGGACATCCCGAAGGGCGAGCGCCACGCGGTGATCGGGCCGAACGGCGCGGGCAAGTCGACGCTTTTCAACCTGATCTCCGGGCGGTTTCCGGTCAGCGCGGGCCGCATCGAGCTCGGTGGCCGCGACATCACCGGCAGGAAGCCGTTCGAGATCAATCGGATGGGCCTGTCGCGCAGCTTCCAGATCACGAACATCTTCCCGAAGATGTCGGTGTTCGAGAACATCCGCTGCGCGACGCTCTATCCGCTCGGCTACAAGTACTCGTTCTGGCATCGGCTCGATGCGCTGAGGGACGCGGCCGACCGGGCCGACGACATCGTCCGGCGGATCGGCCTGAAGTCCCGCAACGACACGATGGCAGGCCTGCTCACCTATGCCGAGCAGCGCGCGCTCGAGATCGGCATCACCGTCGCCGGCGGGGCGGAGGTCATCCTGCTCGACGAGCCGACCGCCGGCATGAGCCGCTCGGAGTCGGACGCCGCGGTCGAGCTGATCCGCCGGATGACCGAGGGCAAGACCCTGGTGATGGTCGAGCACGACATGAGCGTGGTGTTCGGGCTGGCCGACCGGATCTCGGTGGTGGTGTACGGCGAAGTCATCGCCTCGGACGCACCGGTGCGCATCCGCGAGAACCGCGCGGTGCAGGAGGCCTACCTCGGCACGACGCTGACGGAGGAGGCCCATGGCTGACGCGCTGCTGCAGGTCTCGAACCTGCACGCCTACTACGGCAAGAGCCACGTGCTGCACGGCGTGGACCTGCACGTGGGCAAGGGCGAGATCGTCAGCCTGCTGGGCCGCAACGGCGTCGGCCGCTCGACCACCGTCAAGACGGTGATGGGGCTGGTCACCGGGACCGGATCTGTGCGCTTCAAGGGCCAGGAGATCCTGGGCCTGAAGGCCTACGAGATCGCGCACAAGGGCTTGGGCTACGTGCCCGAGAACCGTGACATCTTCCCGACGCTGACGGTCGATCAGAACCTGATCCTCGGTCTCAAGGGCAAGACCGCGGGACGCTGGTCGATGGACGACATGTACGGCATGTTCCCGCGGCTGCGCGAGCGCCAGCACACGCAGGCCGGGGTGCTGTCCGGTGGCGAGCAGCAGATGCTCACGCTGTGCCGCACCCTGATGGGCGACCCGGACCTGATCATGATCGACGAGCCGACCGAGGGCCTGGCCCCCAAGATCGTCGAGCTGGTCGCGCAGTACCTCAAGGAGCTCGAGCGGCGCGGCATCTCGATCCTGCTGGTCGAGCAGAAGCTCGCGATCGCGCTCGACATCTCCAGCCGCGTCTACGTGATGGGCCATGGCCACATCGTGTTCGAAGGCACCCCGGCTGAACTGCGCGGCAACGCCCAGATCCGCAAGGAA
>JBIIPQ010000045.1:0-19171 GCA_044342535.1 Burkholderiaceae bacterium
CCACCGGATCCGCGCGCGGCTGAAGGACGGCCGCATCGAGGCCTGGTGGCATGCGTTCGCATCGGGCCACATCCTCTTCACGAACGCGGTGCTGCCCGCCTGGATGCAGCGGCTGACCGACCTGATCGGCGACGACGGCGTGGCGCGCGGCGCGGTGCCGCCGTACCGGACCGGCGCGACGCGCGTCGAGTTCGACCTGGTGCGCCTGCCGATCCTGGGCGGGCCGTGGCGCGGGCTCGGGGCCGGACCGAACGCGCTCGCGATCGAGTCGGCGATGGACGCGCTGGCGCGCGCCGCGGGTGCCGACCCGGTGGCCTTCCGCCTCGCCCACATCCAGGAGCCCCGGCTCGCGCGCGTGCTGCGGCGCGCGCTCGAGGCTGCGGGCGAGCGGCCCGCGGGCCGCCGCGATGGCCGCCGCACCGGTCGGGGCGTGGCCTGCGGCATCTACAAGGGCGGCAGCTTCGCGGCGGCGATCGCCGACGTCGAGGTCGATCCCGCCGACGGCACGGTGCGCGTGCTGCGGATGACCTGTGCCCACGACTGCGGGCACCTCGTCGATGCGGACCAGGTGCGTGCGCAGTGCGAGGGCAATCTCGTCTGGGGGCTCGGCATGGTGCTGGTCGAGGCGCTGCCGATCGGCGCGTCCGCGGTGGGCGCCGCGACCTTCGCCGACTCGCCGATCCCGCGGATGGGCGAGGTGCCGCCGATGCGCATCGCGCTCGTCGACGACGGCGACCCGCCGAGCGGGGCCGGCGAGACCGCGATCGTCGCCGCAGCGGGCGCAGTCTCGAACGCGATCTTCGATGCCATCGGCTATCGTGTGCAGCGTGTCCCGGTGCGCCCGGCCGACGTGCTCGCGCACCTGCGGGCGGGCGGGCGCGGCTGACGGACCGCCGCCCCCCCGCCCCGATGGACGACTTCGCCAGTGCCGCGATGGTCCGCGTGCTGATGCACGGCATGACCGCGCTCGGCCTGCCGCTGCCGGCGACGGCGACGGCGCCCCCTGTCGGCACCGCGCAGGTCCCGCTGGACCTCAAGCGCACGCTCGTCGCGGCGGCGGTCGCGCAGCGCGGGCTCGCCTGCCTGCCGCGCCTCGGGCGCGGCGTGCTCGCCTTCCCCGACGATCCGACGCACCGGGCGCTGACGGCCGCGCGCGACGGGCTCGAGGTGCTGGTGCGATGGCAGCGCCTCGAGCGCTACGTCCATTCGGCCCACCGCACCGAGCTCGAGGTCCTCGGCGACGCTCGGGTGGCCCTGCGGCACGTGTCGGTGCGGCGCGGCGAGGCGCCGTCCGCCGCGGAGGACCTGGTGGTGATCGGCGTGCTCGCCGCGCTGCTCGAGGCGATCGGTCTGGAGGCGCCGCGCGCCACGATCGACGGCGTCGACGTGCTCGCAGCCATCGATGGCGACGAAGCCGCCCACGAGACGATGCTGCAACGGCTGGCAGGGGCCGGGCGCACCGGCGGCTGGACGCTGCACTGGAACACGACCGCGACCGCGGCCTCGCGCAGACCGGCGCCTGCAGCGGCGGTGACCGCCCCGGGCGGCCAGGCCGCGCCGCTCGACCTGTGCGAGGCCCTGCCCTGGCCAGACGTCGCCCGGCGCTGCGCGCGCGACGCACTCGCGGACCCGCTGCGCCCGCGCACGCTCGGCGAGGCGGCCTCGGCGCTCGGCATGTCGACGCGCGGACTGCAGCGCCTGCTGGCCGCCGCCGGGCTCACCTGGTCGACGGTGATGGCCGAGGCTCGGGTCCGGTCGGCCTCGTGGTGGCTGCTGGAGACGGTGCGGCCGATCGCGGAGATCGGCTTTCTCGCCGGCTACTCGGACCAGGCCCACTTCACGCGGGACTTCGGTCGGCGGGTCGGGCTGCCGCCGGGCCGCTACCGGTCGGAATTCACCCCTCGATCGACGCCGCCCCGATAGGCGGCCAGCCGCCTCAGCCGCCCGACCAGTCCACCAGGCCCGTCCACGCCGTCAGCAGCACCACCAGCCCGAACACGATCCGGTACCAGGCGAAGGGCACGAAGTCGTGCCGCGACACGTAGCGGATCAGCCAGTGCACGCAGGCCAGCGCGCTGAAGAACGACACCACCAGGCCGACCCCGAACAGCGGCACGTCGTCCACCGACAGCAGGTCGCGGTACTTGAAGGTCTGGTAGGCGCCGGCGCCGATCAGGGTCGGGATCGCGAGGAAGAACGAGAACTCGGTGGCCGCGCGGCGCGACAGCCCGAACAGCATGCCGCCGATGATGGTCGCGCCCGAGCGCGAGGTGCCGGGGATCAGCGCGAAGGCCTGCGCGCAGCCGAGCTTGATCGCGTCGGCGACCGTGAGCGCGTCGACGTCGTCGATGCGCGGGGGCTGCATCGAGCGCTTCTGGCGCGCCTCGACCCACAGGATCACGATGCCGCCGACGATGAAGGCGAGCGCGACCGGTACCGGCTCGAACAGCACCGCCTTGATGTACTTGCCGAACAGCACGCCGAGCACCGCGGCCGGCAGGAATGCGATCACCACGTTGATGGCGAACCGGCGCGCGACCGGATCGGTGCCGAGGCCGCCGACGATGCGTCCGATCCGTGCCCGGTAGTACCAGATGACCGCGGCCATCGCGCCGGTCTGGATCGCGACGTCGAAGACCTTGGCCTTGTCGTCGTGCCAGCCGAGCAGGCTGCCGGCGAGGATGAGGTGGCCGGTGCTCGAGATCGGCAGGAACTCGGTCAGACCCTCGACGAGGCCGAGGATCGCCGCCTTCACGAGAAGCGGCAGCGCGATCAGCAGGTCCATGACGGCACGGTGGGTCGTGCCGCGGGCACGCCTGGAATCGGGAAGACCGCGATGTTACCGGCTCGGCGCCGGCCAGACCGTGTGGAAGTGGTGCACCGGGCCGTGTCCCTGCCCGACCGACAGCTCGCCCGACCTGCGGATGGCCTCGGTCAGCCAGCGCTTGGCGTCCGCGACCGCTTCGGGCACCGAGCCGCTGCGCGGCAGCAGCGCCGCGATGGCGGCCGACAGCGAGCAGCCGGTGCCGTGGGTGTTCTTCGTGTCGATCCGCGGGGCGGGCAGCTCGATCATCCTGTCGCCGTCGTGCAGCAGGTCGACCGCGTCGCCGTCGAGGTGACCGCCCTTGAGCATCACCCAGGCGTGCTTCGAGTCGGGCAGCAGCCGGCGCAGGCGCTCGGCGGCACGGTACATCTCGCGCAGCGTGTCGGGCGCGCGCTCGCGCAGCAGCACGCCGGCCTCGGGCAGGTTCGGCGTGAGCACCGTCGCCAGCGGCAGGATGGCCTCGATCAGCATCGAGGTCGCGTCCTTCGACAGCAGCGCGTCGCCGCTCTTGGCCACCATCACCGGGTCGACCACGACGTGCGCCGGGGCGCCGGCGGCGATCGGGCGCGCCAGGCCCTCGGCGACCGCACGGGCGATCGCGGCGGTGCCGAGCATGCCGATCTTGCAGGTGTCGATCCGCACGTCGGCGAACAGCGTGTCGAGCTGCAGCCGCACGAACTCGGGCGGCACGCCGTGGATGCCGGTGACCGCCTGCGTGTTCTGCGCGGTCAGCGCGGCGACGACGCCGCAGCCGTAGGCGCCGAGCGCGGAGAAGGCCTTGAGGTCGGCGTAGATGCCGGCGCCGCCCGAGGGATCGATGCCGGCGACGCTCAGCACGTTGGGGATGGCTGCGGGGGAGGTGCTCATGCCAGGTGTACCGGTCACTCGTAGCGCAGCGCGTCGATCGGCTCGAGCCGGGACGCCTTGCGTGCGGGGTAGTAGCCGAAGAAGATGCCGACCATCGCGGCAAAGCCGAAGGCCATGACGATGGCACGGGTGTCGATCTCGACGCGCCAGCCCGCCGACTGCCCGACGAGCTGCGCCGCGACGACGCCGAGCGCCACGCCGATCGCGCCGCCGATCGAGGCGAGCGTGACCGCCTCCACCAGGAACTGCGACAGGATGTCGTTGCCGCGCGCGCCGACCGCCATCCGCAGCCCGATCTCACGGGTGCGCTCGGTGACCGAGACCAGCATGATGTTCATGATGCCGATGCCCCCCACCAGCAGGCTTACCCCCGCGATCGCGGCGAGCAGCGCGGTCATCGCCCGGCTGGCCGCCTCCTGGGCCTGCATCATTTCGGTCAGGTTGCGGAGGGTGAAGTCGTCGTCCTGACCGGGCTGCAGGCGGTGACGCTGGCGCAGCAGCGCGCGGATCCCGTCCTCGGCCTGCTTCATGTCCTCGCCCGGCCCGACCTTGATCCAGATCGAGTTCACCCGCCGCAGCTTGCCCTGCACGATGCCGAAGAGCCGCGTGCGCGCGGTCGACAGCGGCACGAACACCGCGTCGTCCTGGTCCTGGCCGCCAGCGCTCTGGCCCTTGCGCTCGGCAACGCCGACAATCGTCAGTGGCACGCGGCGCAGCCGCACCGTGCGGTCGATCATGTCTTCGAAGGGCGTGTCCTCACCGAACAGCTGGCGAGCCACGGTCTGGCCGATGATGATGACCTTGCCGGCGCTGGCGGTCTCGTTCGGCTCGAAGAAGCGGCCGGCCACCAGCCCCCACTCGCGCACGTCGAAGAAGTCGTTGTTGACGCCGAAGACCGAGGCGAACCAGTTCTGGTTGCCGTAGACCACCTGCCCCGAGGCGCGGTGCGTCGGGGCCGCGAACAGCACCTCGGGCACCTCGATCGGGATCGCGCGGGCATCGTCCTCGGTCAGTGTCTGCACGCCGCCCAGGCCGCTGCGCACCCCGCCGGTGTTGGTCGACGAGGGCCACATCACCATCACGTTCGAGCCGAGACTGCGGATCTGCTCCTCGACGCGGGTCTGCGCGCCCTTGCCCACGCCGATCATCGCGATCACCGCGCCCACCCCGATGATGATGCCGAGCATGGTCAGTGCCGATCGCAGCGAGTTGGTGCGCAGTGCGCGCAGCGCGATCCGGAAGGTCGACAGCAGGTCCATCGCGCGGCCCGTCAGTCGGTGGGCTCGGCCATCGCCTCGAGCGCGGCCGCGGCGTCGTTCGGCACGTGCGTCGCGTCGCGCACCACGCGCCCGTCGCGGAACGAGATGATCCGCGACGCGAACGCGGCCACGTCGGACTCGTGGGTGACCACGACGATGGTGATGCCCTCGCGGTTGAGCGCCTGCAGCAGCGCCATCACTTCGACGCTGGTGCGCGAGTCGAGGGCGCCGGTGGGCTCGTCGGCGAGGATCAGCGACGGGTCGTTGACCAGCGCGCGCGCGATCGCCACGCGCTGCTGCTGTCCGCCGGAGAGCTGGGCCGGATGGTGGTCGATGCGCTCGGCGAGGCCGACCTGCCCGAGCCGACGCAGCGCACGGGCGCGGCGCTCGGCGCGCGCGACACCGGCGTAGAGCAGCGGCAGTTCGACGTTGTCGAGCGCGGTGGTGCGCGGCAGCAGGTTGAACTGCTGGAACACGAAGCCGATGCGGCGGTTGCGGATCGCGGCGAGCGCATCGCGGTCCATCTTGTCGACCGGCTCGCCAGCCAGCCGATAGTGCCCGCTGCTCGGCCGGTCGAGGCAGCCGATCAGGTTCATGAAGGTCGACTTGCCGGAGCCGCTCGGGCCCATCACCGCGACGAACTCGCCGGGCATCACCGACAGGCTGAGCTCGCGCAGCGCGTGGACGGTGCCGCCGCCGACCTCGTAGCTCTTGGCGAGCGACTCGCAGCGGATCAGCGGCTCGCCGCCTGCGACAGGGACCGGGACGGTGCTCGGGGCGACGGGCACGGCGATGCTCAGAGCCGCGGGCCGGCGGGGCGCGCGGGAACTGCCGGGCCAGGCGCGCTCGGGCTGCCGACCCCGCCGACGTAGACGAGGTCGCCCGCCTCGAGCTTGCCGTCGCCGGTCACGGAGATGACCTCGGTGAACGCGCCGTCGGACAGGCCGAGTCGCAGCTCGAGCGCGACCGGCTTGCCGTCGGGGCCGGGCACGAACACCCTGCCGCGCGCGACGCTGCGCCCGGCCAGCTCGACCAGGATCTCGGCGTACTTCTTCTTCTGCGCCGGGTCGAGGATCTCGCCGACCTGAGCGCGCATGTCGGCGCGCAGCCGCTCGGCGCGCTTCGCGCGCTCGCCCTCGGGTGCGTCGCGCAGCGCCATGAAGCGCTCGCGCATGCCGCCGAAGATGCCGTCGAGCTGGCCGCGCTGCGCGTCGGTGAGCGCGAGGTCGCGCTCGAGGCGCTGGCGGAACGCCGCCATCTGGCCGCCGGGGCCGCCGGAACCGCCCGCCGCGGGACGGGGCTCGCCTGGCCGGGCGGCGGAGGCGGCGGAGGCGGAGGCGGCCGAGGCGGCCGAGGCGGCGGAGGCGGAGGCGGCCGAGGCGGCGGACGCGGCGGGCTCGCCGGGCCGGGCCTGCACGGGCTTGGCCTCGCCGGCTTTCGAATCGACTGCTTTCGGATCGCCGGCCTTCGGGGCGGCCGACGCCGCCGACGCTCCGCCCGCACCCGCCGCGACGACGGCACTGCCCGCGGCCGCAGCCGGCGCGCCGCCGCCCCCCCCCGACGCCCGACGCGCATCGATCTCGGCGTTGATCGCGGCGAAGGTCTTGCGCTGCGCCGGATCGAGCGCCTCGGCGATCTGGGCACGCATCGCCTCGCGGTTGCGCTCCATGAGCTTCGGGCGCTCGGCCTCGTCGGCGTCGCGCGCGGCGGCGAAGCGCTCGCGCGCCGCGGCGAACGCGGCGTCGAGGCGCGCCTTCTGCGCATCGCTCGGCGACAGCTCGCGATCGAGCCGATCGCGGTAGGCCTGCAGCCCGCCGCCCGATCCCTGCGCGGCCGCCTCGGGCACCCAGGCCGACAGCGCGGCGGCGAGCGGTGCCGGCAGGCCGGCGGACTTGGGCGCCTCGCTCCAGCCCGGCGGCCGGAACCGCAGCGCTGCATTCGGCACCTTCAGCGCGTCGTTGCGCACGTCGGTGACGATGCGCACGTTGGCGGTCATGCCGGGCAGCAGCGACTGCTGGTCGTTGTCGGCCGACACGACGGCCGTGTAGGTGATGACGTTCTGCTCGCTCTTCGAGGCCTTGCGCACCTGCATCACCGTGCCCTCGAAGCTGCGGCCCGGGAAGGCGTCGACGGTGAAGGTGGTGCGCTGCCCGACGCGCAGCCGCGCGACCTCGGCCTCGTCGATCGACACCTCGACCTGCATGTCGCGCAGGTTCTGCGCGATCAGGAAGAGCTCGGGCGCGGCGAGGCTGACCGCCACCGTCTGACCCGGCTCGATCGAGCGCTTGATGACGACGCCGTCGACCGGCGCGCGGATGACCGTGCGCCCGAAGTCCACGCGCGCCGAGGCCAACTGCGCCTCGCGCTGCTGGACGGTCGAGCGCGCGTTGCGCACCTGGGCGTCGCCCAGGTCGATCTGCGCGGCCGCTGCGGCGACATCCTGCTCGAGCGCACGCGCGACCGCGCGGGCCTTGTCGCGCTCGGCGGGCGAGATGAAGTTGCGCGCGACCAGGTCCTGCTTGCGATCGAAGTCGCGCAGCGCCTCCTCGTAGTTGATGCGCGCACGATTCAGGTCGGAGCGGCGCGCCGCGAGGGTGGCCTGCTGCACGCCGACCTGCGCGCGGGCTGCCTCGAGGTCGGCCTCGGCCTGGCGCACGCGGTACTCGAAGGTCTCGGGGTCGATGCGCGCGAGCACCTGGCCCTTGCGGACCTCGGCGTTGAAGTCGGTCAGCACCTCGCGGATCTGGCCGGAGACCTGCGAGCTCACCTGCACCTGGACGGTCGGCGCGAGCGTGCCCGAGGCGGCGACCGTCGCGGTGAGCGTGCCGCGCTCGATCTTGGCGGTGCGCAGCTGCGGCGCATCGGCCGCGGCCTGCTGCTGCCACCACCACCATCCGCCGCCGCCGAGCGCACCCACCGCCAGCAGCCCAACGATCCAGGTTCGCGCGTTCATCGTGAGCCGAGTATAAGGGCGTGCGACCGGCGGCCGAAGCCGCCGGCTCGCCGACCCCTCACTTCACCAGGCCTTCGGCCTCGAGCGCCGCCTGCACGCCCGGACGCCCGGACGCCCCGCCACCCGGCCCATGAAGGCCTGCAGGTTCGGGTACGCGTCGAGCGGCATGCCGACGAAGTTCGGAACGGGCGAAGTCCTCGCCGGAGGCGGTCTTCTCGGTCTCGAGGTCGACCCGCTCGGTCTCGAAGGCCAGGCCGGCCTCGTGGAGGGCAATGTGCGGCGATAGCGAGCAGGCGGCGGGGGAGAAGCAGCGTTTCATGGAGTCTCGTCGGAGGGGCGGCAGGCTCAGGGCGCGGTCAGGCGCTCCATCCGCGCCAGCCAGGCGATCGCCTGACCGCGGTCGTCGCCGCACATCTCGCGCGAGGGCTGCAGTCCGCGGCAGAAGGCCGGGCGCTCGGGCCGCCCGAAGAGCCCGCAGCGCATCGCGTCGTCGAGGTGCAGGCAGGGCTCGCCGGCCGGCTTGCCACGCGGCATCCCCGGCATCGGCGTGGCGATCGACGGGGCGATGCAGCAGGCCCCGCAGCCGGGGCGGCAGGCGGGTGCGGGGTCGGCGGCGGGCGCGGGGAACGCAGGCATGGTCGGACAGGGTGCCACAGCAGTCTGCTCGGGTCCGGTCAGGTCCGCCGCGACCCGGTCAGCGGGTCCGAGCAGCGCGCGCCGGCAATGTCGCCAGGAAGGCCGCCACCTCCGGCCAGTACCCGGGATGCAGGTGGACGTCGTCGTGCGTGGCCTGCGGCAGGCGCAGTGTGCGCACGCGGCCGCCCCAGGCGGCGACCAGCCGCTCGCCGTGGGCCGGCGGCACGACCTGGTCGGCGCCCGCGAGGAAGGCGAGCAGCGGTGCATCGATCGACGGCGCACGCGACAGCGAGTCGAAGCGCTGCGTGACCAGGAACGCCAGCGCGGGCAGGTGGTGCCACGCGAGCGCCGCGACCGAATCGAAGGGCGTGGTCAGCACGACCCCGGCGACCGGCCGATGCGCCGCCACCCAGGTCGCGACGCCGGTTCCCAGGCTTCGCCCCCAGAGCGCGATGCGCGCGGCATCGATATCGGGGCGGGCGGCGAGCCAGTCGTGGACCGCGAGCGCGTCGCCATAGAGCGCGGCCTCGCCAGGCACGCCGGTGCTCGCGCCATAGCCGCGATACGGGACCGCGAGCAGCGCGTGGCCGTCGAGGCGGTGCGCCTCGGCCAGCATCCACGAGACGTCCTCGGCGTTGCCGCCGAAGTACACGATGGCCGGCAGCGGTCCGCTCCGCTGCGGCGGACGCCACAACCATCCGCGCAGCACGGCGCCGTCGCGCTCGATGCGCACCGGCTCGGCATATCGGGTCTGCGCGGTCGCCCGCCACGCGGCCTCGTCGGTCGGCTGCGGGTGGTAGATGAACCGGCTGTCGGGGTGACATCCACCGAGCAGCAGCGTGGCCGCCGTCCCGAACACGGCGAGCGCGCGTCGCACGCCTGCGCCCCGATGCACGGGGCTCAGGTCGACCGTACGCGGAAGCGGCCGTCGCCGCTCGCCTCGACGCGCCCGTCGGCCACCATCTCGTCGAGGTGCGCGGCGATGGTCCGGCGCTCGGCGCAGTCGATCCACACTTCCTCGTAGCCGACCGGATACAGCAGGCGCATGCGGACCAGCTCGTCGAGGGTGCGCGCCTCGCCGCCGAGCATCGCGAGCAGCTTCGCCTCGCGCGCCTCGAGCGTCGCCGCGAAGGCCGCGAGCGCGCGCTCGAACGCGGGGCGCTCGGTGAAGACGCCCTTGTGGTGGGACGTGACCCAGGTCGACGCCGGCACCTCGGCGACGCGGCGCAGCGTGCGCCGGAACGCACCGAGCCCGGAGGTCGCGTCGCCGTAGTACGGGCCGAAGCTCGACAGGTCGATGTCGCCGATGAAGGCCACGCCCACCGGCTCGACCACCAGCACGCAGTGGCCCGCGGTATGGCCGGGCATGTGCACCGCATGCACCGACACGCCGCCGCCGAGGTCCCAGCGTGCGCCGTCGACGTAGGCCTGCGCATCGGGGCGCGGCGCGTAGTCGAAGTCGCGCTCGATCTTCGTGCGCAGCGCGGCGAGCACCGGCTCCGGATAGCCGTAGTGGCGCGACAGCCCCGCCCAGCTGCGCGCGGCCTCGACGTCGGCCTCGTGCACGTGGACCGCGGCCCGCGGGATGCGGTGCAGCCCGGCCATGTGGTCCTCGTGCACGTGGCCGAGGATCGCGAGGTCGGCGTCGTCGAAGGCGGCGCCGATGCGGTTCGACACCTGCGGCGTGTCGAACACCGCGAGCGTGTCGGCGCCGCGCACGACGACCTGGTTGCCGTCGGGGTACTTGCCGTTCTTGCCACCGAAGAACACGGTGACCGGACCGAAGGTGGCGCTGGGGGTGTCGGCGTGCATCGCGGGCAGGCGCTAGGGTGCGGTAGGGAGCGTCATGCTACCCCCGCCCCGGCGCGCGACGCCCGGGCAGCGGCACCAGCCCGAGGGTCAGCGCCGTGCCGGCGAGGATCACCGCGCAGCCGGCGACCATGCGCCCGGTCACCGGCTCGCCGAGGTAGACGGCGGCCGAAGCCATCGCGACCAGCGGGTTGAGGAAGGTGACCGAGGTGGCGCGCACCGCGCCGATCGCGCGCAGCAGCCGGAAGTACAGCAGGAAGCCGAAGCCGGACGAGGCGACGCCGAGGAAGGCCACCTCGACCCAGGCGCGCGGGCCTGGATCGTGCGCCGGCCAGGCGAACCAGGCGAAGGGCGCGAGCGCGAGCGCCGAGACCCCGATGCTGCCGGTGGTGAGCGACAGCGCGTCGACGCCGGCGAGCCGAACCCGCGCGTAGTTCGAGGACACGCCCCAGAGCACCGTGACCGCCAGCGTCACCAGGATCGCGAGGCCCGCGGACTCCCGCACGCCGACCTTGTCCCAGACCAGCAGCGCGACGCCCGCCAGGCCGACCGCCAGCCCGATCGCACGGACCGGCGTGATGCGTTCGTGCAGCCAGACCGCCGCCACCAGCGCCGCGAAGATCGGTGCCGAGGACTGCAGCACCGCGAGCATCCCGGCCGAGATCGACAGCGCGGCCCAGCCCAGGCCGGCGAACGGCACCGCAGTGAACGCGAGGCCGAACACCGCGATCTCGCGCCAGTGCCGGCGCATCGTCCCGAAGCCGCCCCGCCACAGGGTCAGCGGCAGCAGCACCAGCAGGCTGGCGAGCGCCATCCGCAGGAAGATCATCGGCATCGCGCCGAAGGCGGGTGCCGCCGAGCGCATGAACAGGTAGGCGCCGCCCCAGAGCAGGGACAGCAGCAGCAGCTGGGCGACGTGGGCGGCACGCATCGGGTGACATTATCGGCGCGCAGGCAGGCATCGCATTGACCCCCGAATCGGCGCCGGCCTATACTTACTGACTGAACGGTCAGTAATATAGATGGACCCCGCCGACGCCACCTCCCCCGAGGCGCCCCACGCCCCGCGCTGGGAACGCCGCAAGGAAAGCCGCCCCGCCGAGCTGCTGGCCGCCGCGCTGGACCTGTTCGTCGAGCGCGGCTACGCCGCGACCCGGCTCGACGACATCGCCTCGCGCGCCGGCGTGTCCAAGGGCACGCTCTACCTGTACTTCGCCAACAAGGAAGAGCTCTTCAAGGCCCTGGTCCGCGAGAACATCGTCGTGCTGCTCGACCGGTTCCGCAGCGAGATCGCCGACTCCGACGCCCCCGCCACCCTGCTGATCGAGCAGTTCCTGCGCGGCTGGTGGCGCGACTTCGGCGCCACCCGCCTGGCCGGCATCGCCAAGCTGATCATGGCCGAGGCCGGGAACTTCCCCGAGGTCGCCCGGTTCTTCCACGACGAGGTGATCGAGCCGAACGGCGCGCTGCTCGGCTCGATCATCGGTCGCGGCATCGAGCGCGGCGAGTTCCGTCCGGTCGACGTCGAGACCGCCGCCCACCTGTGGATCGCTCCGCTCGTCATGAAGGCGATGTGGAGCCACTCCTTCGACCTGTGCCGGATCACCGGCGCCTCGGTCGACCCCGAACGCCTGATCGACGCCCACCTCGACCTGATCAGGGCCGCCCTGCGCCCGGACCCCCGATGAAGCCTGCCCTCCTGATCTCCGCCGCGGTCGTCGTGGTCCTGGCCGCCGGAGGCGGATGGATGCTGCGCCAGCGGGCGGCCGCACCGGCGCCGGCGCAGGCAGCGGCGCCGGCCGGGTCCGCGGCGGCCCCGTCGTCGACGTCCCAGGCCCCGATCGAGTTCGCCGCCGGCGACGTGATCACGCTCGCGCCGGTGACGGTCGCGAGGACGGTGCCGCTGACCGGCACGCTGCGGCCCGTCGACCAGACGGTGGTCAAGACGAAGGTGGCCGGCGAGCTGCGCGAGGTGCTGGTCCGCGAGGGCACGGCCGTGCGGCGCGGCCAGGTCGTGGCACGGCTCGACGCGACCGAGTACGAGCTGCGGGTGCGCGAGCGCGAGGCCAACCTGCGCTCGGCGGCCTCGCAGGTCGACCAGGCCAAGCGCACGCTCGAGAACACCCGCCAGCTGCATGACAAGGGCTTCGTCTCGCAGAGCGCGCTCGACCAGTCGCAGTCGGGCTGGGAGATCGCGACGGGCAACCGCGATGCGGCCTCCGCGCAGCTCACGCTCGCCCGCAAGGCACTCGCCGACACGGTGATGAGCGCGTCCATCGACGGCGTGGTGTCCGAGCGCTTCGCCCAGGCCGGCGAGAAGCTGCCGATCGACGGCCGGGTGATGGCGGTGGTCGACCTCTCGCGAATGGAGATCGACGCACCGGTGCCGGCGGCCGAGATCGGCGCGGTGCGCGTCGGCCAGACCGTCGAGCTGCGCATCGAGGGCGTGGCCCGTTCGCAGCTCGGCCGGATCGTGCGCATCGCGCCGTCCACGCAGGCCGGCACGCGCTCGGTGCCGGTCTACATCGCGCTCGACAACCGCGACCCGTCGGTGCGCGCCGGGCTCTTCGCCCAGGGCACCCTGTCGGTCGAGACCCGATCGGGCGTCATCGCCGTGCCGCAGACCGCGATCCGCGATGCGGGCGCGCGCACCTTCGTCTATGCGATCGTCGACGGACGGCTGATCGAGCGCGAGGTCCGGCTCGGGCTGCGCGACCAGACCTCGGGCACCACGCGCATCGAGGTCCTCGATGGCCTCGCCGCAGGCGAGCGCATCGTCGCAGCCAACCTCGGCGCGCTGCGCGCGGGCGCCCCGGTGCGCATCGCGCCCGGCGCGGGCACGGGCGGCCCGGGCGACGCCACGCTACCGGCTGCGAGCCCCGCCGTCGCGCCGGCCGGCGCGTCGCCGGCCGCATCGACCGCCAGCCGCTGAGGCCGACCGGACACCGACATGTGGTTCACCCGGGTCTCGATCAACAACCCCGTGCTGGCGACGATGATGATGCTCGCCTTCGTCGTGCTCGGGCTGTTCTCGTACAACCGCCTCGCGGTCGACCAGTTCCCGGACGTCAGCTTCCCCGTAGTGGTGGTGCAGACCGAGTACCCGGGCGCCTCGCCCGAGATCGTCGAGTCCGACGTGACCCGCCGCATCGAGGAGCAGGTCAACACCGTCAGCGGCATCAACCGGGTCTCCTCGCGCTCCTATGAGGGCGTCTCGGTGGTGATCGTCGAGTTCGACCTGCTGACCGAGCCGGCCCGCGCGGCGCAGGACGTCCGCGAGAAGGTCGCGCTGGTGCGCGCGGCCTTCAAGAAGGAGGTCAAGGAGCCGATCGTCTCGCGCTTCAACCCCGACGACCAGCCGGTGATCTCGCTCGCGGTCCAGTCGACGACGCGCGATGCGCGCGAGCTCACCACGCTCGCCGAGCAGGTGGTCAAGCGGCGCATCGAGAACGCCCGCGGCGTCGGCCGCGTGACCGTCGTCGGCGGCGTTCGGCGCGAGGTGCAGATCGTGCTGCGCCCGGCCGAGATGGAGGCGCTGAAGGTCGGTGTCGACCAGATCCTCGTCGCGCTGCGCAACGAGAACCAGGAGCTGCCCGCCGGCAGCATCGTCACCCGCGAGCGCGAGCAGTCGGTGCAGATCCGCGGGCGCCTGAAGGCGGTGGCCGACTTCGAGCGCATCGTCGTGGCCCGCCGCGGCGGCCAGCCGGTCTATCTCGGGCAGGTCGCCCGCGTGGTCGACGGCCAGGAGGAGCGCGAGTCGCTCGCCACTGTCGACGGCCAGCGCGCGATCTCGCTCGACGTCGTCAAGGCGCAGGGCGAGAACACCATCGAGGTGGTGGACAACGTGCGGCGCATCGCCGCCGAGCTGCAGAAGCAGCTGCCCCCCGACGTGAAGCTCGGCGTGGTGCGCGACCAGTCGACCTCGATCCGCAACTCGGTCAAGGGCGTGCAGCGCAACATCGTCGAGGGCGCGATCCTCACGGTCGTGATCGTGTTCCTGTTCCTGTCGTCGTGGCGCTCCACCGTCATCACGGGCCTGACGCTGCCGATCTCGCTGATCGGCACCTTCCTCGTGATGTACGCGATGGGCTTCACCCTCAACCTGGTGACCCTGCTCGCGCTGTCGATCTGCGTGGGCCTGCTGATCGACGACGCGATCGTGGTGCGCGAGAACATCGTGCGCCACCAGGCGATGGGCAAGCACCATCGCCTGGCCGCGCTCGAAGGCACCGCCGAGATCGGCCTGGCGGTGACGGCAACCACCTTCACCATCGTCGCGGTGTTCCTGCCGGTCGGCTTCATGGGCGGGATCATCGGCCAGTTCTTCAAGCAGTTCGGTGTGACCGTGGCCTTCGCGGTGATCCTGTCGATGTTCATCAGCTTCACGCTCGACCCGATGCTCTCGGCGGTGTGGCCGGACCCGGACGCCGAAGGCGCCAAGGGCACGGGGCCGGTGGCGCGCCTGCTGCGCGGCTTCGAGCGCGTGATGCGCCGGCTCGAGGACGGCTACGTCGCGGTGCTGCGCTGGGGCCTGGCGCATCGCTGGACGACGATCGGCGGGGCCGTCCTCACGCTGGTGGCGGCGCTCGCGATGGCCCGCACGATCGGCTCGGAGTTCGTCCCGCAGCCCGACAACAACGAGATGTACCTGCAGTTCTACACGCCGGTGGGCTCCTCGCTCGAGCTCACCGCCGACAAGGCGCGCCAGGTCGATGCCGCGCTGCGCGAGTTCCCCGAAGTGGTGTTCACCTACGCGACGGTGAACACCGGCGCCACCCAGGGCAAGAACTACGCGACGGTGTTCGTGCGCCTGAAGGACCGCAAGGAGCGCACGCGCTCGGTCAAGCAGCTGGTGGCGCCGGTGCGCGAGCGCATCGAGCGCGTGGCCGGCATCACCATCACCAACCTCGGCGTGTTCAGCACCTTCGGCAACAAGCAGATCGAGGTCAGCGTCCAGGGCCCCGACCAGCGCCAGCTCGAGTCGCTCGCCGCGCTCGCGGTCGCCGAGATGCGGCAGGTGCCGGGCGTCGTCGACCTGGACACCAGCTCGAAGCCGGCCAAGCCGACGATCGCGGTCGAGATCGACCGTGCGCTCGCCTCGGACCTCGGCGTGGGGGTCGCGCAGGTGGGCGGCGCGCTGCGCCCGCTGCTCGCCGGCGAGGTGGCCAGCACCTGGAAGGCGCCCGACGACGAGAACTACGACGTGCGCATCCGGCTGCCGCTCGAGGGCCGGCGCGACGTCGAGGACCTCGCGCGGCTGACCGTCGCCTCGGTGCTGCCCGATGCCGACGGCGCGCCGCGGATGGTGCCGCTGCGCCAGGTCGCCAAGCTCGTGGCGTCCGAGGGCCCGACCCAGATCAACCGGAAGAACCTGACCCGCGAGATCGCGATCACCGCCAACGTCTATGGCGCGGCGCCTGGCACGGTCGGCCTCGAGATCCAGAAGCGCCTGAAGACCGTGACGCTGCCGCCCGGCTATGCGTTTGTCACCGGCGGCGCCACCAAGGACATGCAGGAGAGCTTCGGCTTCGCGCTGCAGGCGCTGCTGCTCGCCGTCGTGTTCATCTACATGATCCTCGCCTCGCAGTTCCGCAGCTTCATCCAGCCGGTGGCGATCATGGTGTCGCTGCCGCTGTCCCTGATCGGCGTGATGGTGGCGCTCCTCGCCTGGCGCTCGACGCTGAACATGTTCTCGGTGATCGGCTTCATCATGCTGATGGGCCTGGTCACGAAGAACGCGATCCTGCTGATCGACTTCGCGAACCAGCAGCGCCGCGCTGGCATGGACCGCGCGCAGGCGCTGCTCGCCGCCGCCGAGATCCGGCTGCGCCCGATCCTGATGACGACGCTGGCGATGGTCTTCGGCATGCTGCCGCTGGCGATCTCCACGACCGAAGGCGCCGAGCAGCGCGCGCCGATGGCCCATGCGGTGATCGGCGGCGTGATCGCCTCGACCCTTCTGACCCTGCTGGTGGTGCCCGTGCTGTACACGCTGCTCGACGACCTGGCGGCCCGCATCGGCGGTGGGCGGGCGGGCGAGCCGGTAGAATCGCAGCCTTCGGCCTGACGCAAGAGGACTCTCCGCGATGGACATCGAACGCGCCCGCTTCAATATGATCGAGCAGCAGATCCGACCGTGGAACGTGCTCGACCAGGACGTCCTCGACCTGCTGTCGGTCGTGCACCGCGAGGACTTCGTGCCGCCGGTCTACCGGGGCATGGCCTTCGTCGACATGGAGGTGCCGCTGACCGTCGGTGGCCACCCGAGCGGCGAGTTCATGCTCGCCCCGAAGGTCGAGGCGCGGATCCTGCAGGAACTCGACGTGCGGCGCCATGAGTCGGTGCTGGAGATCGGCGCGGGCTCGGGGCACATGGCGGCGCTGCTGGCGCATCGGGCCCGGCATGTCGACACGCTGGAGATCGATACCGAGCTCGCGCGCTTCGCGACCGAGAACCTCGCACGGGCCGGTGTCACCAACGTCACCGTGCGCCAGGCCGACGGCGCGGACCCGAACGGCAACCTGCCCTCGTATGACGTCATCGTGCTGTCAGGCTCGGTGCCGCTCGTCCCGGAGCGCCTGCTCGCCAAGCTCAACGCCGGCGGGCGCCTGGCCGCGATCGTCGGCAGCGAGCCGGTGATGCACGCCGAGCTGGTGAGCCGCGCGCAGGGCGGCGGGTTCACGACGCGGATGCTGTTCGAGACGGTGGCGCGCCCGCTGTACGGCTTCGTCGGTCGCAGCGCCTTTCGATTTTGAGCGCGGGACCGGCACGCATGCGAACCCTGTCCGCGCCCGAGCTCGCCGCCTGGCTCGCCGACGCCTCGCGCCCGGCGCCGCTGGTCCTCGACGTGCGCGAGCCCTGGGAGGTGGCGACGGTCGCGCTGCCCGGTTCGGTGGCGATCCCGATGGGCCAGATCACCACGCGCGCCGATGAGCTCGACGCAGCGCGCCCGGTGGTCTGCCTGTGCCACCACGGCATGCGCAGCCTGCAGGTGGCCGGTTACCTCGAGCGGCGCGGATTCTCCGATGTCTGGAACCTGACGGGCGGCATCGACGCCTGGTCCCGACAGGTCGATCCGTCCAGCCCGACCTACTGACACCGCAGCCGCCCTCGCCTCCCGGAGCCTCCTCGACATGAATCGCCGACTCCTCTGCGTCGCACTCGCGGCCGCCTTCGCGGCGCACGCCGGGCCGGCCGCCGCCGCGATGGACCTGATGGACGTGATCAAGGCGGCCGCCGAGATCGATCCGGTGGTGGCCAGCGCCCGCGCGCAGCTCGCCGCGATCCAGGAACGTGTGCCGCAGGCGCAGGCGGCGCTCAAGCCGACGGTGAACGCGACCGCAAGCGGCAACTTCAACGTGCTCGACACCAGTGTCGCGCCGACCCGCGACTGGGACGCGCAGTCCCTCGGCGTGCTGGCCT
The DNA here is from genome assembly GCA_044342535.1 of Burkholderiaceae bacterium. GTDB lineage: Bacteria > Pseudomonadota > Gammaproteobacteria > Burkholderiales > Burkholderiaceae_E > UBA4615. Next base: position 17,771 of record JBIIPQ010000045.1, read on the forward strand.
CGGTGCCGGTGTACCGGCCGGCCAACCGCGAGCTGGTGCGCCAGTCCGAGCTGTCGGTGCAGGTCGCCGAGGCCCAGCTCGCCCAGGCCCGCCAGGACCTGATCCTGCGCGTGTCGCAGGCCTACTTCGACGTGCTGGCCGCGCAGGACAGCCTGGCGGTGGTGCGGGCGCAGAAGCAGGCGATCGGCGAGCAGTTCGCCTCGGCCCGACGCAATTTCGAGGTCGGCACCGCAACCATCACCGACCAGCAGGAGGCGCAGGCCCGCCTCGACCTGACCCGTGCACAGGAGGTCTCGTTCGAGAACGACCTGGAGGTGCGAGGCGCCCTGCTCGCCCAGCTGATCGGCCGACCCGCCACCGAGCTGCACACCCTGCGGCGCGACGTCGAGGTCAAGGCGCCCGAAGCCGAGCGCGAAGGCGAGTGGGCCTCGATCGCGCGGGCGCAGAACTACCAGGTGCGGCAGGCCGAGCTGTCCGGCGAGATCGCCCGGCGCGAGATCGAGCGGCAGCGCTTCGGCCACTATCCGACGCTCGACCTGGTGACGCAGGTCAACGCCGGGCGCAGCGCGAACGCTGCGGCCTCGCTGGCTGCGGTCGGCATCCGCTCGCAGAGCGCGCAGGTCGGTCTGCAGTTCGCGATGCCGCTGTACACGGGTGGTGCGGTGGATGCGCGCGTGCGCGAGGCGATCGCGCTGCAGGACAAGTCGCAGTTCGATCTCGAGAACGCGCGGCGCACCGCCGAGCAGGGCGCACGCCAGACCTTCCTGGGCGTCAAGAGCGGCCTCGAGCAGGTGCGCGCGCTGACCGCCGCGGAGCGCTCGAGCCAGCTTGCGCTGGAGTCGAACCAGCTCGGCTATCAGGTGGGCGTGCGCATCAACATCGACGTGCTCAATGCCGCGCAGCAGCTGTTCTCGACCCAGCGCGACCTGGCGCGCGCGCGTTATGACGTGCTGCTCAACGGCCTGCGACTGCGCAACACCGCCGGCGACCTGACCGAGAGCGACATCGCGCTGGTCAACGCGCTGCTCGAGGTGCCGCGGCCGCCGGCGCCGGCCGCGCCTGCGGCGGGGGCGCCGGGTACGGGCACGGGCACGGGCACGGCGCCAACGATGCCGGGCGTGAACCCCGGCGCGCCGGCCGGCGGCACGCCGGGCCTCGCGCCGCCTGCGCGGCCGGGTATCGGCGGGGCGCCGGCGGTGCGCGGGGGACGGGCCGCGCAGCCGGTGTCTCCGCGCTGAGCGGAGCGGCTGCCCGCTCCGTGCGGATGAGGGCGAGGATGGCTCCCCGTTCGAAGACCTGTCGAAGCGTTGCCCTACCGTGACGCCTCGGTCCAGTCCTCGATGGACAGACCCGCGAGCTGGCTGAACGCCCGATCGTTCGTCACGAGGATCGCGCCGATGC
>JBIIPQ010000046.1:0-19129 GCA_044342535.1 Burkholderiaceae bacterium
TACGCGGGCAACGACACCTTCGTCGTCTGGCCGTCCGCGATCAAGACCCGGGACCCGGTCCTGCCCCTGCCCAAGGGCCACACCTACGCCCCCTGATGGCAGAGCCGGGGTTTCGGCGAGCACTGCTCGCCGCTGGCGGCGGCGCCGGGGTTTCGGCGAGCACCGCTCGCCGCAGGCCGGGCCTGCCGGCCCGGCCCTCGTGCTCCACGAACGTGAATCCGCCGAGAGGCGGCCGGACAGGTCTGTTCCCATGCTCAGAATCGAGTCGATGACCAAGCGCTTCGGCGGCTTCACCGCCGTCGACCGCCTGTCGTTCGAGCTGCGCCAGGGCGAAATCCTCGGCCTGATCGGCCCGAACGGCTCCGGCAAGAGCACCACCTTCAACGTCATCGCGGGCCTGTACGCGCCGACCGAGGGCTCGGTGCGCTTCCTGGACCGCGAGATCGGCGGGCTGCCGCCGAACCGGATCTGCCGGGCCGGCATCGCGCGGACCTTCCAGATCCCGCGGCCGTTCCGCAAGCTGTCGATCCTGGAGAACGCGACGCTCGCCGCCTACTACGGCGCCTCGGAGCCGGTGACCCGCGGCGAGGCGCGGCGCCGGGCCGAGGACGCGCTGGCGCTGATCGGGCTGCCGTCCGATCCGGGGGCGCGTGTCGACGGGCTGGGCGCGGCCGGGCTCAAGAAGCTCGAGATGGCGCGGGCGCTCGCCACGCAGCCCAAGCTGCTGCTCGCCGACGAGAGCCTGGGCGGTCTCGACGAGACCGAGATGAACCAGGCCGCCGACATGCTGCGCCGCATCCGCGACGAGCGCGGCATCTCGATCGTCTGGGTGGAGCACATCATGGGCGTGCTGATGCGGGTCATCGACCGCTGCCTGGTGCTGGACCACGGCGAGCTGATCGCCCAGGGCACGCCCGCCGAAGTCACCCGGGACCCGAAGGTGGTCGAGGTCTACCTCGGCACCGACGCCGAGCAGGTCCAGGCGCAGGTGCGCGAGACCGACGCCGTGCGCGGGGACGCACGCCAGGAGCGCCGCTGATGCTCGAGCTGAACGGGGTGAGCGCCGGCTACGGCGCGTTCCAGGCGCTGTTCGACGTGTCGCTGAAGGTCGACGCCGGCGAGGCGGTCGCGGTGATCGGCCCGAACGGCGCGGGCAAGACGACGCTGCTGCGCGCCATCTCCAAGCTGATCGAGCCGTCCTCGGGCTCGCTGTCGATGGAAGGGCGTCGCTACGACGAGGTCCCTGCGCACGAGGTGATCGCGCTGGGCATCGCGCAGGTGCCCGAGGGCCGCCGGCTGTTCCCGCGGCTGTCGGTCGAGGACAACCTGAAGATGGGGGCCTACACGCCGGCGGCGCGCTCGCGCCATGCCGAGCGGCTGGAATTCGTCTACTCGCTGTTCCCGAAGATGAAGGAGCGTCGGCTGCAGATGGCCGGCACGATGTCTGGCGGCGAGCAGCAGATGTGCGCGATCGGTCGCGCGCTGATGAGCGGCCCGAAGCTGCTGCTGCTCGACGAGCCCTCGGCCGGACTCGCGCCGGTGGTGGTGCAGTCGATCTTCGGGCTGATGCGCACGATCCGCGAGCAGGGCTACACCGTGCTGATCGTCGAGCAGAACATCCAGCAGGTGCTCAAGGTCGTCGACCGCGCCTACCTGCTGGAGACCGGTCGGATCCGGCAGAGCGGCCCGGCGGCCGAGCTGCTGGCGAGCGACGAGATCCGCCGCGCCTACCTCGGCGTCTGACAGGACCCCCATGAGCGACATCTTCGACATCTACCTCCTCGAGGCGGTGATCAACGGCCTGCTGCTCGGCGGGCTGCTGGCGCTGCTCGCGCTCGGGCTGAACCTGATCTTCGGCGTGATCGACGTCGTCTGGATCTGCTATGCCGAGATGATGATGATCGGCATGTACGTGATCTGGTGGCTGCACGTCGAGCAGGGCTGGCCACTCCTCGGCGCGTTCGCGGCGGGCATCGTGTCGATCGCGGTGCTCGGGGCGGCGCTTCACCAGTTCGTCATCCGACCGGTGCTGTCCGCCGAGCCGATCAACCAGCTGCTGGTCACCGGCGGGGTGCTGTTCTTCCTTCAGGCGGTGGCGACGGTGGCCTTCGGCGTCGAGTTCCGCAACCTGGGCGTGCGGCTGCCGACCTTCGCGATCGGCGAGATGAACCTGTCGCTCGCGCGTCTGATCGCCTTCGCGGTCGCGATCGCTGCGATCGGCGGCACCTGGCTGTTCCTGTCGCGCAGCTACATCGGCACCGCGATCCGCGCGATCAGCCAGGACCGCGGGATCATGCCGCTGATGGGCGTCGACCCGGGCCGCATCTACCTGACCACCTCGGCGCTCGGCGGCGGGCTGGCGGGCCTGGCCGCCTGCCTGCTGGTGCTGCAGTACGACATCCATCCGGCGATCGGCCTGTCGTTCGGCCCGATCACCTTCCTGATCTGCGTGCTGGGCGGGCTGGGCAACCTGATCGGGGGCTTCCTCGCCGCGTTCATCTTCGCGCAGTTCATCGCGGTCGGCGGCTTCCTGTTCCAGCTCGAATGGGGCTACGTGATCGCGTTCGTGTTCTTCATCGCGACGATGTTCTGGAAGCCCGAAGGGCTGTTCGCCAAGCGCAGGTGAGCCGATGAACCGATCATGGATCCTGGGGGGCGTCGGGCTCGCGCTGCTGCTGGTGGCGCCGTTCGCCGGCTTCGGCACCTATCCGCTGCACCTCGCCATCATGGCGCTGCTGTGGGGCTTCATCTACACCAGCTGGTCGATCATGGGCCGGCTCGGGATGGTGAGCTTCGGACACGGCGCCTTCCTGGGCATCGGCGCTTACGGCTCGGTGCTGCTGTGGAACACCTTCGGCGTGTCGCCGTGGCTCGGGGCGCTCGGCGCGATCGTGCTCACGCTCGCGCTCGCGGTGCTGATCGGCTGGCCGTGCTTCCGCTTCCGGATCGTCGGCCACTACTTCGCGCTGGTCACGCTGGCGCTCTCGGAGGTGGTGCGCCTGGTGATCGTCGCGATGCGCGACCACACCGGCGGCTCGCTCGGCATCACGCCCAAGTCGGCGCTGACCGACGGCGCGACGGTTGCGGTCGGCGCGCTGCAGTTCTCGGACAAGCTGGTCTGGTTCTACCTCGTGGTCGCCTGCTGGCTGTTCGCGCTGTGGGTCTGGCGGCGGGTGGACCGCAGCATGGACCGGCTGGCGCTCGAGGCGATCAGCGAGGAGGAGGACGCAGCCGCCTCGATCGGCATCGACGTCTCGCGCACCAAGCTCAAGGTGACGATGCTGTCGGCGGCGATGACCTGCGTGGGCGGCGTGCTGTATGCGCAGTACCAGCTCTACGTGAACCCAGAGACGGTGTCCGGGATCGGCATCTCGCTGCAGATGGTGTTCGGCGCGATCGCCGGGGGCATGTTCGTGATGCTCGGGCCGACGGTGGGCGCGGTGTTCCTGCTGGCGCTGTCCGAGACGCTGCGGATCGCGGTCGGCAACACGATCCACGGGCTGGACCTGCTGATCTACGGCGCGCTGCTGGTGCTGTTCATCATCTACCTGCCGAAGGGGATCCTGGGCACACTGCTGGCCCGGCTCCAACGTACGGGCTGACGCCGGCTCGGGCCTGCTCGCTACGGTTTCTTCACGGCTTCGGGGGCGCGCGGGGCGTCTTCCCAGATCATCGGGCGCTCGCGTTCGCCGCCGAGGAACTCGATCGGGTCGTGGTTGTCGACGTGCCCGTACTGGCCCTGCCAGACCGACCAGCCGCACAGCTGCTGGAGCCGGCGCGGCATGCGGCGGGCGAGTTCGCCGGGCACGCCGAGCAGCTGGTTCTCCTGCTGACGCATCCAGCCCACGCAGTAGTAGCAGGCGATCGCCCAGCGGCGCGCCTCGGTGCGGTTGGCGCCGCCCGCGTGCCACAGCGCGCTGTCGAACAGCAGGATGCTGCCGGCAGGCATCTCGGCCGCGACCGTGGGGTGTTCGGCACCGTAGCGGGGCGGCGCATCGAAGCGGTGGCTGCCCGGCACGAGGCGGGTCGCGCCGTTGGCCTCGGTGAAGTCCGACAGCGCCCACATCGCGTTCAGCGCGATCGGGGCGCGCGGGCGCGGCAGCGGGATGCGCTGCGTGTCTTCGTGCAGCGGCTGCGCGTCCTGGCCGGGCGCGAGGGTGATCGCCGACAGCGAGGACAGCAGCAGCTCGGGATCGAGCACGCGTTCGGCCACCGCCAGCACCAGCGGGTGCAGCGGCACCGGCCAGAAGGCCTCGCCGCGCGCGAGCAGGTTGTAGATCCGGACGGTGCGGGTCCCCTCGAAGCGGGTCTTCGCGAAGCCCGCGCCCGCGTCCGTCTCGAGCCGCTCGAGGGCCTCGCGCAACGCGTGCCGGGTGGGCTCGGGGATCGCGTCGCGCAGCACGGTGAAGCCGTGCTCGCGGATCGCGTCGGCATGCGCGGCGGCGCCGGCGTCGGGGGCCGTCACGTCAGCCTCCGGCCGCACGGCGGCGGGCGCCCGCGGCCTCGGGCGCGGTGGGCGCCGCGCGCGCCAGCAGCGTGCGGCAGCGCGCCTCGTGCGCGGCGATCTCGCCGAGCGTGACCTGCAGGTCCTCGAGCTGGCGCTCGAGCGTGCCCCGATGCCCGGCCAGCACCTGCAGGAAGCGCTCGAGTTGCGCCGCGGTGTCGGAGGGCGACTCGTACATGTCGACCAGGTCGCGCACCTCGGACAGCGACAGGCCGAGCCGCTTGCCCCGCAGCGTGAGCTTCAGGCGCGTGCGGTCGCGCTGCGTGTAGACGCGCTGGCGCCCCCCGGTGCCGGCACGGGTCGGCGCGAGCAGGCCCTGATCCTCGTAGAAGCGGATCGCGCGGGGCGTGACGTCGAACTCGCGCGCGAGCTCGGTGATCGTGAACGTGGCCATCGGCTCCGGATGCGGAACGGCCCCGTCTGCGGAACGCGGCCGGGAGGCGGCGACGCCGCGCGGGTAGACTGACGTTGACGTAAACGTCCGATTCTAGCCGCGATGAATCCCCACGAGCACGAGCTGAGCTATCCGTTCGCAGACACGCTGCCCGAGCCCGGGCGCCGGATCGAGGTCGCGCCGGGCGTGCACTGGCTGCGCATGCCGCTGCCCTTCGCGCTGAACCACATCAACCTCTGGCTGCTGCGCGACACCTTCCGGGGCCGCGAGGGCTGGACGCTGATCGACTGCGGCGTCTCGACCGACGAGCTGCGCGGCCACTGGGAGACGGTGATCGCCGAGGAGCTCGAGGGCCTGCCGATCGTCCGGGTGCTGTGCACGCACACCCACCCCGACCATGTCGGCCTGGCGCGCATGCTCTGCGACCGGTTCGCCGCGCCGCTGTGGATGACGCTCGGCGAGTACGCGATGGGGCGGATCCTGTCGGTGTCGATGCCCGGCGCCGACCCCGACGCCGGCTTGCGCCACTACCGCCGCAACGGCATGGCCGAGGGCCCGCAGCTCGAGGCGCTGGGCTCGCGGGTGCGCAAGCACTTCCCGTCACTGGTGCCCGAGATGCCCCAGTCGTTCCGGCGGATCGCCGACGGCGAGTCGATCCCGATCGGCGGGCGCCGCTGGCGCGTGATCGTGGGCACCGGGCATTCCCCCGAGCATGCGGCGCTGTTCAGCGAGGCCGACGGCGTGCTGATCTCCGGCGACATGGTGCTGCCGCGCATCTCCACCAACGTGTCGGTGTTCGACCTCGAGCCCGAGGCCAATCCGCTCACCTGGTACCTCGACTCGCTGCACCGCTTCGAGCCGTGCCCGCCCGACACGCTGGTGCTGCCCTCGCACGGCCGGCCGTTCCGCGGCCTGCACCGGCGCATCGAGCAGCTGCGCGAGCACCACGACGAGCGCCTGGCGGTGGTGGGCGCGGCCTGCCGCGAGCGCGCGCACCATGCGGCGGGCATGGTGCCGATCCTGTTCGGGCGCGAGTTCGACGCCCATCAGATGATGTTCGCGCTCGGCGAGTCGCTGGCGCACCTGAACGCGCTGTGGCACGACGGCGCGCTCGAGCGCGTGATCGGCGAGGACGGCGTGGTGAGGTTCTCGGCGGCCTGAAGCTCAGCCGGGCAGCCAGGTCGCCAGTCGGGCCGCCAGCGCCGCGCGGTCGATCGGCTTGGACAGGTAGTCGTCCATGCCGGCGGCGAGGCAGCGGTCGCGGTCGCCCTCCATCGCGTTCGCGGTCAGCGCGATCACGGGCGTGCGCGGCAGGCCGCGGGCGTGCTCCATCTCGCGCCAGCGCCGGATCGCCTCGTAGCCGTCCATCACCGGCATCTGGCAGTCCATCAGCACCACGTCCCAGCGACGCGCCTGCAGCCGCTCGAGCGCCTGCTCGCCGTCGGCCACGACGGTGGACGCGATGCCCAGCCGATCGAGCAGCGCGGCCGCGAGCATCTGGTTGATCGCATTGTCCTCGACCACCAGGGCCTCGAACTTCGGCCGTTCCGGCGCACCGGGTCGCGCCGGGGGCTGCGGCGCGGTCGGGGCCGGCGGGTTCGCCATCGCGGGCAGCGCGATCCGCTCGCCGAACCGGGTCGACACCGCGGGCGTGGTCGTGCTCGCGACCGCGTCGATCGTGCCGTCGAGCAGCGCGGCGACGGCGCGGGCCCGCAGCGGCCAGGCCAGGCGCGGCAGCGTGCCGCCGTCGGGCGGGGGGCGGCGCGAGACCAGCGCCACGCGCTGGGCCTGGCCGCCGGTGGCGGCGCCGGCCGTCGCGGCCCGGGCGGCGATGGCGACCGCGTCGGGCCGCGCGCCGTCGACCAGCACCGGCACGTCGGCGGGCAGGGCGTCGGGGTCGGCGTCCCTCACGACGACGCCCCAGCCGGCGAGCTGCGCGCGCTGCATCGCGTCGAGACCGATCAGCGCGATCGCGCGTCCGGCGAGCCGGGCGCGCGGCGCCCTCGGCGTGCTCTTGTCGATCGCCGGATGCCAGCCGATCGAGAAGCGGAACTCGCTGCCCTCGCCCTCGGTCGTGGTCACCCCGATCGTCCCGTTCATCAGCTCGACCAGCTGGCGGCTGATCGCCAGGCCCAGCCCGGTGCCGCCGAAGCGGCGGGTCGCCGAACCGTCGACCTGAGAGAACGGCTGGAACAGGTCGCGGACCTTGTCGGCGGGGATGCCGGGCCCGGTGTCGCGCACGCGCAGCTCGAGCTGCCTGACCGATGCCTGGAAGCTCATCACCACCTCGACGCCGCCGCGCGAGGTGAACTTCACGGCGTTGCCCACCAGGTTGCTCAGCACCTGCCGGAAGCGGACCTCGTCGCCGTGCATCGCGCCCGGCACCATGCCCTCGATCCGGTAGCCGAGCTGCAGGCCCTTGGATGCGGCGCGGTCCGCGACCAGCTCGAAGGTGTCCTCGAGCGACTCGACCGGGTCGAAGTCGGCCTGCTGCAGCCGCAGCTTGCCGGCCTCGATCTTGGACAGGTCGAGGATGTCGTCGATGATCGTCAGCAGTGCGTGCGCGCTGCGCTGCACGGTGTCGACCATCTCGCGCTGCTCGCCGGTCATCGTGGTCTCGCGCAGCAGGTCGGTCACGCCGATCACGCCGTTCATGGGCGTGCGGATCTCGTGGCTCATGTTGGCGAGGAACTGCGACTTCGCGCGGGTCGAGTCGAGCGCCGCGTCGCGGGCCGCGGACAGCTCGCGCTCGTGCATCGCCTGCGCGGTCGCGTCGGCGACGAGCGCCGCGAAGTAGGGGGCATCGCCGAGCCGCAGCTCGCTGACCGCGACGTCGGCCGGGAAGCGCGTGCCGTCGCGGCGCAGGCCTTCGACGCGCCGGCGGCGGCCGGCGGCGCCGGAGACGGCGGGCTCCAGCGCGTCCTCGGGGAGCAGCGCGAGCGCGGAGGTCCCCGGCAGCGTGTGGGGCTCGTGGCCGAACATCAGCGCGGCGACCCGGTTGCACTGCACGATCCGATGCGCGCGGTCATAGACGATGACGCCGTCGAGCATGCCGTCGAATGTCGCGCGCAGCGTGCCCTCGCTGAACCGCAGGATCGACTCGGTCTCGGCGCGCCGCACCACCTCGCCGCGCAGCTGCAGGTTCGCCGCCTCGCGGTCCCGGGCGATCTGCTCGGCGGCGCGCATCGAGGCGCGCAGCCCGCGGATCGCCAGGCCCACCAGCAGCAGCGCGGCAGCGATGACCACCGCGCTCATCACGAGCGCGTCGCGCAGCCCGTCGCGCAGCCCGTCGCGGATGCGCTGCGCGCCGTCGACGATCGGCCGGCTGAACTCGATCACGCCGCGCACGTCGCCCACCTTCCAGTCGGTGCGCGGCGAGCCGGGATAGCGGTTGTGGCATTCGATGCAGCTCGCCTGCAGCCGGTCTGCGATCGCGTAGCGCAGCACCGCGATGCCGTCGACCGTCTCGACGCGGTGGAACGGGCGATCCGGGTCGGCGCGCAGCGCGGCCAGCGCGGCGGTCTCGAAGTCGTCGAGCTTGCGGGTGGCGGCGCGCCAGGGGAAGGGCTGCTCGCTGAACAGCCGGATCTTCGATCCCTTGTCCTGGGTCCCGACGAAGTCGCCGAAGTCGAGCATGAAGGTCGCCGGCAGCGGCAGGGATCCGGGCTGCTCGCGGTAGGCGTGGGTGATCGCCAGCCCGCCTTCGCGCGCGCGCGGCACGATCTCCGCGCTGTAGAAGTTGCGCATCTGAGTGACGATCCGCGCGTGGCGCGCGGCATCCTCGAGCGCGATCGCCTCGTGCTGAGCGACCGATTCGCGCACCAGCGACCAGATCACCGAAGCGGCGCCGGCGACCAGCACCAGCCCGCACAGCGCGAGCAGCGTGAGGAAGCGGCGGGCGGTCACGCCACCGGTCTCGCCCTCGGTCGGGACCTGCGGATCGTGCACCGCGCCGTCGTCGCCGGGAGCGAGGTGGGCTGACATCGCGCGACCCTCTCGGGACGCCGGGTCGCGGCGGGCGGGTGTCCGCGCAGCGGACCACCGCGGCGGACGGGCGGGGCGTCTACGCCGGCGGGGCCGGCGGGGCGTCGCCGCCGGCGATCCGGAGACTCGGAGCTCGGGAGCTCGGGAGCTCGGGAGCTCGGGAGCTCGGGAGCTCGGGGGCTCGGGGGCTCGGGGGCTCGGGCGGTCCGGGCGGTCCGGGGCCCGGGCCGCCCCGTCCCTCAGGCCGCCCGGGGCTTCACCCGCGAGGCGGCGAGCTTCGCGTTCGCGCGCGCGGTGTCGATGTCGGCGGCCCGCGCCAGCGCGACGCCCATGCGGCGCTTCGCGAACGATTCGGGCTTGCCGAAGAGCCGCAGGTCGGTGCCTGGCACCGCCAGCGCCTCGGCCACGCCGTCGAACACGATGCCGCGCGCCTCGACCCCGCCGTAGACGACCGCGCTCGCGCCGGGCGTGCGCAGCGAGGTGTCCACCGGCAGCCCCAGGATCGCGCGGGCGTGCAGCTCGAACTCGTTCTGGTGCTGGGTGGTCATCGTCACCATGCCGGTGTCGTGCGGCCGGGGGCTGACCTCGGAGAACCAGACCGCGTCGCCCTTGACGAAGAGCTCGACGCCGAAGAGGCCCGTGCCGCCCAGATCGTCGACCACCTCGCGGGCGATCTCGCGCGAGCGCTCGAGGGCGAGCGCGCTCATCGGCTGCGGCTGCCAGCTCTCGACGTAGTCGCCGGCGACCTGCACGTGGCCGATCGGCTCGCAGAACGAGATCGCCGTGCGCCCGTCGGCGCCGCGCGAGCGCACCGTGAGCAGCGTGATCTCGTAGTCGAAGTCGACGAAGCCCTCGACGATCACGCGCCCCGAGTCGACGCGCCCGCCGCTGGCCGCGTACGCCCACGCCGTGTCGACGTCCTGCGGGCCGTCGAGCTTCGACTGGCCCTTGCCGGACGAGGACATCACCGGCTTGACCACGCACGGATAGCCGATGCCGCCGTCGATGGCCGCGCGCAGCTCGTCGAGGCTGCTGGCGAAGCGGTACGGCGAGGTCGGCAGTCCGAGCGTCTCGGCCGCGAGCCGCCGGATGCCCTCGCGGTTCATCGTCAGCCAGGCGGCGCGCGCCGTCGGGATCACGTGGACCGCGCCCTCGCGCTCGAGCTCGACCAGCGTCTGGGTGGCGATCGCCTCGATCTCGGGCACCACGCGGTGCGGCCGCTCGCGGGCGATCAGCGCGCGCAGCTGCGCGCCGTCGGTCATGTCGATCACGTGGGCCCGGTGCGCGACCTGCTGGCCGGGCGCGTCGGCATAGCGATCGACCGCGATCACCTCGACGCCGAGCCGCTGCAGTGCGATCACCACCTCCTTGCCCAGTTCGCCGGCGCCGAGCAGCATCACGCGCGTGGCGTTCGCGGACAGCGGCGTGCCGATCGGTGCGAGGGGGGTCGGATCGGGCGTCATTTGAGCACCTCGAAGAGGTTGTGGTGGTCGTCGGTCCAGGGGCGCTGCGTGCTCGTGCGCGTGGCGGGCAGCGCCACGCCGCCGGCCTCGCGCAGCTTCGCGGCGAACGCTGCGTCGGGCGTCAGCGCGACCCAGTCCGATCGGTACTGCACCGCCTCCTGCGGCGGCTCGTCGGAGAAGCGCACCGCATGCAGCCCGGCCTCGTCGGCGAGCTGGCGCACGACGCCCGACAGGTCCAGGTAGCGGTTGGTGATGTGGAACACCACCGCGCCGCGCTCGGCGAGATGGCGCTTGTAGACGGCGAGCGCCTCGCGGGTCAGCAGGTGGACCGGGATCGAGTCGCTGGAGAACGCGTCGACCGCCAGCACGTCGAACTTCTGCGGGGCCTCGCGCTCGAGCACCAGCCGCGCGTCGCCGAGCGCCGGCTCGATCTTCGCCCGGCTGTCCTTCAGGTAGCTGAAGCGCGCGTTCGCGATGTCGAGCACCACCGGGTTCAGCTCGTAGAGGCGGTAGACGTCGCCCTCGCGGCCGTAGGTCGCGAGCGTGCCCACGCCCAGACCGATGACGCCGACGCGCATCGGCGCGCCGCGCGCGGCCTCGATGGTCCGGCCCACGCCCGAGGTCGGGCCGTAGTAGGTGGTGGCGACGGCACGCTGGTCCGGCGCCATGTACTGCTCGCCGTGCAGGATGACGCCGTGCAGCAGGCGCCGGCTCGCGCCCTTCGACACGTCGCCGTCGGCCGCGCCGGTCACCCGCAGCGTGCCGTAGAAGTTGCGCGACAGCTCGAGCACGTCGCCCCGGATCCAGTGCACGTAGTCGGCGAACAGCGCCGCGCAGACGATCGCCGCGACCGCGCCGGCGATGCGCAGCGCGCCCCGCGACAGCAGCGCGACCAGCGCCGCGACGATGGTCAGCGCCAGCGGCAGCTCGAAGTACCAGTCGAAGGCGAGCGGCGCGCCGATGCCCACCAGCAGACCGCCGACCGCGCCGCCCAGCGAGACCATCAGGTAGAAGCGCGTCAGGTGCGCCGGCGCGGGCTTGCGCGCGACCAGCTCGCCGTGGGCGAACATGCACAGCACGAACAGGCCGAAGGCGTAGACCGGCACCGCGTGCTCGATGTGCAGGATCGCCCGTTCGATGCCGAAGCCCTCGGGCCGCCAGCTCAGGCCGCCGAGCATCGCGACGGTGGCGAGCGCCGCCAGCAGCACGTACTGCGGGCGCCAGTACCAGCCCTTGCCGTCGAAGCACAGGATGAAGGTGACCAGGTAGATCGACAGCGGCAGCACCCAGAGGAACGGGATCGAGGCGACGTTCTGCGTGATGTGCGTGGTCACCGCGAGCAGCAGCGTCGAGCCGAGCGCGGCCAGGAGCAGCCACAGGCCCTGCTCGGCGAGCGATGGCGGTGCCGTCGGATCGCGTGCGAGCCCGATCGGGGCCGCGGCCGCATCGTGCGCGGCCTGCATTGCGGCGGCGCCGGTCGAGCGCGCCGGGCCCGTCGCCCCGGTCGCCGGCGGCGCTGCGCTGATGCCCTCCGCATGGGCATCGGCGGCGGCGATCTCGGCGGCTCCGGCGGCTCCGGCGGCGCCGTCGGCGGTCGCGCCACGACGCACGCCGGACCATGCGGCGGCGATCGCCAGCAGCACGAAGGTCGCATAGCCGACCGACCAGCCGACCGACTGCAGCGCGCCCGATGCGTTGGGCTCGATCAGGGGCGGGTAGCCGAGCAGCGCCAGCATCGAGGCGAGGTTCGAGAGCGCGTAGAGGCGATAGACCTGCGCCGAGCGGAACTGCCGCGTGAACCAGGCCTGCACCAGAGGGCCGGTGGTGGCGAGCATCAGGTAGGGCAGGCCGATCGTCACCGTCAGCAGCAGCAGGATGCGCCCCACCGGCTGTGTCGCGTCGGTGGGCTTCATCGCCTCGGACACCGTGATCGGCAGGAACGCGAGGCTCGCGAGCAGCAGCACCGTGTGCACCGTCGCCTGCGCGCGCGGCGAGAGCTTGCGGATCACCAGGTCGGAGTAAAAGTAGCCGGCGAGCAGCGCGACCTGGAAGAACACCATGCAGGTGGTCCAGACGGCGGCCGATCCGCCGAACCAGGGCAGGATCTGCCGCGCGATGATCGGCTGGACGAGGAACAGCAGGAACGCGGACAGCGCGATCGTGGCGGCGTGGAGGAGCATGGTGGGCGAGGCGCTTTCTCAGTGTCGTTATCGGAGTGGGGCGGCGCCCGGCGGCGCGAGCCCGAGCACGGCGAGCTTGGCGTCGACCGCTTCGGTCCAGCCGCGGTTGGCCGCGGGGCTCGCGGGGCTCGGATGCAGGATCTGAGCGATGTGCACGCCGCGTGCGAACGCGCCGTCGACGAGCTCGGCCTCGAGCACGCCGCGCAGCCGGCGCTCGGCGAACCCGCCGACGCCGATCGCCCACTGCGGGCCGAGCGCAGCGAGCGCGCGGGCCAGGTGGCGGTCGCAGGCGGCGTAGACCGGCTCGAGCTCGGCGGCGGGCAGCTGGACCGGCGTACGGTTGCGTCCGGACGCCTCGAGCCACACCAGCGGGCAGTAGTTGAGGACGAAGGCGTCGGCGAAGAACGACTCGGCGCTGCCCCAGCGGGCCGCGGCCCAGCCCCACAGGCGCCGGCCGCTGACCTCGGAGCGCGCGCAGGCGAAGCCCTCGATCGGACGCTTGGGATGCATGTCGGCCGGCTGCCCGACCGGCGCCTCGATGCCCATCCAGCCGCGTACGGCGGCGATCTCGCCGAACGGCACGCCGGTCTGCATCATGCCGAACGGACCCGGGTTCATGCCGAGCAGCACGATGCGCTTGGGCGAGTCGCCGTAGCGCCGCACGTAGGCCTCGTAGGGTGCCCAGGCGTACTGCAGCGGGTCGTACACGTGGGCCACGGGCACCGCGAAGCGCAGCGGCGCGAGCTCGGCGGAGAGGTCGCGGGCGGCCTCCAGCAGGGCTCGGGCGACCGGCAAGGCGGCAGGCAGGGGGGTGAGCATGGGCCGCCATCCTACCAATGCGGCCCATGAGGGTCGGCCGGGACGGTCGGAGGCGGTGGGCAGCCGGTGGAAAAAGGGGCGCCGGAAACGAAAAGGGGCGCCGGAAACGAAAAGGGGCGCGGTCGAGACCGCGCCCCGGGGCCGCGGGTGGCGGCTCCTGCCTTCGGCGTGGCATCCGGCCCCGGAGGCATCGTTGCACCCTCGGGTCGAACCGGCCTGCTGGGCCTTCGGAGACCCCACGCTATGCCTCGCCGACCCCGCGGTCAAGCGTCGGCGTACGCCTGCCCGGCCGGCGCGCCGCTACCTCGGCGCTCGTGCATCGGGTACGCTCCCGTCACGCCTCGAACCGCATCGTGCTGGAGACACCGTGAACAAGCCGCTCGACCCGAAGGTCGCCGAGACCGACCGCATCCCGTTCCAGAAGCCGCAGCCCTGGGGCATGGCCCCCGACATGGTCGTGCACGACGTGCTGACCGACGACGAGCGGCTGTGGGCCCCCGTCGCGCCCGGCATCTGGTCGCGCCCGCTGCACCTGAACGTCACCGGCGGCTTCTACGTCCACCTGCTCAAGGTCCAGCGCTCGGGCCTGCTGCAGCGCCACCGCCACTCGGGCCAGGTGCATGCCTACGTGATCCGCGGCAAGTGGCTGTACCTGGAGCACGACTGGGTCGCCGAGGAAGGCAGCTACGTGTTCGAGCCGCCCGGCGAGACCCATACCCTGGTGGTGCCCGACGACTGCACCGACATGATCACGATGTTCACCGTGCACGGCGCGCTGATGTACGTCGATCCGCAGGGCGTGTCGACCGGCTACGACGACGTGTTCACGCGGATCGACAAGTACCGCGCGCACTTCGAGTCGGTGGGCCTGGGCGGCGATTACGTGCGGCGCTTCATGCGCTGACCGGCGTGCGGGTCAGCGCGAGGCGATCGGCGAGCGCGGGGCCGGTCTTGCTTCGCGCTGCCTGGATCGGCCGATGCCGCGCCGGTCCTCCCACTTGCCGTGGTCGTAGGTGACGCCGGGTGCGGCGACGGTCGTTGCGACCTCCTCGCCCATGAAGACCGGCTTCTTGCGCGCGTCCGGGATCTCGAGCGCCTCGAGCGGTACCGGCGAGGCGATCAGCCTGCCCTGCAGGTAGTCGACGCCCAGCTCGGTGGCCAGCGCCCGCTGCTCGGGCGTCTCGATCCACTCGGCCACCGTGCGTGCGCCGGTCGCCCGCGCGATGCGCACGATGGTGGCCACGATCTCGCGGTCGAGGGGGTCGTCGACGACCTGACGGATGAACGAGCCGTCGATCTTCAGCACGTCGGCCCGCAGGCGCTTGAGGTAGTCGAAGGTGGCCAGGCCAGTGCCGAAGTCGTCGAGCGCGATGGCCAGGCCCATCTCCGAGAGCCGCTCGACGTGGGCGCGGGCGAGCTCGAGGTCGGCGATCGCGCTGGACTCGGTGATCTCGATCATCAGGCGCCTGGGGTCGACCGCGTGGGCGGCCAGGCAGCGCTTCACGTAGTCGGGGAACTCCGGGTCGCACAGCGTCGGGCCGCAGACGTTGATCGAGCACAGGTGGGTCGCGTCGTGCAGCGCCCGATGCGCGGCCAGGTAGGCGACGGTGCGCACGAACACCAGCCGGTCGAGCTTGCTGTGCAGCCCTGCGTGCCAGATCGCCGGCAGGAACTGCTTGGGCTGGAGCACGCGGCCGTCGTCGCCCTCGATCCGGACCAGCACCTCGAAGTGCAGCATGTCGTGCGGGCGCGGGACGCTCGGCTCGATGCGCTCGGCGTACAGCCTGATGCGCCCCTCGTTGAGCGCTCGGCTGACCGTCTCGATGGTGCGCAGCTCGGTGCGGTAGTCGTCGATCAGCGCTGCCGACACGGTCGCGCGGTGGATGCCTGCGGGATCGTTCGCGGCGCGCTGCAGTGCCATCGACAGCGCGGTCAGCACGGCGTCGGCGCCGACATCTGCGTTCGCCGGCACCTCGACCATGCCGGCGTGATAACGAAGCTGGATCGACTGCTCGTTGGTGTCGAAGCGCTGGCCGCCGAGCGTGGTGCGCAGCCGCTGCCGGATGCCCAGGCCGTCGACACGATCGCCGATGGTGAGCACGAAGCGGCCCGACGACGGATGCGCGACCCGCGCGCCCAGCGGCTCGAAGGTGGCGCGCAGCCGGCCCGCGACCGAGCGCTCGAGCTCGGCGGCGGCGGCGCTGTCGGTCAGGTCGCTCCAGCGGGCGATGTCGGGCAGCACGACGCCGACCAGCCAGAACCGCGTGCGACGCCGGCGCGACAGCAGGCTGCCGACGATGCGGGCGAGGGCACGCTGGTTGGGCAGGCCGGAGAGGTCGCTGCGCATCGCCTGGCGGATCAGCGCACGGGCCGCCTCGCGGCTGTCGGCGCTGACCGAGTGCAGGATCGACTGCATCGAGAAGATGCCGCCGAGCAGCAGCAGCGCGGCGATCTCGCGCACCCGGGCGATGTCGTCGACGCTCGCCGGCGCGAACGCGGAGGTGTAGGTGGCGGCCATCGCGAACGCGTTCGCCGCCAGCAGGCCCGCGCCCAGGGCGCCGGAGACCGAGCGTGCGACGAGCAGGCCGAGCAGCAGGTGGGTCACCGCGACCACGCGCGAGAGGTCCTCGTGGCCCATCGCCCGCAGCGCGGTCGAGGCGAACGCGCAGGCGACGATCGCGCCGATCGACAGCGCCAGCGACTGGCGCGACGCGCCGGGCAGCGCGAGCGGGCGCTCGGGCGAGCGCATGCCGGCGGCCTCGAGCAGCCGGGCGCGGCGGGCGGCCTCGATGCGGTCGGCGAGCGGCGCCGCGAGGGCGGCGGCGAGCGGCGCGAAGATCGTGGCGGCGATGACGTCACCGAACAGCAGGTCGACGAAGTCCAGCGACACCCAGTTGCCGCGGCCGCCCGGCGCCTGGATGCTGCGCAGTACGGCGCCGACCGGCGCGCAGGCGATCGCCGCGCCCAGCAGGCGCAGCTCGACGCTGCCGACGCCGCGCGCCGGCACCATCGATGCCAGCCGCGACAGCAACTCCGAGGCGATGCAGGGCACGAGCACGCCGGCGACGACCGCCTTGCCGGCGTGCCAGGCGCCGGCATGCGCCATGTCGGCCAGGCCAATGGGCACCATCGCCGACAGGGCGCACAGCAGCCTCAGTCGCGATTCGCTTCGGGTGTCGGCGCGGCCCGCGCTGCGGCGCGTGTCGTCGCTGCCGGCGCCCGCGATGGCCGGTGCGCAGGCGAGCCAGCCCAGCATGAACGCGCCGAGCGGCCACAGGCCGACCGGGCGCCACAGCGACGCCAGCGCGATACCGATCCACCAGGCGAGCAGGGCCGCCGCCGCGGAGGCGGCGGCGAGCACGACCCCCGACCGGCGGGCCGCGAGCGCGTCGAGCCTTGGGATCGCTGACATCGCACCTTTGTAGGGGCTGCGCGCGAGCCGCGGGCGCGCCGACCGTGCCTCGGACGGCGCGAGGCGACGGACGGTCGTTTCGTGTCGCGCCGCGGCGGCTCTGCCGCAGATTTGCGGTATAACCCCGCGACGCGAACGGAGGGTGCGCCCCGCGATGAAGCGCTTCGGAATGGCGGTGATCGGGCTCGGCGTGGTCGGGCGGCGGATGCTGGAGCAGGCCTCGGCCAGCGCCGGGCTGCGGGTGGTGTCTGCCTGGGACCAGTCGCCTGCGGTGCGCGCCTCGGCGGCGGCGGACTTTCCCGGCCTGCCGATGGCGGCGAGCGCGGCCGACGCGATCGAGCGGCTCGACGTCGACGTGGTCTACGTCGCCGTGCCGCCGCTCGCCCACGCTGCTCTGGTGCGCAGCGCGGTCGCGGCCGGCAAGGCGATCTTCTGCGAGAAGCCGCTGGGCGTGGATGTGGCCGAGAGCGAGACGCTGGTCGCCGAGGTCGAGGCCTCGGGGCTGGCGCAGGCGGTGAACTTCCCGTTCGCCTCCTCGGCCGCCGTCGACGTGCTGCGCCGTACGGTCGCCGAGCCCGCGTTCGGGCTGAGCGCGATCGAGGTCCGCGTGCGCTTCCACCAGTGGCCGCGTGACTGGCAGGTCGGCGCGGCCTGGCTGTCGCGCGCCGACCAGGGCGGCTTCACGCGCGAGGTGCTGTCACACTTCGTCTGGCTGATCCACCGGCTGCGCGGCGGCTTCGAGGTACGCGGCGCGGCGGTGGCCTGGCCGCCCCGGCCGGCCGGCGCCTCCGAGACCGCAGTCGCCGTCGCGCTCGACTGTGCCGGCGTGCCGGCCACGGTCAGCGGCATCGTCGGCGGTGCCGCGCCCGATCGCATCGAGGCGCGCTTCGTCGGCGCGCGCGACGAGCGCGTGCTGTCCGACTGGTACCGCCTCGAGATCCTGGACGCGGACTCGCCCGCCGGCCGGCCTGCGCCGGGCCTGCCCGCCGATCCCCGGACCGCCGCCTACCAGCGCCAGCTCGACCAGCTTCACGCGCTGCTGTCGGGTGCGCCGCACACCCTGCCATCCTTCGCCGAAGCCCTCGCCGTACAGCGCGGGGTCGAGGCGATCCTGACCCCACGAGGACGAGACGAATGACGACCCCTGCGACGATGCGATACGTCGACCACGGCACCGGCGGCGGCCCCGAGGTGCTCGCGACCCGGACCGGTCCGGTGCCCGAAGTCGGCGCCGGCGACGTGCTGATCGAGGTCGCCGCGGCCGGCGTCAACCGACCGGACTGCCTGCAGCGCAGCGGGCGCTACCCGCCGCCGGCCGATGCGTCACCGCACCTCGGGCTGGAAGTCGCCGGGCGCATCGTCGCGCTCGGCCAGGGCGTGACCGAGTGGAAGGTCGGCGACGAGGTCTGCGCGCTGACCAACGGCGGCGGCTACGCAGACTATGCCATCGCGCCCTCGGGACAGGTGCTGCCGATCCCGAAGGGCCTGACGATGCTGCAGGCCGCGGCGCTGCCCGAGACCTACTTCACGGTCTGGGCGAACCTGGTCGAGCGCGGGCGCCTGGCCAACGGCGAGACGGTGCTGATCCACGGCGGCTCCTCGGGCATCGGCATGACCGCGATCCAGGTCGCCAAGGCGCGCGGCGTGCGCGTGCTCTGCACGGTGGGCAACGCCGAGAAGGCGCAGGCCTGCATCGACGTGGGCGCCGACGCCGCGATCGACTACCGCCGCCAGGACTACGTTGCCGAGACGCTGCGGCTGACCGGCAACCGCGGCGTCGACGTGATCCTCGACATGGTCGGCGGGCCGTACATCGAGAAGAACCTCAAGCTGCTGGCGATCGAGGGGCGGCTCGTGCAGATCGCATTCCTGCAGACCTCGCGGGTCGAGGTCGACTGGCTGCCGCTGATGGTCAAGCGTCTGACCTACACCGGCTCGACGCTGCGGCCGCGCCCGCCCGCCGAGAAGGCGAGGCTCGCGCAGCAGCTGCGCGAGCACCTGTGGCCGATGCTGGAGGCGGGACGGGTCCTGCCGCACATCCACCGGGTGTTCCCGCTCGAGCAGGCCGCCCAGGCTCACGCGCTGATGGAGAGCTCCGAGCACATCGGGAAGATCATGCTGCTGCTCCGGCCGGCCTGAAGACGTCGTGAAGAAACCGTAGCGAGCAGGCGCCGGATCGGGACGCGCAGCAGGTTCGTTCGCGGCGTCTGCTCAGAAGTCGGCCTGCAGCACCGCCGCCAGCAGGGCGGCGCCGAGCCATACCCGATGCCGCGCTCGCGCGCCGTGCTCAGGTCGACGATGACGCGCCGTCGGGCGTGCTGCCGGCGCTGCCGCGCTTGTAGGCGCGGTAGCCGAAAGTGAACATCGCGAGGG
>JBIIPQ010000238.1:0-6716 GCA_044342535.1 Burkholderiaceae bacterium
CGCCCGATCGCTCGCTCCCGACGATCGGTCTCGCCTCGTGGAACTCCTCCTAGAGTCGCTGCACGAGCCGCCGCTATCCGACATCGAAGCAGCCTGGGATGCCGAGATCATTCGCCGAGTCCAGGCACACAAGCGCGGAGAGGTTGAAACCTTTGCCGCAGAAGAAGTCTTCGCAGAAGCAAGGCGCATCGCTCCTTGAACCAGGCACGCTTCACCAAGTACGCCAGGTCCGAACTTCTTGGTCAGACGGCGTACTACGAAACGATTGAGCAAGGTCTCGGCGCTCGCTTCCGCGCAGAAGTCGCGGCCGCAGCCCAACGCGCGGCAGTGTTTCCGCTCCATGGAAAGCCGTCTGCTGGCGGAACCCGGCGTAGGCTCGTAGCGGACTTCCCCTTTTCCGTCGTCTACACGGAAGAAGAGTACGGGGTGCTCATCCACGCTGTCGCAGATGCCAGACGCCTACCCGAGTACTGGCTGAGCCGTCTCCGGTGACGCCTAATCCCTCGCTCAACCCGACCCGCTACGACAGGTGTTGTTTGGCGCGTGCCGTATCGGCTGGTCGACGACCGGCTCGTCCTGTTGGTCGTGAAGGTTGGCCCACGTGGAGAGGTGTACGAATGAGCAAGATCCAGGTGATCGAGAAGGACGGCGTGCCCGCGTTCGTGGTCCTGCCGATCGAACTGTGGGAGCGCGTGCGCGAGTCGGTCGAGGACGCCGAGGATATTGCCGAGCCCGAGCGGTTCGACCGTGAGGACGACGGTACGCGCGTGCCGATCGAGGTGGTGCGCGCGACGCTGCAAGATGGGGGGCACGCGGTGCGCGCGTGGCGAGTGTACCGGGCGATGACGCAGGAGCAGCTCGCTACGGCCGCCCGCATCAGCGTGCCGTATCTGAGCCAGATCGAGTCCGGCAAGCGGGTCGGCACAGTGGTCACGCTGCGGGCGATCGCTCGTGCCTTGAGTGTCTCGGTCGACATGCTCGTGCCGGAGTCCAGCGCGCAATGAACGGAAGACCGTCCGCAATGCTGGAGATGCGCTGTCTGCCGACCTGCAGGTGAGCGTGGACCACTTGAGCATCACGCGTACGGCGAGGTCGTACCGGATGTGCGGGTGCACGCATGAAGACTGGTCACGCGTGGCGCGCTGAGCGCCGCGCGCTGCTGCGCGCGGGCGCCGCCGCGGGCGGAGGGCTGGCCGTGGCGGCGCTCGCCGGCTGCGGTCGCAGGCCGTTCTGGGCGCTGCCGCCGGTCGCCATCGAACTGCCCGGCCGCGTCATCGGCCACGCACTGCGCGAGCGTTGGCGACGCGACGGACCCACCTACTCCGATTGGCGCGCCGCGCAGGTCCGCTCGGTCGACGTCGCGATCGTCGGCGGCGGCGTCGCCGGGCTGGGATGCGCCTGGCGGCTAGATCGCGCCGGCCATCGCGATCACCTCGTCCTGACCGGCCCCGAGCCCTTCGGCCACGCCGCAGCGCGGACCTTCGCCGGCATGGGCTGCCCGACCGGCAGCCACTACCTGCCGCTGCCCTCGCTCGAATCGACCCACGTGCGCGAGCTGCTCGCCGAGATGGGAGTGTTGCGCGGTCCGCCGGGCGCAGTCGCGCCCGAGTACGACGAGCGCGCGCTCGTACACGCGCCCTCGCACCGGCTCCTGGTGGCGGGGCGCTGGGAGGCAGGCTCGATCCCGTCGGCCGGCCCCGGCGCGGACGGCGCGGACGGCGCCAACGAGCAGACCGCACGGTTCCTCGCGCTCGTGGAGCGCCTGTCGGGCGAACGCGGTACAGACGGACGCCGCACCTTCGTCGTGCCGGTCAGCGAACGTTCGCGCGACGCGCCGTCGCTCGCGCTCGACCGGCTCGATGCCGCCCGCTGGCTGCACGAGCAGGGTTTCACTGCCGCGCCGCTGCGCGCATGGCTCGAGTACTGCACACGTGACGAGTTCGGCGCGACACCCGACGAGGTGTCGGCCTGGGCCCTGGTGCACTACTTCGCGGCGCGGGTCGGCCGCGCGCGCAATGCCGAGCCGGGTGCGGTCTTCACATGGCCGGACGGACTCGCGCCGCTGACTCGCCACCTCGCTGCGAACGCTGTGGCCGCGGACAGGATCCTGCCAGTCACGATCGAGCGGATCGAGCAGACGGGGACCCGGATGCGCCTGTTCGGCTGGCACCCTGCACGGGGCTTCGACGGCGAGCCCACGGGACTGGGCGAGCCCATCGTGCTGACGGCCCGGCGAGTGGTGCTCGCCGCGCCGCTGGCAATCTCGGCGCGGATCGTGCCTGAACTCGCCCACGGCGCCGGACCGGTACGACGCGCACCGTGGACCGTCGCCAACGTCGTATTCCGCCGGCCTCCTGACGAGCGCGTCACCGGCGGCGAAGACGAACTCGCCTGGGACAACGTCGTGCACGGCAGCGCCTCGCTCGGATTCGTTCACGCCGGCCACCAGCGCATTGGCTTAGACACCGGCGCACCGACCGTGCTGAGTGCCTACCGAGCCTTCGCACCGGCCGACCGCGATGCGCTCGCCGAGCTCTCACGGCTGATCGATGCGACCGGACCGCCCGATGCTCGCGCTTGGCTCGACCTCATCGGAACGGACCTCGAGCAGGCCTACGGTCCGCGGGTATGGCGCCACGTCGCGCGGGTCCACGTGACGGTGCGCGGGCACGGCATGGCCGCACCCGCCCCCGGCTTCCTCACCGACGCCCGCCTCCTCGCCCTGCGCACGGCGGACGGCGCGCTGCGATTCGCACACTCCGACCTGTCGGGCTACTCGGTGTTCGAGGAGGCGCTGTGGTGGGGGGTTCGGGCGGCGGATGGAGTGGTCGGGTGATGGGGGCTCGGGCGAGGGCTCGACCGACCGGCTCTCCCCATTCAACGACTTGGTCGCGACACTTCGACCCGCAGCGGATCATGTAGGCGCCATTCGTTATAGGAGGAGAAACTGGAAAAACGTGTAGAGCAAGTTCTGAGTTCTTGGAGGTTTTGTCTTCTATCGATACTCATCGCTGGCTGCGCCCATTCCATCCAACCGATGGCACAAGGGATGCGCCTTGGGTCAGGCGATCACTCGCTAGATCTGCGAGTGGGCGATAGCCTGCGACCCGTCCACGAGGACCGGGACCCGGCCCTTTGGATTGAGCTTCTTGAATTCGGGGGTGCGCGCATCTCCTCGATCCGTCGACATCATTGCGAGGGAGAACGGCTTGCCGATCTCCTCCAACACGATGTGTGGCGCGAGGGAGCACGAACCAGGAGAGGCGTGTAGCGTCAATGGCATGGCGACTGCTCCATTGGCGGGTCCGACAGGGCGCGGCCGTCGTGCTGACCGAATACGGGATCACGGCATCGACGAGCTCGCGCAGCACATTCAGAGACAACGGCTGCGATGTTACGCCGCCATGTCCCGCCGCGACTTCGCCTTCGCCTCCGTCCGCATGCGCAGCTGCTGGCGCTGGCGCACGCGGGCGGCGTCCATCAGCATCCGGCCGGCCCAGCGGTAGACGTTGTTCTCCTTGACCGTGCGCCGCATCAGCCGCATCCGCTCGCGGCGCTCGTCGCGGTCCATGCGCAGCGCCTGGCGGATCGCGGCGGCCGTCTCGGAGAGGTCGTAGGGGTTCACCAGCAGCGCCTCGATCAGTTCGCGCGAGGCACCGGCGAAGGTCGACAGGATCAGCACGCCGTCGTGATCGTCGCGCGCGGCGACGAACTCCTTGGCCACCAGGTTCATGCCGTCGTGCAGGCTGTTCACCAGGCAGAAGTCGGCTGCCCGGTACAGCTCGAACACCTGCGTCGGCTCCTGGTGCTCGCCGATCAGCACGATCGGCTTCCAGCGCTCGGTGCCGTAGATCCGATTGATGCGCTCGGCGGTCTCCTCGGTTTCCTGCCTGAGCAGCCGGTAGGCGGGCAGCTTGCTGCGCGTGGGCGCGGCCACCTGCAGCAGCGTGACCTTGCCCCGCCACGACGGGTCCTGCTCGAGCAGCTGCTCGATCGCGAGGAAGCGCTCGACGATGCCCTTGGTGAAGTCCCAGCGCTCGACGCCGACGCCGATCCGCACGTCGTCGGCCAGGCCGAAGCGCCGGCGGATCGCTCGCGTGCAGTCCTCGGCCGACGGCAGCCCCTCGAGCCAGCGCGGCGGCCACTCGATCGAGATCGGATACGGGGACACGCGGCAGACGTGGCCCTGGATGGTCACAGTCATGTGCTCGCGGTCGATCTGGCACTCGACGTAGCGGTCCACCGTCTCGAGGAAGTTCTGGCAGTGATAGCGCGTGTGGAAGCCGAGGATGTCGGCGCGCAGCATGCCGGACAGCAGCGCCTCCTTCCAGGGACACACGCCGAAGGTCTCGGCGTTCGGCCAGGGGATGTGCCAGAACAGCACGACCGTCGCCTCCGGAATGCGCTGGCGGACCATCGCGGGCAGCAGCGCGAAGTGGTAATCCTGCACGAACACCACCGGATGGTCGGTACGCGCCTCCTTGAGCACCACGTCGGCGAACTTGCGGTTCACCGCCTGGTACTGCCGCCAGTCGGCCTCGCGGAACGACGGACGCACGTAGGCGAGGTGGCACAGCGGCCACAGGCCCTCGTTCGAGAAGCCGAAGTAGAAGCCGTTCTCCTCCTCCTCGTCGAGCCAGACGCGGCGCAGCGTGTAGGCCGGGTCCGAGGGCGGCACGCTGACCCGGTCGTGCAGGTCGACCACGTCGCGGTCGGCCGTGCCCGAGCCGTGCGCGACCCACACGCCCGAGCAGGCGCGGATGATCGGCTCGAGCGCGGTGACCATGCCGCTCGCCGGCACCTGCACCACCGGCTTGCCGTCCGGGCCGCGGTTGTGGATGTACGGCTCGCGGTTGGACACCACGATCATCTGCGGCGAGTCCAGGTTCTGGCGCACGACGTGCGCGAGCGCGTTCGGCGTCCAGTTCTCGCGGTAGTCGATCTCGAGCCGCTGGTCGTGCTCGATCTCCCGCAGCACCTGGCGCACCTGCGAGAGGATCGGCGCGCTCGAGTGGCCCTCGGCGTCGTCGAGGAAGTGCCGGCCGCGGATGTCGCGCACGAGCAGCGTGCCCCAACGGCGCAGCAGCAGCCAGGCCGCGGCGACGGACAGCAGCGCCAACACCAGCGCCGACATCACGCCGAACGCGATCAGATAGTCGCGCGCCTTGGTGTAGCGCCGGTCGATGAACGACATGTCGTGCACCAGCAGGACGAGCGCGGGCTGGCCGTCGGCCGCCTGCAGGTCGTAGCGGGCGATGTGGACCGTGCCCTGCGGCGTACGCAGCACGCGGCTGGCGGGCTCGATCGATGCGACGCCCGACGCGCAGTTCACCTGCACGGGCGTACGGTCGGTCTGGTAGATCGTCTGGCCGTCCGGGCGGCAGGCCAGCACCGCCAGCAGGCGCTCGTCCTCGGTGACCTTCGACAGGAAGCGGCGCAGGCGCGGGAGCTCGGAGCGGTCGAGCAGCGTGGGCAAGGTCTCGCCCATGGTGTTCATCACCACCTTGGCGCGCATCTCGACGTCGGTGCGGAACCACTCGGTCAGCATCCGCTCGACGTAGGGCACGGCGATCCAGGCACCGACGGACAGCGCGACCAGCACGGGCAGCGCGAATCGCCAGAACAGGGTCCTCAGCATCTCAGGCTCCCGGCGGGCGATCGGAGCGACAGGATAGCTTCAACGATGGCGCTTCGCTGAAAAACGGGACGGGCCCCATCCACGCAAGTACCGTGCCCGCCGGCCGCCATAGGACAATGGGCCCCCCGTCCGCGCTCGGCGCGCCCGGGCCCCCCACCAGGAGATTCCTCGATGCAGTACCGCAAGCTCGGCCGCAGTGGCGTGTCGGTGTCGACGCTGTGCCTCGGCACGATGATGTTCGGCGACCGCACGACCGAGTCCGACGCCTTCGAGATCGTCGCCGCCTGCCGTGACGCGGGCGTGAACTTCGTCGACACCGCTGACGTCTACTCGCTCGGCGAGTCCGAGCGCATCACCGGTCGCACGATCGCGTCCGACCGGCACCGCTGGGTGCTGGCCACCAAGGTCGGCAACCCGATGAGCGAGGACCGCAACAGCCGCGGCCTGTCGCGCCGCTGGCTCGCCTGCGCGATCGACGCCTCGCTCGAGCGACTGGGCACCGACCACGTCGACGTCTGGTACCTGCACAAGGAGGACCCTGACACGCCGCTCGAGGAGACCATCGCCGGGGTCGCCGACGCGATCCGCGCCGGCAAGGTCCGCTACCTCGGGGTCTCGAACCACCGCGCCTGGCGCATCGCCGAGATCGTCGCGCTCTGCCGCGAGGCCGGCATCCCGGCGCCGGCCGTCTGCCAGCCGTACTACAACGCGTTCAACCGCATGCCCGAGGTCGAGACGCTGCCGGCCTGCGGTCACTACGGCATCGGTGTCGCGCCCTACTCGCCGATCGCGCGCGGCGTGCTCGCCGGCAAGTACACGCCGGGCCAGGCGCCGCCCGCGGACTCGCGCGCGGCCCGCGGCGATCGCCGGATCATGCAGACCGAGTGGCGCGAGGAGTCGCTGGTGCTCGCGCAGCGTATTGCCGAGCATGCCCGTGCACGGGGGGCCACGCCCTCGCAGTTCGCGGTGGCCTGGGTGCTGAACAACGCGTTCGTGAGTTCGGCGATCGTCGGGCCGCGCACGCTCGAGCAGATGCGCGAGTACCTCGACGGCACGGGCTTCGTGTTCGGCGCCGAGG
>JBIIPQ010000047.1:0-19050 GCA_044342535.1 Burkholderiaceae bacterium
AGGCGCTGTAGCGCGAGCGCATCAGCGACTCCGCGTCCGGGGCGCACCGGTGCAGCGGGCCGGCGTGCCAGCGGCCGCAGCAGGCGTCGTAGGCGGCATCGTGACCACAGGGACAGCGCGGGGCGGCGGCGCGGGGCATGGCGCGCATCGTACGCGAGCCGCCGGCGGGCGCTTCAGTCGAGGATCATGAAGGGCTCGCCGCCTGGGCAGGCAGGGATCTCGCCCGGGGACCCACCAGCCCGAGCGCCAGGCCGGTGCCGGCGAGGATCACGGCCGCGCCGACCACCATCTGCGCGCCGATCGGCTCGCCCAGATAGAGGGCGCCCGCGATCATCGCCACCGGCGGATTCAGGAAGGTGACCGAGGTCGCGCGCACGGCGCCGACGTTGCGCACCAGCCGGTAGTACAGCAGGAAGCCGAAGCCCGAGGACGCGACGCCGAGGAAGGCCACCTCGAGCCAGGCGCGCAGGCTCGGCGCCTGCGCGGGCCAGCTCGCCGCGGCGAACGGGGCCAGCACCAGCGCCGAGACCGCGAGCGTGCCGACCGAGATCGCCACCGGGCTCAGCCCCGCGAGGCGCACCCGGGTGTAGTGGCCGCCGATGCCCCACAGCAGCGAGGCCACCATCATCGCCAGCAGCGCCCAGCCGCTGCCGCCCGCCCGGAAGCTCACGCCGCCCCAGACCAGCACCAGGACGCCTGCGAAGCCGATCGCCAGCCCCAGCGCGCGCCAGCGGCCGATCCGCTCGGCGAGCCAGAGGTGCGCGACGATCGCGGCGAACAGCGGTGCGGTCGCATTCAGGATCGCGGTGAGCCCGGCGGTCATCGACATCGACGCCCAGGCGAGCAGCACGAAGGGGATCGCGCTGAACAGGATCCCCTGCACGACCAGCGGCCGTCCGGCGCCGCGCAGCGTGCGCAGCCCGCCGCGCGCCAGCAGCAGCGGCAGCAGCACCAGCGCCGAGATGCCCAGCCGCAGCGCGATCAGCGGCACCGGTCCGAACTCCGGCACCGCGGCGCGGATGAACAGGTAGGCACTGCCCCAGAGCAGGGCCAGCACACAGAGCTCGAGCACATCGCGCCAACGCATCCGTGCAGGGTAGCCCACGCCGGTTGCCTGGCATTCCGCATTCGTCGGTGTGCCGCCAGGCCCCGGAAACGGACACGCCGGGCCCCTCGCGGGACCCGGCGTGCGCGCGGCGCCACCGATCGGGGATCAGGCGGTGCGGAACACCGCCACGGTCTTGGCGAGCTGGTGCGCCTGTTCGGAGAGGCTCTCGGCGGCGGCCGCGGCCTCCTCGACCAGCGCGGCGTTCTGCTGCGTCATCTGGTCGATCTGGCTCACCGCCTGGTTGACCTGGGCCACGTTGGTCGACTGCTCGACCGACGCGCTGCTGATGCCCGAGATCAGGTCGTTGACCGCGTGCACGCGGCGCACCACCTCGTCGATCGCGGTGCCCGCGTCGGCGGCGAGCTTGGTGCCGTGGCCGACCTGCTCGACGCTGTCGGTGATCAGGGTCTTGATCTCCTTGGCGGCCTGTGCGCTGCGCTGCGCCAGGTTGCGGACCTCGGTGGCCACCACCGCGAAGCCGCGGCCCTGCTCGCCGGCCCGCGCCGCCTCCACCGCCGCGTTGAGCGCGAGGATGTTGGTCTGGAACGCGATGCCGTCGATCACGCCGATGATGTCGGCGATCCGGCGGCTCTGCGAGGCGATCTCGCCCATCGTCGACACGACGCGGCCGACCACGTCGCCGCCCTGCGCGGCGGCGCGGCTCGCGTCGCCGGCCAGCGAGGAGGCCTCGCGCGCCGAGCCGCTGTTCTGCGCCACCGCCGAGGTCATCTGCTCCATCGACGCGGCGGTCTGCTGCAGGCTGCTCGCCTGTTCCTCGGTGCGCTGCGACAGGTCCTGGTTGCCGGTGGCGATCTGCGCCGACGCGCCGGCGATCTGGTCCACGCCGACCCGTACCTCGGTGACGATCGAGCGCAGCGAAGCGGTCATCTCGGCGAGCGCGGCGGTCAGGCTCTGCGTGTCGCCGGCCTTCACGGTCACGGTGCGCGACAGGTCGCCCGCGGCGATCGCCCGGGCCAGCTCGACCGCGACCTCGGGCTCGCCACCGAGCTGGCCGATCAGCCGGCGCGTCACCCAGACCGCCGCGCCGATGCCGGCGACCGAGGCGAGCAGGAACAGCGCGGCCGTCGCGCCGAGCAGCAGGCGCTCGGTGGCGAGGCCGGCCTCGTAGACCTGCCTGGAGACGTCGATCTGCAGCGTGGTCAGTGCGTTGACCTCTGCCGAGACCGGGTCGATTGCGGGATACAGCGCCTTCGCTGCGAACTCGGTGAGCGCTGCGCGGTCGCCCGCGGCGAGGATCTTGAGCAGCGCCTGCGTCGCCGCATCGGCCGTACGCATCGCGACGCGTGTCTTCTCGATGAGTTGCGTCTCCTCGACCGTCTGCCCGGTGGCCGTGTACACCTTCCAGGTCTCGGCGATCGTCTTGCGGGCGGTCTCGACCGAGGCGCGCGCCTGCTCGAAGGTCTGAGCGCCGTCACGCGCCTGGTGCACGGTGTCGACGATGTTGACCGAGTACATGCCGGCGATCGTCTTGAGCTCCTTGATCGCGAGGACGCGGTCCTCGACGGACTGCAGCGACATCGTGCTGCTGCGCACCGCCCAGGCCGAGAAGGCGGATACCAGCACCAGACAGGTCATCGGAATCGCCGCCAGAAGCAGCAGGCGGGAGCGGAGAGAGAGTCGGTTCATGGCGCGGTTCGATCCAATGCGGCCCGTTGGCCGGTAGGTTCCATGACTGCGACGATCGCATCCGGAACAAGGATCAACGGTAGCGATGCCGCCGGGGCGCGCCTACCCGGGTCGCCGCCCGGGCGCTTGCCCTGGACCCGGGTGCCCACCCGGGTCGCGGGCGGTCTCGGTGACGTCCGTCACCCACCGCCGACCGTCGATCCGCGCCGCTCGTCGGATCACCGGAGGTCGATACGCTGCCGGTGGTTCAGACGGTGCCTTCGGCGAGCAGCGCCGCGATCTCGGCGTCGCGATACCCGAACTCGCGCAGCACCTCTTCGGTGTGCTCGCCCAGCCGCGGCGGGCGCCGGCGGAACGCGGCGGGCGTGGCGCCCAGCTCGAAGGTCGGCACCGCGATCGGCACCGGCACCGGCGAGTCCGGGTGCGCGACCGGGTGCAGGTAGCCGCCGGCCCGCACCTGCTCGTGGTCGAGCGCCTGCTGCGGCGTGAGCACCGGGCCCGCCGGGATCCGGGCCCGGCCGAGCGCCCCGAGCGCCTCGTCGGTGGTGAGCATCGCGCACCACTGCTGCGTGCGTGCCGACAGCAGCTCGCCCTGCTCGCCGCGCGCGAGGTCGTCGACGAAGCGCGGGTCGGCCTTCCAGTCGGGCTCGCCGACCAGCTCGCACCAGCGCCCGAAGATGCCGTCGCCGACGACCTGCAGCACGATCCAGCCGTCGCGCGTGCGGAACAGGTCGACCGGCCCGGCGGTCTGGCCGCGGTTGCCGGTGGCCACGCGGTTCGGCGCGCGCAGCGCCTGCTCGATCAGCAGCGGATTGTTGGCCATCAGGGCCGAGCGCAGCAGCGAGCCCTCGACGACCTGGCCGCGACCGGTGCTCGCGCGCGCCATCAGCGCGGCCAGCGTGCCGATCGTGCAGTTGGCCGCGGTCATGAAATCGACCCAGTTGACGTTCGCGCGGTAGGGCTGGTCCTCGGTGCCGGTCATGTGCACGCCGCCGGCCATCACCTGGCCGACCGCGTCGAAGCCGACCCGGTCCGCCCAGGGCCCGCGCGAGCCGTAGGCCGATGCGGTGACGAGGATGACCCGCGGGTTGATCGCCGACAGCGTCGGATAGTCGAGGCCGAGCGAGACGAGGCCGGCGCGCGGCAGGTTGGCCACGACGACGTCGGCGCCGGCCACCAGCCGTCGGACCACCTCGCGCCCCGCGGGCGTGCCCGGCGACAGCGTGATGCCGCGCTTGTTGCGGTTGCACTGCAGGTAGGTACCGCCGTCGCCGCCTTCGGTGACCGGCGCGACGCCGCGGTCCTCGCCGCCGCCGGGGCGCTCGATGCGGATCACGTCGGCGCCGAGGTCGCCGAGCAGCGCGGCGCAGTGCGGGCCGGCGATGTAGCGGCCGAAGTCCAGCACGCGGATGCCGGCGAGCACGCCGTCGGTGGGGGCGGTCATGGGGAGTCTCCTCGATCTCGTTGTCGCGGTCGGTGTCGCGGTCGTTGCCGCGGTCGTTGCCGATACGGTAGCGCAGCATCGCAGGCCGGCCGCCGGCGCGCAAACCGGCGAGCCGGCCATGCGCGGCAGCGCGCCCGAGGTAGCATCCGCCCGCGCCGTCGGCCCTCGCGGACGGGCACCCGGAGCCGTCGCCCGATGCCGCGTCCGAAGCCGAGCCCCCTGCCTGCGTCCCGAGCCTTCGTGCTGGGGGCCGCTGCGATCGTCGCGGTCCTCGCAGGGCGGGCCGCATCGGCTGCACCCGCCGCACCCGCACCCATGGCGACCGGCAGCGCCGCCGAGCTCACCTTGCGCGAGCGCCTGGAGGCGCGGTCGCACACGCTGCCCGGCGGCACGCAGTACCTCGTCGGCGCCACGCTGCAGGCCGACGCGATCGCCGCGCGCCGCCGCCAGGACGGCGACGAGCAGGACACGCTGATCGTCTCGTCGACGCCCTTCGGTGCCGCGCCGTCCGCGCAGCGCCTGTCGGTCCGCAGCTCGCAGCTCGACTGGGTCTCGCGCACGCCGCTCGAGGGCGGCCCGTTCGTCTGGACGCGCCTGCAGGCGAACCTCTTCGGCCCGGACGGCACGACGCGCCCGCAGCTCATCCAGGCCTGGGTCCGCTGGGGCGACACGCTGCTGATCGGCAAGACCTATTCGACCTTCATGGACGATGCGGTGCTGCCCACCACGCTCGACTACAACGGCCCGAGCGGCATGGCCTTCGTGCGGCAGTGGCTCGCGCGCGTGTCGCTGCCGCTCGGCGGACCGGTGCGGCTCGACGCGTCCGTCGAGGAGGCGCAGGCCGACGCGCGCGCCGAGCTCGACGAGCAGTTACGCGTGGGCAGCCGCGCGGCGCGCCCCGATCTCGCCGCGCGGCTGCGCATCGAGGGCGAGCGCGCGCACGCGCAGCTCGCGGTGCTGTCGCGCCGCCTCGACGTCGACGCGCAGACCGGCCCGGCCAGCGCGCCGACCGCCAGCGCCGGCCGCCGCGTCGCGGGGCAGGGGGTGTCGCTGTCGGCGAGCGTGCCGACCTTCGGGGAGGACACGCTGTCGGTCCAATGGGTGCGGGGCGAGGGCATCGGCCGCTACTTCAACGACGGCGTGTCGGCGACGGGCGCTGCGCTCGGCACCGACCTGCGCGTGGTGCCGATCACCCTCGCGGGGACGACGCTCTACTACCGCCGCGCATGGGCCGACGGCCTCGCGAGCACCTTCGGTGCGAGCCGGCTGCGGATCGACGGCGA
This sequence comes from Burkholderiaceae bacterium, assembly GCA_044342535.1. GTDB lineage: Bacteria > Pseudomonadota > Gammaproteobacteria > Burkholderiales > Burkholderiaceae_E > UBA4615. Next base: position 5,483 of record JBIIPQ010000047.1, read on the forward strand.
TGCGTCGCCGCGGGCTGCGGACGCGCTGCGCGCGCTGACCTATGCGAGCGCCAACCTGGTCTGGCGGATCGCACCGACGGTGTTCGCCGGGGCCGAGCTGCAGTGGGGCGAGGCGGCCGCGGTCGACGGCGCGCGGGCGTCGACCGTGCGCGGGCAGCTCTCCGTGCGCTGGGTGCTGCTCTGATGCGCGACGCCGCGGAGCCGGACGCGGACGTGCGACCTGCCGTCGTCCTCGATCCGATCGATCGCGCCTCCGAGGTCGTCTTCGGGCTGCTGATGTCGCTGAGCTTCACCGGCGCGCTCAGCATCGCGTCCGCGGGCCGCGACGAGATCCGGACGATGCTGGCCTCGGCCTTGGGCTGCAACCTTGCCTGGGGGCTGGTCGACGCGGTGATGTTCGTGGTGCGCGCGCGGGTGGCCCGCGGCCATCGCGCGGCGCTCGCGGAACGCTTCGCGCGGGCCGGCGACGCCGACGAGGCGCGTGCCGTGCTCGCCGAGGCGATGCCCGGGCGGCTCGCGGCCGCGCTGCCAGCGGCCGCGCTCGAGCGCCTGCGGGCGATGGCCCGCAGCCCCGCACCGGTGCCCGACCCGCGCGCTGCGCTGCGCGACGAGCTGCGCGCCGCGCTCGGCGTGTTCAGCCTGGTGGTGGCGGCCACCTTCCCGGTGGTGCTGCCCTTCGTGCTGCTCGCCGACACCGCGACGGCGCTGCGGCTCTCGAACGCGCTCGCGATCGCGCTGCTGTTCGGCGCGGGAGCCGTGCTCGGCCGGTACGCGGGCTGGGGCGCGGCGCGCACCGGCCTCGCGATGGTCGCGCTCGGCGCGGCGATGGTCGCGACGATCCGGGCGCTCGGCGGCTGAGCCGTGGCGCCGCGTGGCCGGCGCCGTGGCCTTCACCGCTAGAATCGGGCGATGGCGCGCATCATTCCCGACGGCTGGCGTGAACTGGCCGACAGCGACTCCACGACCGCGGCGCTGCCCGCGTCCGCGCAGCGGCACCGCGAGACGCTCGAGCTGTTCGCCCGCGGCCTGCCCGACGACTACACCGTCTATCACGCGGTCCACTGGACCACCGTCGAGCGCGGCTTCTCGGTCTACGGCGAGATCGACTTCGTCGTCGTGAACCGGCACGGCGACGTGCTGCTCGTCGAGCAGAAGACCGGCTTCCTCGAGGAGGGGGGCGACGGGCTCCTCAAGCGCGAGCGCGGCCGCATCCGCAACGTGCCGGTGCAGATCGCGCGGACCGTCACCACGCTGCGCGACAAGCTCGCGCGCCGCCCCGGCTGCGAGTCGATCCGCGTCGAGTACCTGCTCTACTGCCCCGACTACACGGTGCGCCGCATCGAGACCGCCGGCCTGTCGGCCGACCGGCTGGTCGACGCCTCGCGCCGCGACCGGCTGGTGCCGGTGATCCGCGAGGTGCTGCCGCCGGGACGCGTCGGCCCCTCGGGCACGAACGCGCCGGCCTGGCAGCAGGTCGACCGGTTCTTTCGCGACGTCATCGAGCTCGAGACCGACGTCAATGCGCTGGTCGGCCAGGCGCAGGCGCTGGTCACGCGGATCTCCGGCGGCCTCGCGCACTGGGCGCGCCAGCTCGAGTTCACGCCGTTCCGGCTGCACGTGGATGGCACCGCCGGCTCGGGCAAGACGCAGCTCGCGCTCGCCGAGCACCGCGACGCGATCGCCCGCGGCGCGCGCCCGCTCTACGTCTGCTACAACCGCCCGCTGGCCGACCACTTCGCCGCGATCGTGCCCCCGGGCGGCGAGGTCTGCACCTTCCACACGCTGTGCCAGCGGATGCTGCGCGACGCCGGCCGCTCGGTCGACCTGTCGGCGCCCGACGGCTTCGAGCGGCTCGAGCGCGAGGCCGCGCAGGTGCCGGTCGACGTACGCTGGCGCTTCGACACCGTCGTCGTCGACGAGGGCCAGGACTTCCCGGCGGCCTGGCGCGACCAGGTGCTGCGCCACGCCAAGCCCGATGCGCGCGTGATCTGGCTGGAGGACGCGATGCAGGCGCTCTACCAGCGCGAGCCCGCGCCGCTGCCCGGCTGGGTGACGCTGCACGCGCGCGCCAACTACCGCAGTCCGCGCGACGTGGTGAAGCTGCTGTCCGCCATCCTGCCGCCCGACGTCGAGATCGAGGCTGCGGGCCCGTTCGCCGGCGCCGGCCTCGAGCTGATCGAGTACACCGACACCGAGGGCCTGATGGCCGGCACCAAGGAGGCGATCCGCAAGTGCCTGTCGGAGGGCTTCCGGCGCCACGACATCGCGGTGATCAGCTTCCGCGGCCGCGAGGGCTCGGCGCTGCTCGGCCTCGACGCGCTCGGGCCCCACCCGATCCGCCGCTTCACCGGCCGCTACGACCTGCTCGCGCAGCCGGTCTTCACCGACGGCGAGCTGCTGGTCGAGTCGGTCTACCGCTTCAAGGGACAGGCCGCGCCGGCGGTCGTGCTGAGCGAGGTCGACTTCGAGTCCCTCGACGAGCGCACGGTGAGGAAGCTCTTCGTCGGTGCCACGCGCGCGACGATGAAGCTCGCGATCGTCGCGAGCGTACGCTCGGCGAAGGCGCTGCGGGCGGCACTCGGGGTGTAGGGCGGGCCCCGGCGGGTCGTGCCGCCGCTCACCAGCGTCCGACCGCCTCGCCCCGCGTTTCGCCGCGCAGCCAGGCGACGCGCCGCTTCGGATCCCACTCGAGCCAGTCGCACACCACGGTCGGGCCGCCCGCGGTCGTGTCGACGACGCAGACGTCCTTCCAGGCGAGCCGCTTGTTGACCCACTGCAGCGGCTCGATGCCGAGCGCCTGCCAGCCCTCGACCAGCGCGCGCGCTCTGGCCGGGTCGAGCGCGCCGTCGCGCAGCAGTCGGCCGTCGTGCCACATGCGCCGGCCGATCAGCGGGCGGTGGTCGGCCAGGCACTGCGCGAAGCCCCCCGGATACTTCTCCTCGATCACGTGCACCGGCACCAGCACGTCGATGAACTCGAGGCGCACCGCCACCGCTCAGGCTCCGGGCGGCGTCCGGGAGCGGCCGGGCCGCTCGTCCATCCAGGCACCGAGCAGCGTGTAGGTGACCGCCAGCACCACCGGACCGATGAAGATGCCCACCAGCCCGAAGGCGATCAGCCCGCCGACCACGCCGGCGAAGATCAGCAGCATCGGCAGGTTGGCGCCCCTCTTGATGAGCCAGGGGCGCAGGAAGTTGTCCATCGTCCCGACGAAGGCCGTCCAGATCGCCAGCACGATCGCCCAGCCGGTGTCGCCGCTCCAGAACAGCCAGACGACCGCGGGCGCGAGCACCGGGATCACGCCGACCTGCGCGATGGCGAGCAGGAACATCACCGCGGTGAGCAGCGCCACCGCCGGCACGCCGACCACCGCCAGCCCGATGCCGCCGAGCACCGACTGCGCCACTGCAGTCACCACGACGCCGAGCGCGACGCCGCGGATCGATGCGGCCGCGAGCAGCGCGGTGTCCTCGCCGCGGTGGCCGGCCAGACGCCGCGCGAAGCGCAGCACCGCCTGGCCGGCGGTCTCGCCGGTCGCGTAGAGGATGGCGGAGATCGCGACGGTCAGCATCAGCTGCAGGCCGATCGCGCCGATGACGCCGGCCTCGCGCAGCACCCTCGACGCGAAGGTGCCGGCGTAGGGCGCGACCTTGGCGAACAGCGGCCCGGCACCGCTCTCGGCCAGCTCGCGCCAGTAGGCCGCGGCGCGCGGGCCGACCATCGGCAGGCTGGCCACCCAGGCGGGCGGCTCGCCGAAGCGGTAGCGCGCCACCGCGTTGAACCAGCCCGCCATCGTGTCGACGTTGTCGACCACGGTGAAGATCGCCACCGACAGCGGCACGAAGAACAGCAGCAGCAGGGCGGTGGTCATCAGCGCGACCGCGAGGCTGCGCCGTCCCCACAGCAGGCGCTGCGCGGCGATCATCAGCGGCCAGGTCGCGATGACGATGGTCGTCGCCCAGATCAGCGCGGGGATGAAGGGCTGCATCACCCAGAAGCTGCCGCCGATCATCGCGATCAGGAAGATGATCGCCAGCACCGTGCGCGTGAGCTCGGGGGCCGCCAGCGACAGCTGGAGCGCCGACGTCGCGGGACGCCCGACGGCGTCCGGGGCGGGCGTCGGGGATGCGGGAGGCTCGGGGGGGCGTGCGGTCGGGTCGGTCATCACTAAGGCGCAGGCCGGAATCGTTCGCTCGCGACTGTACCCCACAACGGCCTGGGTCCGAGCCCACCGACCGCTTGCAGGCACGGGGTCACCCGGCGCGCCTAAGCCGTTCGGATCGGACGGGCCGGTCGTGCGCGTCGGGCCCGGCGCGTGCGCGGGACGCTCAGCCCGCCTCGATCCAGCGTTCGAGCTGGGCCGCGCTCATCGCGCCGCTCGCGCGCCGCAGCTCGCGCCCGCCCTGCATCAGCACCAGGGTCGGGATGCTGCGGATGCCGAAGCGCCCGGCGAGCTCGGGCTCCGCGTCGGTGTCGACCTTGGCGAACTGCACGCGGCCGGCGAGCCGCTGCGCGGCCTGCTCGAACTGCGGTGCCATCGCGCGGCAGGGGCCGCACCACTTCGCCCAGAAGTCGACCACCACCGGCAGGTCGTTGCGTTCGGTGAAGCGGTCCCAGGCGGCGGTGGCCAGCGCCACCGACGTGCCGGGAAAGAGCGCCCGACCGCAGCGCCCGCAATCCGGATGCTCGTGGCGGCGGGCGGCCGGGATGCGGTTGACCGCCTCGCAGTGCGGGCAGACGGCGTTCAGCGTGTCGGGGGTGTCGGCGGTGTCGGTCATCGGGGCTCCGGAGACGGTGGGGCCGGATGCGGGCCGTATCCGTCGATGCCGTCAGAGGTGGGGACGCGGCGCGGACGCTTCAAGGGCGTCCATGTGCGGCCGTGGCACGCGCGACGCCGACCGCTTCACTTCGGCCCGCCCGCCACCGCAGCCAGGTCGCCGCGCTCGAGCGCCCACGACACCGCGAAGCCGATCACCAGCCCCCAGAACGGCGCGCCGATGCCGGCGATCGGCAGGTCGGCCACGGTCACGAGGAAGGTGGCGAGCGCGCCGAGCGGGAACCGGTCGCGGAACGCGGTGGCGAAGGCGCCGTGCAGCACGCGCAGCATCGCCAGGCCCGCGAGCGTCGCGATGAAGGCCTTGGGCAGCGCGAGCATCACCGCGGTCACGCCGGCCGAGGCCAGGCCGAAGGCCAGCGCCAGCAGACCGACCACGATCGCGCCGGTGTAGTGGCGCGGGCGCTCGCCCGACGAGGCCACCAGCGCGTTGGTCGGGCCGGTCAGGCACGAGGACACCGCGCCCACGAAGGCCACGCCGATCGACACCAGGCCGCAGGCGAGCGTGACGACATTGACCGGCGGCTCGTGGCCGGCGGCCTTGAGCACCGCGAAGCCCTGGCCGTTCTGCACGACCAGCACGGTGATCGCCAGCGGCACGACCAGCTCGAGCATCACCGGCCACGAGAACGCCGGCACGAAGAGCGTGGGCGGCACGATCGCCAGGCTCGCCGAGTCCGGCCAGCTCACCCGGCCCACCAGCGCGACCGCGAGCGCGCCCACCAGCAGCGTGCCGATCATCGGCGGCATCGCGCGTGCGGCCCGCGGGAACGCGGTGAGCAGCACGAAGGCGAGCACCATCGGGCCGGCGACCGCGAGGTCCTGGTGGACCGCGCGCACCAGGTCCAGGCCGAAGCGCAGGAACACGCCCGCGACCATCGCCATCACCAGCGGCATCGGCACCGCGGCCAGCCCGCGGCGCACCCAGCCCGACAGCCCGAGCGCCGCCATCAGCACCCCGGTGGCGACGAACGCGCCGAGCACCTCGGCATGGCTGGCGTGGCCGAGCGCGGGGCCCACCAGCACCGTGCCCGGGATCGTCCAGAAGCACACCAGCGGCGTGCGGTAGCGCCACGACAGCGCGATGGTCAGCAGCCCGTTGACGAAGAACACGCCGAACAGCCAGGACGCGAGCTCGGCCGCCCCCAGGCCGCCGAGCTGGCCCGCGCTCAGGATCACCGCGACCGGTCCCGAGGCGGCGAAGATGAAGCCGATCAGCCCGTTGACGCCGTAGACCGCCCCGAAGTCGGCGAGCACGCGCGCCGGCGACGGCGCCGGGCCGGCGGGGCGTTCGAGGGTCGGGGGGGCGGTGGCGGACATCGGCGGCGGCGGGCGGGTCGCCGGATCATACGGGCCCCGGAGCTGCACCGTGGGGCCCGGGGCCGAGGCCCGGAACGCGACTGTCCGCGACAGCCCGCGCCGGGCGACGCGGCCGCCCGGATCGCTCAGCGGGCCAGACGCCCGTCCACCAGTTCGATCACCCGGTCGCAGCGGTCGGCGATCCGCGGATCGTGGGTGACGATCAGGAACGCGGTGCCCGACTCGCGGTTGAAGCGCCGCATCAGCTCGAACACCGCGGTCGACGACGCGGTGTCGAGGTTGCCGGTCGGCTCGTCGGCCAGCACCAGCGGCGGGTCGTGCATCAGCGCCCGTGCGATCGCCACCCGCTGCTGCATGCCGCCCGAGAGCTGCGAGGGCTTGCGATGCCGCGCGTCCGCCAGGCCGACCGCCTCGAGCAGCGCGTCCGCACGGGCCCGGGCCGCCGCGTCGATGCGCCCGTCGCGGATCAGCGCGGGCATCGCGACGTTCTCCAGCGCGTCGAATGCGGGAATCAGGTGATGGAACTGGAACACGAAGCCGAGGGTGTCGAGCCGCGCGCGCGTGAGCGCGTCGTCGTCGAGGGTGTCGATGCGCCGGCCCAGCAGCCGGTACTCGCCCGAGGTCGGCCGCTCGAGCAGCCCGATCAGCGTCAGCAGCGTGCTCTTGCCCGAGCCCGAGGGGCCGATCATCGCGGCGAACTCGCCGCGGGCGAGCACGAGGTCGATGCCGTGCAGCACCTCGGCCTCGATCGGCGTGCCGATGTCGTAGGACTTGTGCACCGCGCTCATCGCGACGATCGGCGTGTCGCCTCGTGCGCCCGTCGCGGCGGCGGCCCGGGCCGGGGCCGGGGCGCTCACAGCCGGATCGCCTGCGCGGGGTCGAGCGCCGCGGCGCGCCGTGCGGGCGCGACCGCCGCCAGCACGCCCGCGAGCGTGGCCCCCGCCGCGACCCAGGCGAAGGTCTCGAAGTCGAGCACGATCGGGAACAGCGGCCGGCCGTCGGCGCCCTTCACCAGCGCGGTGAACGCGGCGACCATCGCCCAGGCGATCGCGGCGCCGAGCACCGAGCCCGCCGCGCTCACCAGCGCGCCCTGCAGCAGGAACACCCGCGTCATCTGCGCGCGCGAGGCGCCCATCGCGCGCAGGATCCCGATCTCCTTGCGCTTCTGCACGACCGACACCACCAGCACGCTCGCGATGCCGAGCACCACCACCAGCATCACCACGCCGCGGATCAGCCGCGTCGACAGCGTCTGCGCATCGAGTGCCGACAGCAGCTGGCTGTTGGTCTGCATCCAGCTCTCGATCTCGTAGGGCAGGCGGGCCCGCAGCCGGCCAGCGATGCGCTCGGCGTCGAAGACCTCGGTCACCGTCAGGTCGAGCTGCGTGACGCCGCCCGGGATGCCGAGCAGGCTCTGCGCGGTTCGCAGCGGCAGGTAGACGTTGCGCCGGTTCACGTCGCGCACGCCGACGTCGAAGATCGCGACCGCACGCAGCGACTCGGTGGTGTCGCGCGAGATCGACAGCGAGAACCGGTCGCCGAGCCGCACCCCGAGGTCCTCGGCGAGTTCGCGCCCGACGATCGCCTCGCCGGGGCCGAGGCGCGCCGTGCCCTCGACGATCTTCCCGGACAGCCCGGCGATCCGGTCGTAGCGCTCGAGCTCGACGCCGACGATGGCGACCGCGCGGCTGCCCTCGCCGCGCAGCGCGATCGCGGTGCCGCCGGCCATCGGCGAGACCGCCACGACGCCGGACGCGTCCTCGAGCGAGCGCGCCAGCGGCATCCAGTTCTCGATCGAGCGGGTGCGCTGCGCGCGCGGCTGCTCCTGCGCGGCGGCGTCGACGCCCGGCGTGGCGAGCCGCCCGGCGAGCGGCACGTCCTTCACCGGACGGATCGTGAGGTGCGGCTGCACGCCGAGCGTGCGGCGGATGGTGTTGCCCTGCAGGCCGTCGATCAGCGCGGTGATGTAGGTGACGACCGCCACGCCCATCGCCACGCCGAAGATCAGCAGCAGCGTCTGCATCTTCCCTTCGACGAGGAAGCGGACCGCGATGCGCCAGGCGAAGCCCACGTCCGGGGCCCGGCGTTCAGCGGCCGCCGACGACGGCGGTGCCCGTCGCCGGGGCCGCGCGGTTCGCGGCCGTCTCGCCGTCGCGGGCCGCCCGCGCCCGTGCCCCGGGCGCGACGGCGAGCGGATCGGCCAGCACCGTGTCGCCGACCGCCAGCCCGTCGGCGATCTCGGCGCGATCGAGCGTGCGCAGCCCCACCCGGACCGACTGCTCGAGCACGCGGCCGTCCGCCAGCCGCCGCACCCGTCCGTCCACGCCCGCGCCGATCACCGCCGCCGCCGGCAGCGTGAGCGCGCGCTCGCGCCGTCCGGTGGCGACCTGCATCGACAGCGTCATGTCCTCGCGCAGGAAGGGCGGGGGCGCCGCGACCTCGAACTTCACCTCGACCGTGCCGCGTTGCGCATCGACACCGGGCGCGATGCGCAGCACCCGCGCCTCGAACGGCTGCTGCGGGAAGGCGTCGGCGACGACCCGCGCGAGCTGTCCGACGGCCAGCTGCGAGAGGAACTTCTCGTCCGCCTGGCCGACGAGCTGCGTGGCCCCGGTGGCGGCGAATGCGAACAGCGTGCGGCCGGGCTGCACGATCTGCCCGGGCTCGACCAGCCGCGTCACGATGCGCCCGTCGGCGGGCGCGACGATCCGTGTCTGCGCGAGCCGGGCCTGGGCGAGCGTTGCCGCGGCCCGCGCCTCGTCGACCCGCAGGCGCGCCTGCTCGACCTCGGTGCCGCGGCCCGCGTTGGCCCGCGCGGAGGCGCCGGCGGCTGCGATCTGTGCCTGCGCGATGCGCACCGCACGGTCGGTCTCGTCGATCCGGGCCTGCGACACGTAGCCGCGGTCGAACAGCTCGCGGCTGCGGCGGGACTCGCGCTGCGCCGCTTCGAGCGTGGCACGCGCGGATTCCAGCGCCGCATCGGCGGTCGGCACGCCGACCTCGCGCTGGCCGACCACCCGGGCCTCGGCGAGCCGCAGCGTGGCCTGCGCCTGGGCCAGCTGGGCCTGCAGCTCCGCGGACTCGAGCCGTGCGAGCGCATCGCCCATGCGCACCGAGTCGCCCTCGCGGACCGCGACCTCGGCCACGCGCGCGGTGACCGTCGCGCCGAGGTCCACGCGCACGGGCGCGGCCACGCGTCCGGAGAACACCAGGGTCTGCACGAGGGGCGCTTCGGCGACCGCGACGAGCGCGACCGGCTCCGGGCGCCACGCACGCCAGGCGAGTCCGCCCGCGACGGCGAGTACCACCAGAACCGCGCCGATCCGGCGCCATGTCTTCATGGCCCGGATTCTACCGGGCCGGCCTCAGCCCGCCGGCGCCTCGCGCAGCGGGGCGATCGCCCGGATCGCGTCGGCGAGCGCCGGGGCGCGCACCGGCTTCGCGAGGAAGCCGTTCATGCCGGCCGCGATGCAGCGGGCGCGGTCGGCGTCCATCGCGTTCGCGGTCATCGCGACGATCGGCAGCCGGTGGCCGGCGTCGCGGATGCAGCGGGTGGCCTCGATGCCGTCCATCTCGGGCATCTGCATGTCCATCAGCACCAGGTCGAAGTCGCTCTGCGCCACCTGCTCGCAGGCCTGGCGTCCGTCGGCGGCCACGACCACCTCGTGGCCGAGCTTCCGCAGCATCAGCAGGGCCAGCTGCTGGTTGACGACGTTGTCCTCGGCGAGCAGCACGCGCAGCGGTCGATCCGAGGCCGGGTCGTGCGCGTCGGTGGCCGCTGCCGCGCCACCTGCCGCGCCACCTGCCGCGCCACCTGCCGCGCCAGCGGGCACGAGAACGGGAACGGCGCCCGCCTCGGGCGAGCCGGGCGTTGCGGTGGCTTCGGACGCCAGCCGCAGCGCGACCGTGAAGCGGAACCGGCTGCCGAGTCCGGGCGCGCTGCTCACCGAGATCGAGCCGCCCATGGCCTCGACCAGGCGCCGCGTGATCGCCAGACCCAGCCCGGTGCCGCCGAATCGGCGCGTGGTCGAGCTGTCCGCTTGGGCGAACGCATCGAACACCAGCTCCTGCTTGTCGGCGGGGATGCCGACGCCGGTGTCGCCGACCTCGCAGTCGAGCACGATCGAGGGCGCGTCGCCCGCGGTCGAGCCGGTCCGCGCGTCGACCGTCAGCGTCACCGCGCCGCGCTGCGTGAACTTCACCGCGTTGCCCAGCAGATTGACCAGCACCTGCCGCAGCCGCCCGGGGTCGCCCCGGGCGAGGGCGGGCACGCCCGCGCCGAGTTCGAGCGCGAAGGCGAGCGACTTGCGCTGCGCGGACAGTGCGATCGGCCGGCACAGGTGTTCGAGCAGCGCGCGCGGCTCGAAGTCGATCGACTCCAGCTCCATGTGCCCGGCCTCGATCTTGGACAGGTCGAGCAGGTCGTTGATGATCTCCATCAGGGCGTCGGCCGACTGCCGCACCGTCTCGAGGTAGTCGCGCTGGTGCTGCGTGAGCGCGGTGTCGAGCACCAGCTCGGTCATGCCGATGATCCCGTTCATCGGCGTGCGGATCTCGTGGCTCATGTTCGCGAGGAACTGGCTCTTGGCGAGGCTCGCGGCCTCGGCCGCGTCCTTCGCTTCGCCGAGCCGCCGCTCGAGCGACTTGCGCTCGGTGGTGTCGAAGATCACGCCGATCATGCCGGTCACCGAGCCAGTGGAATCGGTCATCGACGCCTTGCTGTAGTACAGCGTGCGCGGCGTGCCGTCGGACAGCGGCATCTCCATCTCGTACGACTGGCGCGTCGGCCGTGTCAGCACCTCGCGGTCGCGCTCGATGTGCACGTCGGCATAGCCGTCGGAGAACACCTCCGCCGAGGTCCGTCCGACCGCCGTGTGCCGGTCGATGTCGAACAGCCATTCCAGCGCGCGGTTCATGCCGAGGAAGCGGCCGCGCGCGTCCTTGTAGTAGATCGCCACCGGGATCGCGTCGAGCAGCTCGGCGCGGAAGTGCAGCTGCTTGCGCAGCGCCGCCTCGGCGCGCTTCCTCTCGGTGATGTCGGTGCGGATCGCGACGAAGCGCTCGGGTCTCCCGTCGGCGCCGGCCATCGGGACGATCGACGCGTCGACCCAGTGCAGCGAGCCGTCCTTCGAGCGGTTGCAGATCTCGCCGTGCCAGACCTCGCCCGCGCCGATGGTTTGCCACATGGCCGCGAAGAATCCGGGTGGATGTAAGCCGCTGCTGACGATCCGGTGGTTCGCTCCGATCAGCTCGTCGAGCGTGTAGCCGGTCAGCGCGCAGAACTTCGCGTTGGCGTCGAGGATCCGCCCGGTGGTGTCGGTGACGCTGACGATGGCGTGCTGGTCGAGCGCGAACTTCTGCGACTCCAGGTCGCGCTGCAGGTCGGCGCGGCGCTGGGCGTCGGCCGTGTCGGGCACGTCGGCGGCGAGCTCGTCGAGCAGCCCGCGCAGCCCGCCGAGCACCCCGGCCAGCGGCCCCGACTCGCGAGCGGCGGCGGCCTCGCAGGCGGCGAGGGCGGCGTCGAGCGCGGTGCGGTCGGGCGTGCCGAGGTGACGCGCCAGCCGGGCGGCGAGCTGGGGGGTCATCGGTTCATGGACCCGCGCCACGTCGGGCGGTGCCCGGTTCGGGCATCGGTGCGCGGGCCGTGCAGGCGGCAGGGGCGGGGGCGCATGAGCGGATGGGTCGGGGTCTGCGGCGCCGGTTCGGGGAAGCCGGCCTCTGCCCGGATTATCGGACGTCGGTCCGCCCGCATCACAGGCCTGCCGGTCGGGCCGACACGCGGTGACCGGGCTGTGACGGAGCCCGGAAAAGAAAAGGGCCGGTCCGAGACGACCGGCCCAAGGCTCCAGCAGAGGGTGTCATGGAGCTGTGGAGAGAACCCGGTCACGAGTGTGCGCAGCCGAGATCACGGCACGATGGACCCAGGTCTCGCACGGGGTGCGATCGTGTCCCGATTCCATCACGGCGCCCGCGGGAGGGCGGCGCCCGCCGTGCTCAGTCGCAGCCGGTCTCGAGCAGGCGGCGGCCGACCGTGCCCAGGTGGGGGCAGTGCACGCCGTGCGCCGCGAGGCTGTGCCAGGTGCGGATCGCGTACTCGCGGTTGCGTCCGCGCTGGCCGCAGCAGGCGCTCAGGCGGCGGACGATCTCGTCGTCATTCAGACGTTCGTAGGACGTACTGGAGCGGTTTGCGACGAAAGCGAGCGCATGCACACGTCGACCGTCCACAAGGATGGCCGACAGCTGCCGGGCAACGTAGACGCCGCCGGTCATCTCGCGTTCGTACAGGGCATCGACCGCGGCGCGGCGCGACTCGGGCCGCAGCCGGAACGCCATGCCGATGCACGAGCCGCCCCGGTCGAGTCCGAGCACCACACCGGGCTGCTCGGGGGTGCCGCGGTAGCGGGTCGAGCGGATGCAGAAGGTCCGGTGGTAGCCGTGGACCTGCGCGAGGCCGGCTTCGTGGAACTCGAACCCCGGATCCCAGATGAGCGAGCCGTAGCCGAAGACCCAGTCGGTGAGCGGGCGGGAGGAGGCCGGCTCGGAGGGGTCAGCGGCGACGAGGGTACCGTGCAGGCTGTCGAACGCGGTCATGATGAGGACATTAACGGTCGAGACCGGTTCGGGGTTCACGACGGCGGCCGGACGTCACGGAAATGCCTACGACCGGTGTGCTACCGTCGACCGATGGCCCCTCCCACGCCCCGCGTCTTCGCGTCGTGAGCCTCCGTCGCATCTCGATCGCCGAACTCGAGGCCGCGATCAACCGTGCCCGTGCGGCACAGCCCGCCAGCGGCGCCGAGTCGTCACTGACGCTGGAGGTGGCCACGCTCGGGGCGCTCTACGGCCGCCTGATCTGGGAGCGTCTCGACGGCGTCGACGTCGACGCGCTCACCGACGCCGAGCGGGTCGCCCTGAGGCTGTGGCTGCCGCCCGCCTGAGCGGGTCCTGAGCGCGGCGCCCGGTCGCGCCGGTGCCATCGAGGCGGCCTGCGACATCAGGCGGCCTGCGGCAGGGGCAGGATCGAGGCGCCGGCGTCGAAGCGCACGCCCGCCCGCAGGCAGAACAGCGGGCGCAGCAGCCGTTCGGCGACGAGCTGCGTGCCCTCGTTGTCGCGCAGCGCCCAGCGCCCGGTCTCGTCTGCCAGCACGGTGACATCGGCCACGCCGCCGACCTTCAGCGTACCCAGCTCGCTCTCGCGGCCGACCATCCTCGCCGCGTTGCGGGTCACCATGGCGACCACGTGCGAGAGCGGCAGTCCGAGTGCCAGCATGCTCGTCATCGCCGAGACCAGGCTGAAGCGGACCGCCCCCGCGAACAGGTGGTCGCCCTCGTCCGGATGGACCTCGGGCGTGCCCGGGGGGGCGGCCACTGTCGTGTTGTAGCCGTGCATGTCCGCGCCCAGCGTGTCCGGCAG
>JBIIPQ010000239.1:0-6649 GCA_044342535.1 Burkholderiaceae bacterium
GATGATGCCGGCCCGACCGCCACCGATCGCGCAGGCGTACGACAGCGCGAGGTCGCGCGCCGAGCCGCTCTTGTCGGCATGCAGCGCCACCAGCATCGGCACGCCGCCGCCCTGCGCGTAGGTCGAACGCACGGTGTGACCGGGCGCCTTCGGTGCGACCATCACGACATCGAGGTCCTCGCGCGGCATGACCTGGCCGTAGTGGACGTTGAAGCCGTGCGCGAAGGCCAGCGTGGCGCCCTGCTTGATGTTCGGCTCGATGTCGGACTTGTAGGTCGCGGCGATGTGCTCGTCGGGCATCAGCATCATGACGAAATCGGCGCCCTTGACGGCGTCGCCGATTTCCTGCGCCTTGAGGCCGGCCTTCTTGACCTTGTCCCAGGACGGGCCGCCCTTGCGGACGCCGACGACGACCTTGCAGCCGGAGTCGTTGAGGTTCTGCGCGTGGGCATGGCCCTGCGACCCGTAACCGATGATCGCGACCTTCTTGCCCTTGATGAGCTTCAGGTCACAGTCCTTGTCGTAGTAAACCTTCATGGGGTCCCTTCCCTCTCGTTGGATGCGTGGGTGCGCCGGGGATCCGGCGCGTCAGGCCTTCAGGATGCGCTCGCCCCGTGCGATGCCCGAGGCGCCCGTGCGGACGGTCTCGAGAATCGCGGTCGAATCGAGCGCGTCGATGAAGGCGTCGAGCTTGATGCCGTCACCGGTCAGCTCGATCGTATAGCTCTTGTCGGTGACGTCGATGACCCGGCCGCGGAAGATGTCCGCCATCCGTTTCATCTCCTCGCGCTCCTTGCCGACCGCGCGCACCTTGATGAGCATGAGCTCGCGCTCGATGTACGGCGTCTCGATCAGGTCGACGACCTTGACCACGTCGATCAGCCGGTTCAGATGCTTGGTGATCTGCTCGATGACGTCGTCGGATCCGCTGGTGACGATGGTCATCCGGGACAGCGAGCGGTCCTCGGTCGGGGCGACCGTGAGCGTCTCGATGTTGTAGCCACGTGCGGAGAACAGGCCGACGACGCGAGACAGGGCGCCCGGCTCGTTCTCGATGAGGATCGAAATGATGTGCTTCATCTTGGGCGCCTCACAGGTCCTCTGAGCCGAGCAGCATCTCGGTCAGCCCCTTGCCGCCCTGCACCATCGGCCAGACGTTCTCTGTCTGGTCGGTGATGACATCGACGAACACGGTGCGGTCCTTGTACTTTCCGAAGGCATCCCGCAGCGCCTGCTCGACGTCCTGCGGTCGGTCGACCCGGATGCCGACGTGGCCGTACGCTTCGGCGAGCCGCACGAAGTCTGGCAGCGCCTCCATGTACGACGACGAGTACCGGCTGCCGTACTCGATCTCCTGCCACTGCCGGACCATGCCCAGATAGCGGTTGTTCAGACTGATCACCTTGACCGGCAGGTCGTACTGCTTGCAGGTCGACAGCTCCTGGATGCACATCTGGATCGAGCCTTCGCCGGTGATGCAGGCGACCTGCGCGCCCGGATTCGCCAGCTGCACGCCCATCGCGTAGGGCAGGCCCACGCCCATCGTGCCGAGGCCGCCGGAGTTGATCCAGCGACGCGGCTCGTCGAAGCGGTAGAACTGCGCGGCCCACATCTGGTGCTGGCCGACGTCCGAGGTGATGAACGCATCGCCCTGCGTGATCTCCCACAGCTTCTCGACGACGAACTGCGGCTTGATGACCTCACGATTGGCGCGGTCGTACTTCAGGCAGTCCTTCTTGCGCCATTCGTCGATCTGCTGCCACCACGCCTGCAAGCCCTTGTGGGTGCGCGTGCCGGAGGCGAACGCCGCCTGCACCTGCGAGGAGAACTCGATCAGGCACTCGCGCACGTCGCCCACGATCGGCACGTCGACCTTCACGCGCTTGGAGATCGACGACGGGTCGATGTCGATGTGGATGATCTTGCGCGGGTTCTGCGCGAAGTGCTTCGGGTTGCCGATCACGCGGTCGTCGAAACGCGCACCCACCGCGAGCAGCACGTCGCAGTGCTGCATCGCCATGTTGGCTTCGTACGTGCCGTGCATGCCGAGCATGCCCACGAACTGGTCGCTGCTCGCGCGGTAGCCGCCCAGGCCCATCAGCGTGTTGGTGATCGGGAAGCCCAGCGCGTCGACCAGCGCATTGAGCTCGGGGGCGGCATTCGCCAAGATCACGCCGCCGCCGGTGTAGACCATCGGGCGCTCGGCTTGCAGCAGCAGCTGCACCGCCTTGCGGATCTGGCCCTGGTGACCCTTGACGACCGGATTGTACGAGCGCATCGGCACCGACTTAGGGTACTCGAAGCGGCACTTGTCGCGCGTGATGTCCTTGGGAATGTCGATCAGGACCGGACCCGGACGGCCCGTCGATGCGATGACGAAGGCCTTCTTCATCGTCGCCGCCAGGTCCTTGATATCCTTGACCAGGAAATTGTGCTTCACGCAGGGCCGAGTGATGCCGACCGTGTCGCACTCCTGGAAGGCATCCTGGCCGATCGCGTGCGTCGGGACCTGACCCGATATCACGACCATCGGGATCGAATCCATGTACGCCGTGGCGATGCCCGTGACGGCGTTGGTCACGCCGGGTCCGCTGGTGACCAGACAGACGCCGACCTTCTCCGTGGAGCGGGCATATGCGTCCGCGGCGTGTACCGCGGCCTGCTCGTGCCGCACGAGGATGTGCTTGACGGATTCCTGCTGGAAAAGCGCGTCGTAGATGTAGAGGACGGCTCCGCCCGGGTATCCGAACAGGTGCTCGACGCCTTCTTCCTGAAGGCAGCGCACGACGATCTCTGCGCCAGTGAGTTCCAAGATGTGTTCCTTTCAAGGTCCAGGGGGACCCACCCGCCGGCGCCAACGCAGCCTCATCGCCGCCTCGACGCAGGCCTCGGTGCGGGGCCTGTGAGATTGATCGGACGCCATCGCGGCTCTTGTGGAGTCGCTCCGGCATACGTGCCAGTCCGGGTGCCGCTGGGTCAGTCGACAACGAAAAAGACAAAGACTCCGCCGCCGGCGCCGAGTGCGCCGTCGATCGAGCCTTGGGATGCGATGAGGGTACTGCACCGCAACAGGGGCGGTCAAGGCGCGGACTCTGCTAGCATGCCCCGCTTTCCCGGCTAGAGCGTGGTCGATGGCGTCACGGCAGGAACTCTCGGAATTCCTCGAATCGGTCGAGCGCCGGGCGTTCAAGCAGGCGGTGTACGCCATCCGGGACGATGACTCGGCCCTGGACGTCGTCCAGGACGCGATGTTCAAGCTCGCCGAGAAGTACGAGGACAAGCCTGCGGCCGAGTTGCCGCTCCTGTTCCAGCGCATCCTCCAGAACGTCATCCACGACCACTTCCGCCGGCAGAAGGTCCGCAACACCTGGACGACCCTGTTCTCGGCGCTGCGGCCCGCGAGCGACGACGACAGCGACAGCGACCCCTTGGAGTCGCTGGAGGTCGAGGGGGACACCCGCGTGGGCGAGAGCGCGGCACAGATCGTCGAGCGGGACCAGGTGCTCCAGGCGATCGAGGCCGAGGTCCAGAAGCTACCGACCCGTCAACGGGAGGCCTTCGTCATGCGTTACTGGTACGAGATGGACGTCGCGGAAACCGCAGCGGCCATGGGATGCTCGGAAGGCAGCGTCAAGACGCACTGTTCCCGTGCGACCCACACCCTGGCCACCGCATTGAAGGCCAAGGGGATTACGCTATGAATGAACAACTCTTCGCCTCCCGGATCCGCCAGGCCCTTGACGAGTCGGCGGATCGCCTGCCATACCGCGTCACGCAGCGCCTCGAGCGCGCGCGACTCGCGGCGGTCGCCCGCGCCGCTGCCGCAACACCGACCGTGTCCTCGATTTCGGGCGGCGCGGCGACGGTCTCGATGCCGAGCGACGACCGCCCGTCGGGTCTGGTGCGCCTCCTGTCGACACTCGGGCCGATCCTGCTGATCATCGTCGGCTTCTACGGCATCGCTGCCTGGGACGACGCGCAGCGCGCCGCCGACACCGCCGACATCGACGCTGAGATCGTTCTGTCCGATGACGACGATGTGCCGCTGTCGGCGCTGGCCGACCGGGGCTTCGGCGTCTACATCAAGAACTCGCGCCAATGACGCATCGCCCGGCAACCACCGTCCTGCTGCTCGCTGCCGTGCTGTGGCTCGGCGCGGGTCAGGTGCGTGCGGCGGACCAGCCGGTGACCTCGGGCGGTGAAGCCCCCCAGGTCGGCACGCCGGCCGGCGGCGAGGTGGGTTCGGCGCCCTCCGAAGGCGCGACCGCGGCAGCCGCACCGGTGACCAAGCCCGTCCCCGTGCGCCTCGACCCTCCGAGCGCCGACCGTCTGCGCCCCTCGTTGCTGCCGCTCGTCCAGCCGCTCTGGTCCGACCTCACGCCGGTCCAGCAGCAGGTGCTCGCGCCATTCTCCGAGCAGTGGAACGGGCTCCCCGTCACGGAGAAGCAGGCCTGGTCCGACCTGGCCCGCCGCTTCCCGAAGATGAAGGCCGACGAGCAGAAGCGGGTCGAGAAGCGGATCGCCGAGTGGGCGGCCCTCACGCCCGACCAGCGCCGGCTCGCCCGCGCGAACTACCGCCTCGCCCAGAAGGTCGGCCGTGAGAATCTGCTGGCCGAGTGGGAGAACTACCAGTCGATGACCCCCGAGCAACGCTCGGTCCTAGGCTCGGTCGGCACCAGCAACACGGCTGCCCGCCACGTGGCTGCACAGACGGGTCTTGCCAAGGAGGCCGCGCAGCCGTTGCCGCGCAGGCAGCCCGCACGGGCGCCGGTGGCGGTCGGCACCGATGGCAGCCCCACCACCACCGGTGGCGTCGCCCCGACGGTCGGGCCGGCCCCCGCCAAACGCTGACGCGTGGCGTCGGCCCCCGCCCTCTCCGGACTCGACGAGCCCCTGCCCTCCGCCGGGCTGTGGCGTCGCTGGATGAGCGCCGTCTACGAGGGCGTGGTGCTCTTCGCGGTGCTGGTGTTCGCCGCCTACCTGTTCTCCGCACCGCTGCAGTTCCGGGCAGAACCGGGGCCGATGAACTGGGCCTTCCGGGCCTGGCTGGTCGGTGTCGTAGGCGTCTACTTCGGCTGGTTCTGGAGCGAGGGGCGCCGCACGCTGCCGATGAAGACGATCGGCCTGCGGCTGGTCGACGCGCACGACCGCCCGTTGACGCGCGCCCGTGCCCTGCTGCGCTACGCGGGGTGCTGCCTGATGCTCGCGCTGCCGGTGGGCATCGTCTACCTCGGCGCGAGCCCGCTGTGGCTGCTGCTCCTGCCGGTGCCGTTCTTCTCGGCCCTCTTCGACGGTCAGCGCCGCACGCTGTACGACCGGCTGGCCGGTACGCGGCTGGTGATCGACACCCGACCGCAGCCCTGAGCGCTGCGGCCCCGGGCCTGGGCCCGGGGCCGTTCAGACCTTCACGCAGTCGACGAAGTAGCGGCTGCCGTTGCGGTCGGTCTCGACGACGAGACCATGCACGTCGGTCGAGAATCCGTGGAACCGGTCGTTGAACGAACGCGCGAACTTCAGGTACTCGACGATCGTCTTGTTGAAGCGCTCGCCCGGAATCAGCAGCGGGATGCCCGGCGGATAGGGCGTAACGAGCATGGTGGTGATTCGCCCCTCGAGCTCGTCGATCGGCACGCGCTCGACCTTGCGGTGCGCGAGGCATTCGTAGGCGTCCGACGGCTTCATCGCCGGCTCCATGACCGACAGGTACATCTCGGTTGTCACGCGGGCGACGTCGTGCCGCCGGTACTCCTCGTGGATCTGCTGGGCGAGATCGCGCAGGCCTACCCGCTCGTACATCGGAAACTTAGCCACGAACTCGGGCATCACCCGCCACAGCGGCTGGTTCGAGTCGTAGTCCATCTTGAACTGCTGCAGCTCGGTCACGAGCGTGTTCCAGCGGCCCTTGGTGATGCCGATGGTGAACATCACGAAGAACGAGTACAGGCCGGTCTTCTCGACGACGACCCCGTGCTCGGCCAGGTACTTGGTGACCAGCGACGCCGGGATGCCCCACTGCGAGAAGCGCCCGTCGAGTCCGAGGCCCGGGGTGACGAGCGTGGCCTTGATCGGGTCGAGCATGTTGAAGCCCGGCGCGACCTTGTCGAAGCCGTGCCAGTCGTCGGTGGGCTTGAGGATCCACTCCTCGCGGCGTCCCGAGCCGACGTGATCGAAGCCGCCCGGCCCCCAGACGCGGAACCACCATGACTCGCCGAACTCGTCGTCGACCTTCTTCATCGCGCGGCGGAAATCGAGCGCCTCGGAGATCGACTCCTCGACGAGTGCGCGCCCGCCCGGCTGTTCCATCATCGCCGCAGCCACGTCGCAGGACGCGATGATCGCGTACTGCGGCGAGGTCGAGGTGTGCATCAGGTACGACTCGTTGAAGCGGTAGCGATCGAGCTTGCGATCGACCGCCTCCTGCACGAGGATCTGCGAGGCCTGCGACAGCCCCGCGAGCAGCTTGTGCGTCGACTGCGTGGAGAAGACCATCGCAGTCTGCGAGCGCGGACGGTTCTCCCCGATCGCGTGCATCTCGTGATAGAACGGATGGAAGGTGGCATGCGGTAGCCACGCCTCGTCGAAGTGCAGGTTCTCGATGTAGTCGCCGAGGACGTTCTTGATCGTCTCGACGTTGTAGACGATGCCGTCG
>JBIIPQ010000241.1:0-6619 GCA_044342535.1 Burkholderiaceae bacterium
GTCGGGAAGCGCGCCTGCGCGACGGCGCGCGAGGCCGGGCCGAAGGTCGCCGCCGCCAGCGCGCCGGCGGCGGCCGAGAGGATCGCGCGGCGGCTCATCGCGCGGCCCCCTTCGCGTCTACCGGGATCGAGTCGTCGGCGAGCAGCTCGGCGACCACGCCCGGGCTCGGCCGGAACTTCACCGGCAGCGCCGCCGAGCTGCCCGACAGCACCTCGCAGCCCGCCTCGAGCAGCTTCGCCTCGTAGGCGGCCGGGTCGTCGACGACGATCCCGAAGTGGTGGATGCACGGTCCGGCACCGGCGAACCCGGCCTCGGGCGAGTCCTCGCTGTCGTACTGGATCATCGTGAGGAACAGGTAGCCGTCGGTCAGGTGGCGCGAGGTGCGCCCCGGGTTCTTCACCGTCGACACGTGGCGGAATCCGAACACGCCCTCGTAGAGCGCGCTCGCCTGCGCCAGGTCCGGGACCTTGAGCGCGATGTGGTTGATGCGGGGCATCTGGGTCTCCTCCGGGCCACGGTCCGTCGCGGGCCGGATGGCCCGTCCGCGTTCCGTTCGCCTCGGATCGACCGTACCCGGGCGGCCGGGCCGCGACAAGCGGCAGGCGGGCGGCGGGCGTGCCGAGCTCGGGGAATCGGCACACACGTCTCGTCCGTCGGAATGCACGCTTGTCCAACTAACGTCAAGCTGGTATTACAGCGTGTCTTGTCACACAAAATGCACAACCGCCATGGCCCACATCGTCATCCCCTCGTTCCTCGTCTTCGGGCTGATCTTCGGCCTGGTCACTTACTCGAACCGGCACCTGTTCGGCGAGGGACCGCCGCAGGCGCCCGCCGACGACAAGGGCGGGCCGGGTGCACGGCTGTACTGGGCGCTGGTGGCGACCTTCCTGTGGCCGATCCTGATCGTCAGCGGGCTGCACGGGCTGTATCGCCTGCGGGCCGCGCGCCGCACCTGAGCGGCGCCGCGGGCGGGGCCTAGTCGATCGCCCCGCCGCCCACCTTCAGATCCGGCCCGGTGTGCGTGGCCGCGATGCGCAGCACCTCGCGCACCCCGTCCACCATCGTCGGCAGCGGCAGGCTCGGCGCGCCCGGCCAGACCGCGGCCTGCTCGGGCAGGTAGGGCACGTGCACGAAGCCGCTGCGCACGCGCGTGCCGGCGAGCGCGTGCTGCAGGCCGTAGAACACGTGATTGCAGACGAAGGTGCCCGCGGTCTGCGACACCGCGGTGGGGATACCGCGCGCCGTCAGGCCCGCGACGATCGCCTTCACCGGCAGCGTGCTGAAGTACGCGGCCGGGCCGCCGCGCACCACCGGCTCGTCGATCGGCCGGGCATCGGCGTTGTCCGGGATGCGCGCGTCGTCGATGTTGATCGCGATGCGCTCGATCGAGAGCTCGGCGCGTCCGCCCGCCTGCCCGAGCGACACCGCGAGCCGCGGCCCGTTCCGACGCAGCGCGGCGCGCAGCACGCGCAGCGAGGTGCGGAACTCGGTCGGCAGGCGCACCGCGCGCACGGTCGCGCCGGCGACGGTCTCGCCGTCGAGCGTGCTCGCGATCAGCCAGCTCGGGTTGACGGATTCGCCGCCGAAGGGCTCGAAGCCGGTCAGCAGGATGACGGGGACGGCGGTGCGCGCAGCGGCTCGGGGCATGCCTCGACGATAGCCGAGCCGAACGGTTCACGCGATGGCGCCGGGGGCGGGCAGCCGGTGGATAATCTGCCGATGACCTCCGCCCGCAGACTCGACGAAACCGCCGCCGGGATGTACGTGATCTCGGCCACCCCGTTCACCACTCAGGGCGGGCTCGACCTCGAGTCGACGCGCTCGCTGATGTCGTTCTACCTCGACCAAGGCGTCACCGGGATGACCATCCTCGGCATCATGGGCGAGGCGCCCAAGCTGTCGGGCGAGGAGAGCGCCGCCTTCGTCGACGCGGCGCTGCGTGCGGTCGGCGGCCGGGTGCCGATCATCGTCGGCGCGAGCGCCGCGGGCCTCGACAACCTGGCCTCGTTCTCGCGCCGGGTGGTCGATGCGGGTGCGGCCGGCGTGATGGTGGCGCCCGTGCCGGGGCTGCGCTCCGACGAGCAGGTGTACGGCTACTTCGAGCAGGTCGCGGCGCGGCTCGGCGACATCCCGTGGGTGCTGCAGGACTATCCGCAGACCACCACGGTGTTCATGTCGCCGACGGTGATCCTGACGATGATCGCGGACTTCCCGAACCTGGTGATGGTCAAGCACGAGGACTGGCCGGGCCTGGCCAAGATCACCAAGCTGCGCGACGCCGAGCGGGCCGGCGCGCGGCGCGTATCGATCCTGGTGGGCAACGGCGGCATCCACTACCCGCAGGAGCTCGCGCGCGGCGTGGACGGCGCGATGACCGGCTTCGCCTACCCCGAGGCGCTGGTGAAGACCTTCGACCTGTTCAAGGCCGGCCGCATCGACGACGCCGAGGACCTGTTCGACGCCTACCTGCCGATCGTGCGCCACGAGCTGCAGCCGGGCTTGGGCCTTGCGGTGCGCAAGCACCTGCTGATGAAGCGCGGCGCGATCGCCAGCGACACGGTGCGCGCGCCCGGCCCGAAGCTGTCGGCGCGCGACATCGAGGAGGTCGCGCACCTGGTGCGCCGCATGGAGCGGCGTGTCGCCGCCCTCGGGCTGTGAGCGCGGCCGCCGGCGATCGGCGAGCGCTTCGGCGTGATCTCGATCCCGTCGCGGACAGCGCGCCGCGTACGTCGGCTACCGCCAGGTGAAGCGCGGCTGGTCGAAGTGCGCGACCCGCGTCGCGCGGCCGAGCAGCAGCACCTCGCGCAGCTGGTAGATCATCGCCGCGGTCGGTGCGGCCACCCAGTTGTCGCCCAGCGGCATGCGCAGCACCGGTGCGCCGCCGGGCTCGTGCGGTGCGTCGAGGATCGGTGCGTCGTCGCGCAGCCATTCGTCGAGCGGCACGCGGTGCACCGACTCGACCTCCTCGGGCGCGGGTCGCAGCGTGCGCGCCTCGCCGCCCCAGACCACCACCGGGGTGATCACGAAGCCGCTGCGCGTGGCGTAGTCGTCGAGCCGGCCGAGCACCGCACCGGGCCCAGCCTCGAGCCCGACTTCCTCGTGCAGCTCGCGCAGGGCCGCGGCCTCGGGCGTCTCGGCGCCGTCGATGCGCCCGCCGGGCAGCGCCCACTGGCCGGCATGCCGGTTCATGTGCGCGGGACGCCGGGTCAGCAGCAGCGCCGCGTCGTCGCGCCATTGCAGGTGTCGGGGGAAGCCGTTCAGGTCGGCGCCGTGGCCCGCGTCGACCAGGACCAGCGCCACCGCGGCCCGCCGCCGCGCGTCGTCCGCGATCGCCTGCACCGGCCAGCCGGCGAGGCGGGCGGCGACGCCCGACCTCAGCGTGTCGTCG
This sequence comes from Burkholderiaceae bacterium, assembly GCA_044342535.1. Lineage (GTDB taxonomy): Bacteria > Pseudomonadota > Gammaproteobacteria > Burkholderiales > Burkholderiaceae_E > UBA4615. Next base: position 3,392 of record JBIIPQ010000241.1, read on the forward strand.
AGCCGCATCGGCCTGATGCCTGTCGCCGAGCCGCGTGCCCGAGCCTGCCGGCCGCCTTCGCCATCGATCGTCTCCAGTCGCTTCGCATCCGGTCGTGCAGGCCGCGGGGCTCGCGGCCTGCGCTCCCGTCATGCGCCCCCGATCGTGCGCACCATCTCGTGCGCACCGCACCGGTGGCGGCGTCGTGCGAGCGGCCGATTCTATCCATGCCGTCCGGGGCGGCCGAGCCGGAGTCCGGCGCGGGGCCTGCCCGCGACCTCCGATGGCGACGGCCCCCGACCTGCCTGCGGTCGGCCACGGGCGCCGAACGGGCGGGCGGGAGCGTAAGCTGCGTCCACGCAGTCGACGAGGAGCCGCCGTGCGAATCCACCAGAAGACCATCGCCGCCGCCTGTCTCGCCCTCGCGGCCCTGGCCGCCGCCGGGCCGGCCGAGGCGCGCCACGGACACGGCTGGCGCGGCGGCGTGTACGTCGGCGTCGGGCCGTTCTTCCCGGCCTACTGGCCGGGCTACTACGGCGGCTACTACGGGTCGTCGGTCTACGGCTGGCCGTACTACGCCGCGCCGCCAGTGGTCGTCGCAGCCGCGCCCACGGTCTACATCGAGCGCGCCGGGGCCGCGCCTGTCGCGGCCCCGGCCGCCGCCACGCCGCCGGGCGGCTTCTGGTACTGGTGCGCCGACTCGCGGGCCTACTACCCGTCGGTCCCGAGCTGCGCCTCGGCCTGGATGCCGGTCGCACCCCGCTGACGCGCGGCGCGTTACCCGGACGAGAGGGCGCTGGAGGGTCTCCGCCCCGATGCTAGACTCGCCCGCGTCCCCGCGCCGCTTCACGTCTTCGCGCACGGGACCCCGACCAAGGAGCCCCTCGTGAAGCCCTCGCGCCGCCTTCTACCTCTGTCGTCGCTCGCCGCCGGCCTCGTGCTCGCCGCAGCGCCCGTGCTCTCGTTCGCCCAGGTCGCCGTCGGTGATCCGTGGGTCCGCGCCACCGTGCCGCAGCAGCAGGCCTCGGGTGCGTTCATGACGCTGACCGCACCGAAGGGCGCGAAGCTCGTCGAGGCGCGCTCGCCGGTGGCCGGCACGGTCGAGGTCCACGAGATGAAGCGCGACGGCGACGTGATGCGCATGCGTGCGATCGACAGCCTCGACCTGCCCGCGGGCCGTACCGTCAAGCTCGAGCCGGGCGGCTACCACGTGATGCTGATGAACCTGAAGCAGACGCTGAACGCCGGCGACACCGTGCCGCTGACGCTGGTCTTCGAGAGCGCGGACCGCACGCGCCAGACCGTCGAGGTCAAGGCGCCTGTGCGGCCCCTCGCGTCGGGGTCGGCGGCACCGGCGCACAAGCACTGAGCGGCACCGGCCCGCGCCGCGCGACCACCGCGGCCCAGGGCCGCTTCGGGTCCGGCAGCAGCCGGCCCTCGGCGTCGACCGGCACGCGGCTCATCGCGACCACGTCGGACACGTTGCCGCCGATCGTCTGGATCTCCCCGGGGCGCGCGGCGACCACCACGTCGCAGTGATACGCGCCGCGGCGCAGCGCGCCGTAGGGCACGAAGCCGCTGCGCTGGGCGAGCTCGGCCGTGCCCTCGCGCGCCTGGCAGACCAGGTCCCCGACCCGCGGCACCGCGCGGGCCGCGTCGCGCGTCTCGAAGGCGTCGTTGGGGCGGGCGCGCATGAAGCGCTCGATGTAGTCCCAGTGCAGCACCGTCGCCGGGAACTCGTCGCCGCCCAGGCCCGCGCCGCGCGCCAGCCACGACACGAAGGCCGCCGACCAGGGCCGCAGCTCGCCCGCGGTCCCGACGATCGGCGCGCGGGTCACGCCGTACCAGTAGACCAGCACGCGCGAGAGCATCGGCGGATGCAGCTCGTGGGTCGGTGCCGCGGGGTCGGCGAAGACGAGCCGTCCGCCCGCGCCCGCGCTGGCGTCGCGCGAGGCGAGCGGGTCGCCGGGCGCGGCCACCTCGGGCGAGCCGAACAGCGCCCACTCCTGCCGCGCGAGGAACACCATCCGCTCGCAGGCGCTGGGCACCGGGAAGGCGGGCGCGACGTTCTGCGACGCGGTGAGCGCGGGCGCGGGCCGCTCGACGGCGCGCGGCTCGGGGCGGGGGGCCGCGCAGCCGGCGAGCGTCGCGGCAAGCGTGGCGAGGCCCAGGGCGCGCCAGGCGGCGAGCGGGCGCCAGCGGGCGAGCGGGCGCCAGAGCCGCCGGTTCATGCCGTCTCTCACGCGCCACCCGCCGTGTCGTCGAACCCGGACCAGTCCGGTGCATGCGTGCCCGGCGGCATCGACGGGCGCATCGGTCCGGGCGCCAGCCCGTCGAAGCGCGGCGCGCAGCGGATCCCGGCCAGCCGCCCGAAGCCGCTGTCGGACTCGACCATCCGGTCCTCGAAGGACCGCGCCGGCTCCGACAGTCCGTCGGCCACGCGGCCCAGGCCGCGCAGCCAGCGGCCAGTGCCGGCCAGCGACACGCGCACGTGCCAGCTGCCGCCCTCGGTGGCCTGGCGGTGCAGCGCCGCCAGCGCGCCGAAGGCCATCAGCCAGCCCGAGGCGAAATCGACGATCTGCACCGGCATCGCCTTCGGAGCGGCCTCGCCCGCGGCCTGCGCCTCGGCCAGGTTGAATCCGGTGGCGGTCTGCACCAGCGAGTCGAAGCCCCGACGCCCGGCCCATGGCCCGGCGTGCCCGTAGGCCGACAGCGACACGCAGACGATGCCGGGCCGCAGCCGCGCGAGCGCCTCGGGGCCGAAGCCGAGCGCCTCGAGCGCGCCCGGCCGATAGCCCTGCTGGACGACGTGGGCGCCGCGCACCAGCGTGCGCATCGTGTCGCGGCCGGCCTCGGTGCGCAGGTCGAGGTGCGCCGAGCGCTTGCCGCGGCTGGTGTCGGCGATCGCGTCGATGTTCGGCAGCGAGGGCGCGTTGAGCAGCAGCACGTCCGCCCCGCAGGCCGCCAGCGTGCGGCCCGCGACCGGCCCGGCCAGGATCCGCGTGAGGTCGAGCACGCGCAGCCCGTGCAGCGGCCGCGCCGGCGGGCCCGCGGCGGGCAGGGCGATGGGCGGCGCGCCGCCGATCCGCTCGATCGACACCGTCGGCAGCGCCGCGACCGCCCGGCCCTGCGGGTGGCGGTCCCAGTCGTCGAAGGACCGGGCGGCCGCCACCACCAGGCCGGCGGCCGCGGCCGCGTCCTCGAAGTCGATCGCGCGCCAGCCGCGCAGTGCCCGTGCCACCGCCTCCC
>JBIIPQ010000242.1:0-6609 GCA_044342535.1 Burkholderiaceae bacterium
TGCCGCTCGCGAACCGGTACCGGTAGGCCCGGCCCGGCGCCAGGCCCTCGAGCTCCACGCGCACCGAATGCGCCCAGGCCGGATCGGCGAGCACGACGCCCGAGCGCAGCACGGCCGTGCCCTCGGCCTCCAGCACCTCCCAGCGCACGCGCAGCGGCACCGGATCGAGCCCGCCGCCGTTCTCGAGCGGCCGAGGCGCGAGCCGCGTCCAGATCGTGGCGAGGCCGGACCCGGACAAGCCGCTCGCCACGCCGAGCGCGAACGGGTCGGCATCGCCACGCCATTCAGGCGCCGACATCGGGTCGACGCCGCCGGGCGCGTTCACCCGCTCGCCCGCGGCCGCACCGATTGCCCGGCGCGGCGTGGTGCGCTTGCCGTCGGGCTGGGGGGCGACCGGCACGCCGCAGCCGGCGCCCGTGCCCGCCGTGCTCGCCGTGCCCGCCGTGCCCGCCGCGCCCAGCGCGAGCGCGCGCGCGAGCCAGTCGCGCCGGCTCAGCCCCACCGCGCGAGCTCCGCCTCGGTGAAGCCGGCCCGCAGGCGCGCCTCGCGGTTGAACGGCGGGCGCGGAGCCGCCGCGCCGTGCGCCTGCGCCAGGCCGTCCCAGCCCGCCACCGGGTCGATGCCCGCGCCCGCGCACAGGTGCAGGTACCAGCGGTTGCCGATCTCGACGTGGCCGACCTCGTCGTCGAGGATGCGCTGCAGGATCGCGACCGCGTCCGTGTCGCCCGCCTGCGCGAGCTTCCTCTGGATCAGCGGCGTGACGTCGAGACCGCGCGCCTCCATCAGCCGCGGCACCAGCGCCATGCGGGCCAGCGGATCGTGCCGCGTGCGCATCGCCATCTCCCACAGGCCGTCGTGCGCGTCGAAGTCGCCGTAGGCATGGCCGCGGCGCCCGAGCTCGTCGGCGAGCAGCCCGAAATGCAGGGCCTCCTCCGCCGCGACCCGCGCCCAGTCGAGGTACCAGGCCACGGGCTGGCCGGCGAAGCGCCAGACCGCATCGAGCGCGAGGTCGACGGCGTTGAACTCGATGTGCGCGATGGCATGCAGCAGCGCGGCCCGGCCGTCGTCGGTGCCGGCGCCGCGCTGCGGAACGTCGCGCGGATGCACGAGGCGCGGGCGCGGCGGGCGGCCCGGGCGCAGCGCGTCGTCGAAGCCGGCACGCGGATCCGGCGCGAGCGCGCGGTCCGCCCCGAGCGCCGCGGCCGCCGCGGCCTTGGCGCGCGGATCGGACAGCGCCCAGGCCGCCCGCGCGGTGGCGCGCAGTTCCGCGCATCGGACCGCGGGCGCAGGCTCGGGGGCTGTCGGGCAAGCGGGGGGAAGCTCGTCGGGCACGGCGCGGTACACTCGCAAGGACCCGCCCGGGGCACGGGCCCGCCGGCCGCTGCGGCCGATCCGGCGCATGCCGAGGGCGATCTCGACAGTCTACAGGGACATCCATGGCCATCTATTCGCTCGGCGAGCGCCGACCCATCCTCGCGCCGAGCGCCTGGGTCGCGCCCGGCGCCCACGTGATGGGGCGCATCGAGCTCGCCGACGGTGCGAGCATCTGGTTCGGCGCGGTCCTGCGCGGCGACAACGAGCCGATCGTCATCGGCGCCGGCAGCAACGTCCAGGAGAACGCGGTGCTGCACACCGACATGGGCTTCCCGCTCGTGGTCGGCGAGGGCGTGACCATCGGCCACCAGGCGATGCTGCACGGCTGCGCCGTCGGCGACGGCAGCCTGATCGGCATCCAGGCGGTGGTGATGAACGGCGCGAAGATCGGCCGCGAATGCCTGATCGGCGCGGGTGCGCTGGTCGCCGAAGGCAAGGTGATCCCCGATCGCAGCGTCGTGCTCGGCAGTCCGGGCAAGGTCGTGCGCGAGCTCACCGATGCCGACGTCGAGCGGCTGCGCGCCGGCGCCCGCAGCTACGTCGCGCGCGCCGCGCTGTTCCGCGAGCAGCTCCAGCGGACCGACGGATGAGCGAGGCGAGCGTCCCGGCCGCCGACGGCGCCGACACGCTGCGCCGCTTCATGCTGAGCGGCGCGCCCGTGCGCGGCGAGGTGGTGTCGCTCGACGCCTCGTGGCGCGAGGTCGCCGGGCGTCACGTGTTCCCGCGCTCGGTGCGCGACCGGCTCGGCGAGCTCTGCGCCGCCGCGCTGCTGCTGTCGGCCTCGCTGAAGTTCGACGGCGCGATGATCCTGCAGATCCACGGCGACGGCCCGGTGTCGCTGCTGGTGGTCGAGTGCGATGCCGGCGGGACCTTCCGCGCCACCGCCAAGCTGCGCGACGGCGCGCACTGCCCCGAGGACGCCGACCTGGCGACGCTGGTCAACGCCAACGGCCGCGGCCGCTTCGTCGTGACGCTGGATCCGCGCACCGACTCGCCGAACCGCCAGCCCTACCAGGGCATCGTGCCCTTCGAGGGCCGCACGGTCGCCGAGGTGCTCGAGCGCTACATGGCTCGCTCCGAACAGGTGCCGACGCGCCTGTGGCTCGCGGCCGACGATGCGCGCGCCACCGGACTGCTGCTGCAGCGGCTGCCCGAGGACGGCGGCCATGCGGCGCGGCCGGAAGGCACCTCCTGGGCACCCGGTCCGGCCGACGAGGGCACCGGCCCGGCCGCCGCCGCCGACGGCGCTCCGCACGCGGACTCCGAGGCCGACGGCGACGGCTGGAACCGCATGCAGCACCTCGCGGACACCGTCACCCGCGACGAGCTGCTCTCGCTGCCCTCGGACTCGGTGCTGCGTCGGCTCTTCTGGCAGGAGACGCTCACCGCATTCGATGCGCGCAGCCCGCGCTTCGAGTGCTCGTGCTCCCGTGCCAAGGTGGCCTCGATGCTGAGGATGCTGGGGCGCGAGGAGATCGAGTCGATCGTCGCCGAGCAGGGCTCGGTGGGCGTGCGCTGCGAGTTCTGCAACACGCCCTACGACTTCGATGCCATCGAGGGCATCGAGCTGTTCCTCAGCGAACCGATCGCCCCGGGTTCGACGGCGCGGCACTGAGCGTCGTCGTCGACGGTGCCCCGGGCGCCGAGGCGCCGGGCTCGGTGATCTGCACGAAGATCTCGTCGGGCTTCATCATCCCGAGCTCGTAGCGCGCCCGTTCCTCGATCGCGACCGTGCCCTGCTTGAGGTCACGGACCTCTCCCTCGAGCGCGCGGTTGCGCTCGAGCAGCCGCGCGTTCGTGGTGTTCTGCGCCAGCAGCTGGCGATCGAGTTCCCACACGCGCAGCCACCCGCCCTTCCCGACCCACAGCGGGTACTGGATCAGGGCGAGCAGCGCCACGAGCGCGAGGGTGAACAGACGCATGGGGGAATTTTACAGCAGGTTGTAGAACGCCGAGCGCCCGGGATAGTGCGCGACGTCGCCGAGGTCCTCCTCGATGCGCAGCAACTGGTTGTACTTGGCCACGCGATCGCTGCGCGACATCGATCCGGTCTTGATCTGCAGCGCGTTGGTGGCCACCGCGATGTCGGCGATCGTGGTGTCCTCGGTCTCGCCCGAGCGATGCGAGACGACCGCGGTGTAGTTGTTGCGCTTGGCCAGCTCGATCGCCGCGAAGGTCTCGGTCAGCGTGCCGATCTGGTTGATCTTGATGAGGATGGAGTTGGCGATGCCGGCGTCGATCCCCTCGCGCAGGATGCGCGTGTTGGTGACGAACAGGTCGTCGCCCACCAGCTGCACGCGATCGCCGAGCGCATCGGTCAGCACGCGCCAGCCGTCCCAGTCGTTCTCGGCCATGCCGTCCTCGATCGAGATGATCGGGTACTTGTCGCACCAGGTGGACAGCATGTTGGTGAAGTCGGTCGCCGACAGCGACAGGCCCTCGCCGCCGAGCACGTACTTGCCGTCCTTGTAGAACTCCGAGGCGGCGCAGTCGAGGCCGAGCGCAATCTGCGTGCCCGCCTGGTAGCCCGCGCGGTCGATCGCCTCGAGGATCAGCAGGATCGCGGCTTCGTGGTTGGGGACGCTGGGGGCGAACCCGCCCTCGTCGCCGACGGCGGTCGAGAGCTTGCGGTCGTGGAGGATCTTCTTGAGCGCGTGGAAGACTTCGCCGCCGTAGCGGACCGCCTCGCGGAAGGTCGGCGCCCCCACGGGGATGATCATGAACTCCTGGATGTCCAGGTTGTTGTTCGCGTGCGCGCCGCCGTTGATGACGTTCATCATCGGCACCGGCAGCGACATCGCGCCCGAGCCGCCGAAGTAGCGGTACAGCGGCAGCCCCGACTCTTCGGCAGCGGCCTTGGCCACCGCCATCGACACCGCGAGCGTCGCGTTGGCGCCCAGCCGTGCCTTGTTGTCCGTGCCGTCGAGCTCGATCAGCACACGGTCGATGTAGGCCTGCTCGGTCGCATCCAGGCCCATGATGGCTTCGGAGATCTCGGTGTTGATGTTCTCCACCGCCCGCAGCACGCCTTTGCCCAACCAGCGGCTCTTGTCGCCGTCGCGCAGCTCGATGGCCTCGCGCGAGCCGGTCGAGGCGCCCGAGGGGACCGCTGCGCGGCCCATCGTGCCCGACTCGAGCAGCACGTCGCACTCGACGGTCGGATTGCCGCGCGAGTCGATGACCTCGCGGCCGATGATGTCTACGATCGTGCTCATGCTGTTCAGGCTCCCTCGACGACGATCAGGTTGAATTTGGATGTGGCACCGGCGCGCTGCGCGCGTGCCGCGACGTACAGGGCCGAATCGTAGAAGGCGCGCGCCGCTTCGAAGCTCGGAAACTTCACGACCACCACCCGACCGGGTGTCCAGTCGCCCTCGAGTGTCTCGTGGCGACCGCCTCGGACGACGAATTCGCCGCCTGCCGCCGCGATCGCGCCGGGGGACAGCACGGTATAGCCGCGGTAGCGCTCGGGGTCCGAGACCTGGACGTCGGCGATCACATAGCCGCTCGGCATTCGGGCGCCTCCGGGAGGGGCCGGGCTCAGCCGGCGATGGCGTGTTCGGGGAAGCCGCTGCGCTTGACCAGCCGGTCGAGCTCGACGAGCGTGGCCAGCAGCTCCGCCATCCGCGGCAGCGGCCAGGCGTTCGGCCCGTCCGACAGCGCCTCGGACGGATCCGGATGCGTCTCCATGAAGAGCCCGGAGATGCCGGCCGCGACCGCGGCCCGCGCCAGCACCGGCACGAACTCGCGCTGCCCGCCCGAGCTCGCGCCCTGCCCGCCCGGCAGCTGCACCGAGTGGGTGGCGTCGAACACCACCGGGCAGCCGGTCTCGCGCATGATCGCCAGACCGCGCATGTCGGACACCAGGTTGTTGTAGCCGAACGAGACGCCGCGCTCGCAGACCATGATCGAGTCGCCGTCGTGGCCGGCGGCCACCGCCGCCTCGCGTGCCTTGATCGCGACCTGCTTCATGTCGTGGGGCGCGAGGAACTGGCCCTTCTTGATGTTGCACGGCTTGCCCGAGGCGGCGACCGCGCGGATGAAGTCGGTCTGCCGGCACAGGAAGGCCGGCGTCTGCAGCACATCGACGACCGCCGCCACCGGGCCGACCTGCTCGATGTCGTGCACGTCGGTCAGCACCGGAACGCCGAGCTGCGCGCGCACCTCGTCGAGGATCCGCAGCCCGCCATCGAGGCCCGGCCCGCGGAACGAGCTGCCCGAGCTGCGGTTGGCCTTGTCGAACGACGACTTGTAGATGAACGGCACGCCGAGCGAGGCGGCGATCGCCTTGAGCTGCCCGGCGGTGTCGATCGCGAGCTCGCGCGACTCGATCGCGCAGGGCCCGGCGATCAGGAACAACGGTCGGTCGAGCCCGACTTCGAAGCCGCAGAGTTTCATCGGGGTCCTCAGGCGGCCTTGAGCGCGGCGCGGCGGGCAGCGTGCGCGATGGCGGCCTCGACGTAGGCGGTGAACAGCGGATGGCCGTCGCGCGGCGTCGAGGTGAACTCGGGGTGGAACTGCACGCCGACGAACCACGGATGGGCCTGGCGACCGGACTGCGGCAGCTCGGCGATCTCGGTCAGGCCTTCGGACGGCGTGCGCGCCGACACCTTCAGGCCCGCGGTCTCGAGCTGCTGCACGTAGTGGTTGTTGACCTCGTAGCGATGGCGGTGCCGCTCGCTGACCGCCTCGCCGTAGATCGACTCGGCCAGCGTCCCCGGCAGCACCGGGCAGCGCTGCGCGCCCAGGCGCATCGTGCCGCCGAGGTCGGAGCCGGCGTCGCGGCGCTCGACCTTGCCTTCGCGATCGAGCCACTCGGTGATCAGGCCGACCACCGGATGCGGTGTCTTCGGATCGAACTCGGTGCTGTTGGCGCGCGCCAGGCCGCAGACGTCGCGGGCGAACTCGATGACCGCGAGCTGCATCCCGAGACAGATGCCGAGGTAGGGCACGCCGTGCTCGCGGGCATAGCGGATCGCGGCGATCTTGCCCTCGACGCCGCGCTTGCCGAAGCCGCCCGGCACCAGGATCGCGTCGAAGCGCTCCAGGCTCTCGGCGCCGTCGCGCTCGATGTTCTCGCTGTCGATGTACTCGATCGCGACGCGGCTCTCGGTGTGGATGCCGGCGTGCGTGAGCGCCTCGGACAGCGACTTGTACGACTCGGTCAGGTCGACGTACTTGCCGACCATCGCGATCTGCACGGTGCGCTTGGGATGCTGCTGGCGATCGACGAGG
>JBIIPQ010000243.1:0-6593 GCA_044342535.1 Burkholderiaceae bacterium
CGGGTTCGGCGTGTTCGGCTGGCTGCTCCGCAAGCTCCAGTACGACTTCGCGCCGCTGATCATCGCCTTCATCCTCGCGCCGCTGATGGAGCAGTCGCTCCGGCAGTCGCTCGTCATGTCGCGGGATGGAGCGTGGATCTTCACGCAGCGCCCCATCGCCGTGGTCATCTGCGCGATCAGCGCAGTCCTGATCGGGCTGATCGTCTTCAAGCCCAGAAAGAACGTCCCTACCGGAGGAGATCTCTGATGTCGATCCGCAACTCGCTGCGCACCGTCACCGCCCTGGCCGCGGTCGCGGCCTCGCTGGCCTGCATCCCCGCCGGGGCGCAGGACCTGGCCAAGCTCAAGCCCGCGGGCTTTCCGAACCAGCCCATGGAGATGACCGTCGTCTATCCGGCCGGCGGCGGCGCCGACCTGACCGCACGGCTGCTCGCCCGCACGATGGAGAAGATCACCGGCGACAAGATCCTGGTGAACAACCGCACCGGCGGCGCCGGCATGGTCGGCCACTCCTGGCTCGCGACCCAGGCGCCTGCCGACGGCCACGTGATGGGCATGCTGGTGAACCTCGTCTGGGGCGATGCGATGCTGCGCGCCCAGGGACGCTGGGCCCACACCGACCTGGAGCCGATCGGCTACCTGAACAGCGACCCGATGATCTGGGCGGTGTCGACCGACGGGCCGTTCAAGGGCGCCACGCTCGCGCAGGTCGCGCAGATGGCGAAGGACAAGCCGGGCACGTTCCGGGTCGCGACCGTCCCGGGCAGCATGTGGGACTACCTGATCGAGCAGGTCGAGACCAACACCGGCGCGAAGTTCCTGAAGGTGCCGTTCCAGAGTGGCGGCGCGGGCACCACCGCCCTGCTCGGCAACAACGTCGACATCGCCCCGGCCTTCTTCGCCGAGCTGCGCGCGCATGTCGACGCCGGCAAGGTGAAGCTGGTGGGCATCGCGTCGATGCAGCGCGTCAAGCACCTGCCCGAGCTGCAGACCTTCAACGAGGCGCTCAACGGCAAGGACTACGAGTGGACCCTGCTGCGCTTCATCGCGGTGCCCAAGGCCGTGCCGGCCGACCGCAAGGCCTACCTGGCCGCTGCGGTGAAGGCGGCGATGCGCGACCCGGACCTGATCGGGGAGTACACCAAGATGGGTGTGTACTTCGATCCGGCGCTGCTCAACGCGGCGAACCCGACGGCCGCGCTCAACGCGCAGGCCGAGAAGGAGCGCGAGTTCTACGTGCGCACCGGCCGCATGAAGTGAGGCCCCCGCGGGCCCGGCCCCAGGTGCTGCGGCCGGGCCCGCCGACTCCGGAGACGACATGACGAGTTCCCTATCGGCGGAGGCGTTTCGCCGGCATCTCGCCGAGCCAGGCCTGCTCGGATTCCCGTTCACCGACTTCGAGGCCGACGGCCGCCTCGCCGGCGAGCGCTTCCAGTCGCGCGTCGACTGGATGGCCAGCCATCGGCCGGCGGCGCTGGTGATCGCGGGCGGCGCGGGCGAGTACTTCTCGCTCGCCCGCGACGAGCGCACCGAGGTGCTCGAGCGCGCGATCGAGGCGCGCACGGCGGGCGTGCCGATGGTCGCGTCGGCGGGCGGCGCCACGGTGGACGCGGTGGACGCGGTGCGCACCGCCGAGCGCCTCGGCGCCGACGGCGTGCTGCTGCTGCCGCCCTATCTCGCCGAGTCCTCGCAGCAGGGAATCGAGGCGCATGTCGCGGCGGTCTGCGCGGCGACCTCGCTCGGCGTGATCGTCTACGGCCGCGCGAACTGCAAGCCGGGGGCCGACACGCTCGAGCGGCTCTGCGAGCGCTTCCCGAACCTCGCCGGCTACAAGGACGGCCTGGGCGACATGGAGGCGCTGTGGGCGATCCGGACCCGCCTGGGCGAGCGCCTGCCCATCCTCAACGGCATGCCGACAGCCGAGGTCTATGCCTGCGCGTACGGCGGCATGGGCATCCCGTCGTACTCGTCGGCGGTCTTCGGCTTCCTGCCCGCCTATGCGCTCGAGTTCTTCGACGCGGCCGTGCAGGGGCGGCTGGCCGACGTCGAACGGATGATGCGCGAGTTCTACGTGCCCTACGGTCGCCTGCGTGCGCGCCAGCCGGGCTACGCCGTCAGCCTGCCCAAGGCCGGCTGCGCGCTGGTCGGCCGCGAGGCCGGCCCGGTGCGCCCGCCGCTGTCGGACCCGAGCACCGAGGAGCGCGCCGCGCTCGCCGCGCTGATCGACGCGGTGGCCGACCGCTGAACCCACCCGAACCGAGGCCCCTCATGGATGTCAGCATCGTCACCGCCTCCTCCAGCGCGTCGCTCGACGCGGGCTGCCGCGGCCAGGTCGTGGTCTCGGGCTCGTACGGCGGCGAGTACAACGCCTGGCATGCGGCGAAGTGGGGCATCCGCGGCGTGGTGCTGTGCGACGCCGGCGTCGGCCGCGACGACGCGGGCACCGTCGGCCTGCCCTACCTCGACCGGGTCGGCGTGCCCGCGGCCACCGCCGACGCCTGGACCTGCCATATCGCCGACGGCGAGCACATCCTCGCCCACGGCATCGTCTCGCACGTGAACGCGGCGGCGCGCGCGCTCGGCTGCGCACCCGGCCAGACGGTGCGCGACTGTGCCGAGCGGATGAAGGCGGGCGCGACGGTCGAGGCGACGCTGCCGGCGATCCACGGCGGGCAACGCCACACGATGCACGACGTCCCCGGCGAACCGAAGGTGATCTGCCTGGACGCCGCGCCGATGCTGACGCCCGAGGACGCCGGCGCGATTGCGGTGACCGGCTCGCACGCGGCGCTGTTCCGGGGCCGGCCCGACAGCGTGATCGGCCCCACGCTGCACGCGGTGTTCTTCAACGACGCGGGCGTGGGCCTCGACGGCGCGGGCATCGCCCGGCTCGCGGACCTCGATGGCCGCACGATGCCGGCCGGCGCCGTGGCGGCCGACAGCGCACCGATCGGCGACGCGCGGCGCATCCTCGCCGAAGGGGTGCTGTCGCACGTCAACGTGTCGGCCACCCGTGCGGGTCTGGCGGCGGGCATGCCGCTGCGCGACGCGGTGGCGCATCTGCTGGCCCGCGCCCGGGCGGCACGCGGATGAAGCTCGCCGACGCGCTCAACGTCGACGACCTGCGCCGCATGGCGCGCCGCCGGCTGCCGAAGATCCTGTACGACTGCATCGAGTCGGGCACCGAGGGCGAGCAGCTGCTGTCCCGCAACGAGCGCTCGTTCGACCGCTACCGACTGATGCCGCGCTACGGCCTCGACGTGAGCGCGCGCGACGCCGGCACCGAGCTGTTCGGCCGCCGCTGGGGCCAGCCCTTCGGCCTGGCGCCCACCGGCTTCGCGGGCCTGTTCCGGCGCGGCGCCGACGGCATGCTCGCCCGGGCCGCGGCGCGCGCCGACATCCCGTACGTGCTGTCGGGCGCGAGCGTCGCCGACCTCGAGGACGTGGTCGCGCAGGCGCCCGCGCATGTCTGGTACCACCTGTACGCAGCCAAGGACGTCCGGATCTCCGAGGACATCGTGCGTCGCGCCCGCGAGGCGGGCGTGCGCCACCTCGTGGTCACCGTCGACAACCCGGTCTTCCCGAAGCGCGAGCGCGACATGCGCAACGGCTTCGCGCTGCCCCTGAAGCTCAGGCCCTCGATCCTGGCCGAGATGCTGCTGCATCCGGCGTGGATCCTCGAGTACCTGCGTGCGGGCGGCCTGCCGACGATGGGCGTGTGGCAGCGCTATGCGCCCGCGGGCGCGACGCCGGCCGAGGTCGGCGCGTTCTTCCGCACGCAGAGCCCGTCTATCCAGACCTGGCGCGAGCTCGCGCATCTGCGCAGCCTGTGGCCGGGCATCTTCGTCATCAAGGGCATCCAGCATCCCGACGACGCGCTGCGCGCCGTCGAGTGCGGCTTCGACGGCGTCATCGTGTCCAACCACGGCGGCAAGGTGTTCGACGCGCTGCCCTCGCCGCTGGAGACGCTCCCCGCGGTGCGGGCGGCGGTACCGCGCACGATCCCGGTGATGATGGACAGCGGCGTGCGCCGCGGCACCGACATCCTGATCGCGCGCGCGCTCGGCGCGGACTTCGTGTTCGTCGGCCGCGCGACCCTGTACGGCGTGGTCGCGGGCGGCGAGGCGGGGGCCGATCGGGCGGTGGCCCTGCTCGCCGACGAGGTGCACCGGGCGCTGGCGATGATCGGCTGTCCGCGGGCGGCGGACCTGGACGGGCGTTTCCTGTTCGCCGACGGCCGGGTCGCCACCGGCCCCGACACGCCCGCGGGGCCGACGCCCCGTTCGTGATCGGCGGGCCGCGCGGCTCAGCGCTGGTACAAGTCGACGCGGCTCGACCGGTCGACCTCGCCGTCGCTGCCATCGCGATGCTGCAGCACCCGGCGCGGCCCGGGCATTGGCCCGGACCCGGTCAGACTGCGACGCCGCCGTGACGGTTGATCGTCCCGGCCACGACGGCGGGTCCGCGGGATCGAGCCTGGCGCGATCGTTCAAGACGGGCGGCGAGCACAGCCACGATGATCGGGCCGTCCCATCGGAGGCCCCGATGCATCTGCATGTCAATGGATCCCGGATCGAGCTCGACGACGCCTGGCGCGACGAGACCCTGCTGGCCGCGCTGCGCGAGGCGCTGGGCCTGGTCGGCGCGAAGTTCGGCTGCGGTGTCGGCCTGTGCGGCGCCTGCACGGTGCTGATCGACGGCCGCGCGCAGCGCGCCTGCCTGGTGGTCGCAGGCGCCCTCGGCGAGGCGCGGATCGAGACGATCGAGGGCCTGGCGCGCGGCGAGGCCCTGCATCCGGTGCAGCAGGCCTGGCTCGACGCCTCGGTGCCGCAGTGCGGCTTCTGCCAGGCCGGCCAGGTGATGGCCACGGTGGCGCTGCTGCGCGAGCGGCCGCGTCCCGCCGACGCCGACATCGATGCGGCCCTGGCGGGCAACCTGTGCCGATGCGGCACGCAGCAGCGCATCCGCGACGCGGTGTCGCGGGCGTCGGCCGCGATCGCCGGAGGACGCTCGTGAGCCCGGCACGCTCGCGCGTCGCGCGCGCGGCGCGGCGCGGCTTCCTCGCCGCGGCGGGCGGGCTGACGGTGACCTTCGCAGCGGGCTGCGCCAGCCTGCCGGTGATCCCGAAGCGGCCGTCGCCGAGCGTCGAGGACGCCGGCTCGTGGATCCGATTCGCGGGCGGGCGCTATACGCTGACCCTGCCGCGCGTGGAGATGGGCCAGAACGTGCTGACCGCGATGAAGCGCATCGCGTGCGACGAGCTCGGCGTGCCCTGGGACCGCGTCGAAGCCCGGCTGCACGGCACGCGCACGCTGCGGCGCGTGAAGGCCAGCGTCGGCAGCGACTCGATCCGCGAGTTCGCGGTGCCGCTCGCTCAGGCCTGCGCGACGCTGCGCGACGCGCTCGCGGCGGGGCATCCCCCGGGCGTGCTGCCGGCGCGGGCCCGGCCTTTCGGCGAGCTGCGCGCGTTCGCACCAGCGGCGGCACGGTCGGCGCGCACGCAGCCCATCGAGCAGGGCGCCGCGATCGTACGCGGCGAGCCGCTGTATGCGGCCGACGTGCGTCGGCCCGGCATGCGCTTCGGCCGCGTCCTGCGGGCGCCGGCCTCGCCGGAGCTGGCCTCGCACCCGGTGTCGCTCGACGAGGCGGCCGCCCGCGCGGTGCCCGGCTTCGTCGCGCTCGTCCAGAGCCCGCTGCTCGTGCAGGGGCGCTCGCAGGGGGTGGGCATCGTGGCCGCGACGCCGGGTGCCTTGGCGCGGATCGCCGCCGCGCTCGCGCCGCGCTGGACCGTGGAGGGCACCTTCGGCGCGGACGATGTGACCGGCGCGATCGACGTCGACCGCCGGCTCGCCCGGGGCGCGTTGGCGAATCGCCTGCGCGGGGATGCGGCGGACGCGTCGCAGCGCTGGGACGTCGACCTGCGCCTCGACGTGCCGCCGGCCGCGCATGCGCCGATCGAGCCGCGCGCCTGCGTGGCCGAATGGACCGCCGACGACGAGCTCCACGCCTGGGTCGGCAACCAGGACGTGTTCTACGTGCGCGACGTGATCGCCGCCCGGCTCGGCCTGGACGAGGCGCGAGTGAACGTGCAGGGCATGAGGGTGGGCGGCGCGTTCGGCGGCAAGACGATCGCCACCGTCGAGCTCGAGGCCGCGGTGCTCGCACGAGCCACCGGCGGCGCGGTGAAGGTGCAGTGGACCCGCGCCCAGGAGTTCGCCCTCGGCTTCCACCGCCCGCCGTCGAGCCACCGGATCCGCGCGCGGCTGAAGGACGGCCGCATCGAGACCTGGTGGCATGCGTTCGCGTCGGGCCACATCCTCTTCACGAACGCGGTGCTGCCGGCCTGGATGCAGCGGCTGACCGACCTGATCGGCGACGACGGCGTGGCGCGCGGCGCGATGCCGCCGTACCGGACCGGCACGACGCGCGTCGAGTTCGACCTGGTGCGCCTGCCGATCCTGGGCGGACCGTGGCGCGGGCTCGGTGCCGGACCGAACGCGCTCGCGATCGAGTCGGCGATGGACGCGCTGGCGCGCGCCGCGGGTGCCGACCCGGTGGCCTTCCGCCTCGCCCACATCCAGGAGCCCCGGCTC
>JBIIPQ010000244.1:0-6564 GCA_044342535.1 Burkholderiaceae bacterium
CGGCGACCACGGTCGCGCCCCGGTAGTCGAAGACGTTGAAGCGTCCGGGCACCGTGCCGGCATCGCTGACAAAGGTCGCCAGGCCGCGGCGCATCGCGTCCCAGTCCATGTCGAGCGCCCAGGTCGCTGCGATCGCCGCCATCGCGTTGGCCACCTGGAAGCCGATCGCGCCGCCGCCGGTCAGCGGGATGCCGGACAGCGGCAGGCGCCACTCGCGCTCGCGGTGCGCGCAGACGATCGCGTCGCCGCGGCGGAACACCACGCGGTGCGCGCGTGCGCGGTGCGCGGCGAGCACCGGATGTGTGCCATCGTGCCCGAACAGCGTCACCGAGCCCGGGCAGCGGTCGGCCATCGCCGCGCATAGCGGGTCCTCGCCGTTGAGCACCGCCATCCCGTCGGGCGCGACGTTCTCGACCACCACGCCCTTGACCCAGGCCACTTCCTCGGGCGTCTCGATGTGGTTCAGTCCGATGTGGTCGCCCTGTCCGATGTTGGTGACCACGCCGACCTTGCAGCGGTCGAAGCCCAGGCCCTCCCGCAGGATGCCGCCGCGCGCCGTCTCGAAGACCGCTGCCTGCACGTCCGGGTGCATCAGCACGTTGCGCGCGCTCTTCGGGCCGCTGCAGTCGCCGCTGTCGGTCTGCACGCCGTCGACGTAGACGCCGTCGGTGTTGGTCATGCCGACCTTCAGCCCGGAGCCGGCGAGCAGGTGGGCGATCAGCCGCACCGTGGTGGTCTTGCCGTTCGTGCCGGTGACGGCGACGGTGGGCACGCGGCCGTCGCCGCCCGCCGGGTACAGCGTGCCGACGATCGCCTCGCCGAGCGGGCGCGGCGAGCCGTACGAGGGCGCCAGGTGCATCCGCAGCCCGGGGGCGGCATTGACCTCGACGATGCCGCCGCCCTGCTCCTCGAGCGGCAGCGACACCGTGCGGCACACGATGTCGACACCGCAGATGTGCAGGCCGATCATCCGCGCCGCTTCGACCGCGCGGGCGGCGACATCCGGATGGACCTCGTCGGTGACGTCGGTCGCCGCGCCGCCGGTGCTCAGGTTCGCGTTGTTGCGCAGCACCACCTTGCGGCCGGCCTCGGGCACGGAGTCGGCCGCCAGCCCCTGTAGCGCGAGGCGCGCGATCGCGATCGCGTCGAGGCGGATGCGAGTGAGCGGCGTCGCGTGCCCGTCGCCGCGGCGCGGGTCGCGGTTGACCCCGTCGACCAGCTCGAGGACGGTCTGCCGACCATCGCCGATCACCTGCGGCGGGTCGCGACGGGCGGCCGCCACCAGCTTGCCGTCGACCACGAGGAGCCGGTAGTCGTCGCCTGGGATGTAGCGCTCGACGATCACGTCGCCGCTGATCTCGTAGGCGGCCGCCCAGGCGGCCTCGAGCTGCTCGCGGGTCTGGACGTCGACGGTCACGCCGCGGCCCTGGCTGCCATCGCGCGGCTTGACCACCGCCGGCGCTCCGAGCGACTGCATGATCTTCCAGGCGTCCTCGATCTCGTCGACCGCGCCGCCGCCGGGCACCGGCACGCCGATCGACACCAGCAGCTGCTTGGTGAGCTCCTTGTCCTGCGCGATCGACTCGGCGATCGCGCTGGTGGCGTCGACCTCGGCCGCCTGGATGCGGCGCTGGTGCACGCCCCAGCCGAACTGCACCAGGCTGCCGTCGGTCAGCCTGCGGAACGGGATGCCGCGGGCGACGCCGGCCTGCACGATCGCACCGGTCGACGGCCCGAGCCGGATGTCCTCGTCCAGCTCTCGAAGTTTCTCGAGCGCAGCCGCCGTGTCGAAGGGCGCGTCCGTGCGCGCCGCTTCGAGCAGCGCCAGCGCGGTGTCGAGCGCGAGGCGGCCGACGGCTTCCTGCGAGTACTCGAACACGATGCGCGTGACCCCGGGCTCGCGGGTGCCGAGCTCGCGCACGAAGGCCACCGGACAGCCGGCCTCGGCCTGCAGCGTGAGCGCCAGCTGGGCGAGCGCCCGGGGCACCGACATCCACGCACCGTCGGCGGTGTGCAGCGCCGGCAGCGCCGGCAGCCGCGCCCGCAGGCGGGCCTCCAGCCCGTCGATCCGGTCGATCGACGCCTCGTCGTCGGTATGCCCGACGACCGCCTCGATCGCGGTGTGTCGGGTCCACACGTTCGGGCCGCGCAGCGCGCGCACTCGGTTGATGTCCATGGCTGCCGGAGAGAGTGTCCGCGACAGCCGCACGGCCGTCCGCGATGGGGGAAGGGTCGTCAGTTCGACGCGGCGTGGGCCACGCGGGCGGCGCGCGTGCGCGTCGTCTCGCCGGCATGATAGGACTCGATGCCGGCGCGGATCGCCTCGGGCGAGAAGCTCAGCGCCCAGGCCGCCGCGGCCGCCGGCAGGATGGCCTGGGCATCGCCCGCAGCCATCAGCCCGGCCAGGACGATCTCCTCGCGGCTGTCGGCGAGCACGAGGTCGCGGCCCCGCGCGAAGGTCGCGCGACGGCCGGTGCCGCGGTGCGCGACGATCGCCGGCGCGCTGCCGTCGCGGCCGTAGAGGATCACGTGACCGTCGCAGAGCCGGCCCATGTCGGCGACCTGCTCGTCGTCGCCGTTGAGGACCGCGGTGCCCTCGGGCAGCACGACGTCGACCTGGGTGCGCAGCACGCCCCACATCGGGTCCCCGGCCTCGATGCACAGGTCCTCGAAGGCGGCGTCGCGGTCGAGCGAGGTGACGACGCCGACCAGGCAGCGGTCGTAGGCGAGGCCCTGCTCGGCCATGATGCGCGGCGGATTCTCGAAGACCGCCGCCTCGACGCTGCGGTTCATCAGCAGGCCGCGGGCGGCCTCCCAGCCGGTGCTGTCGTCGCCGCGGATGGCGCGCGTGCCGACGGACAGCCCGTCGCGGGTGGCCACGCCCAGCCGCTTGCCGGTCGCGCGCAGCAGGTGCACGACCAGCCGCGCGACCTCGGTCGTCCCGTGATGGCCGGCGATGCCGACGATCGGGATGCGGCCGGCGTCGCCAGGCGGGAACAGGTGATCGACGATCGCGCCGCCGACCGGCTGCGGCGAGCCCTCGGCCGGCTTCAGGTGCATCAGCAGGCCGGGGCCCGCGTTGACCTCGACGACCGCACCGGCCTGCTCGGCGAGCGGCCGCGAGATGTCCTCGGCGACCAGGTCGATGCCGGCGATGTCGAGGCCGACCACGCGGGCGGCCAGCGCGACCAGCGTCGCGGTCGACGGATGGACCTCGGCGGTGCAGTCGATCGCGACGTTGCCGTTGCGCTGGATCAGCACGCGCTGGCCATCGGGCAGCACCGAGCTCGCGTCGAGCCCCTGGCGGGCGAGCTCGAGCCGCGCGGCGGTGTCGATACGCACCGGGTTCAGCGGTGAATCCTCGGCCGCGCCCCGCAGCGGGCTGGAGTTCAGCTGCGAGTCGATCAGCTGCTGGATCGTCTGGCGGCCGTCACCGACGACGAAGGCCAGGTCGCCCCGTGCCGCCGCGACCATCTTGCCGGCGACCACCAGCAGCCGGTGCTCGTAGCCCCGGATGAAGCGTTCGACCAGCACGCCCGAGCCTTCCTCGAGCGCGGTCGCGTAGGCCGCCTCGACCTCGTCGCCGCTCATGAGGTTGGTGCAGACGCCGCGCCCGTGGTTGCCGTCGTAGGGCTTGACCACCACCGGGAAGCCGAGCGATTCGGCGACGTCGCGTGCCTGCGCCGCGCTGCGCACGAACTCGCCCTCGGGCACCGGCACGCCGACCGAGGCCAGCAGCTGCTTCGTCAGGTCCTTGTCCTTGGAGATGCCTTCGGCGATCGCGCTGGTGCGGTCGGTCTCGGCGGTCCAGATGCGGCGCTGGTTCGCGCCGTGCCCGAGCTGCACGAGGTTGCCCTCGTTGAGCCGGGTGATCGGAATGCGGCGCTGCTCGGCGGCCTCGACGATGCAGGCGGTGCTCGGCCCGAGCCACAGGCGGTCGACCATCCGGCGCAGCCGCTTCATCGTCGCCGCCATGTCGTAGGCGCGGTCCTCGATGGCCGCCAGCAGCAGCTCGCGGGCTTCCTGAAGAGCGGCGCGGGCGATGTCGTCCTGGTAGGCGCTGACCACCACCTTGTAGACGCCGCGCTGCGAGGTCTCGCGCGCCTTGCCGAACCCGCCCGGCATGCCGGCCATGTTCTGCAGCTCGAGCGTGACGTGCTCCATGATGTGGCACGGCCAGGTGCCTTCCTGCAGCCGCCGCACGAAGCCGCCGGGCTCGCCGTAGCTGCACCGGTGCTCGGCCAGGTTGGGCACCCAGGCCACCAGCCGGTCGACGAACCCGGGCAGGAGGTTGGATGGGTAGTCCTCGAGTTCGCCGATGTCCACCAGCGCCTCGATCACCTGCGGATAGGTCCACCGGTTCGGGCCGCGCAGCGTTCGGATCTCGAGGATCCGGATGTCTCCGGGAGATTTCATGTGGGTGGGGGCGGAGTGGTCGGCGCCGGGGGCGCTCGGGGCGATCGGTCGGGCGGAACGGCCCGGACCGGATGATGCCGGTCGTTGTCCTTCGAAGAACGTGTCGTGTGGCATCCGGTTGACGGTGGCCGTGCAGCGCTTCGGTTTGCCGCACTGCGAAACGGGTCGCCGCCCCTTATGCGGTACCCTTCGCGCCGCGGCTCCGCCTCCGGGCGAGGCCGGACGGCGTCCGATCGATGTCCTTGCACCCGTCAGGGGTGCCGATCCGGCCGCCGGGTGACCCCATGCAGATGAACGAACCCACCCAGCCGCCGACCGCGCCCGACAGCGCGGTGCCTGAGGCATGGCGCGCCGCGGTGCGCGAGCGGCTGGCCGCCGGCGAACGCGTGCTGGCCAGCCTCGAGATCGACCTGGACGCGCGCCTGCGCTTCGGCGACGGCCTCGTGGTGGTCACCGACCGCCGCATCAGCGCCCGCGCGCCGGGGGCCGCCGCCTGGCAGGACTGGGCGCTGCGCGACGACCTGATGCTGCGCAAGCGCGATCATGCCGGCGTCGGCACGGTGGAGCTGGTCGACGGGGCCCGTCGCATCGACCACTGGTGCTTCACCCTCGGCCGCGACACCGCCGCGCAGCGCCTGCTCGAGGCGCTCGAGCTGGCGCAGGTGGCCCGCTCGAGCGGCACCGACGCCCAGCGCCCGCCGCCGCGCTGCACCCGCTGCCAGGCGGTGCTGCCCACAGGCAGCGACGAGTGCGCCGCCTGTGCGCCCGCGCCCGCCGAGGCGCCGCCCTCGACCTGGGTCCTGTTCCGGCTGTGGCGCTTCGCCCGCCCGTACCGCGGCCAGCTGCTGCTCGGGTTCGTGCTGACGGTGCTGGCCACCGCCGCGACCCTGGTGCCGCCCTACCTGACCATGCCGCTGATGGACCGGGTGCTGATCCCGTACCAGAAGGGCGTGCCGATCGAGCCCGGCACCGTCGGGCTCTACCTGATCGGCCTGTTCGGGGCGGCGCTGGTCGCCTGGATACTGGGCTGGGCCCGGACCTACACGCTCGCGCTGGTCAGCGAGCGCATGGGGGCCGACCTGCGCACGCAGACCTACGAGCACCTGCTCGGGCTGTCGCTGCAGTACTTCGGCGGCAAGCGCACCGGCGACCTGATGGCCCGGATCGGCGCCGAGACCGATCGCATCAACCTGTTCCTGTCGCTGCACCTGCTCGACTTCGCGACCGACCTGCTGATGATCGTGATGACCGCAGCGATCCTCGCGTCGATCGACCCCTGGCTCGCGCTCGTCACGCTGCTGCCGCTGCCGCTGATCGCCTGGCTGATCCACCTGGTGCGCGACCGCCTGCGCACCGGCTTCGAGAAGGTCGATCGCACCTGGGCCGAGGTCACCAGCGTGCTGGCCGACACCATCCCGGGCATCCGCGTGGTCAAGGCGTTCGCGCAGGAGAGCCGCGAGGCCGAGCGCTTCCGCGAGGCGAACCGCCACAACCTCGCGGTCAACGACCGCGTCAACCGCGTGTGGTCGCTGTTCTCGCCGACCGTCACGCTGATGACCGAGATCGGGCTGCTGATCGTCTGGGGCTTCGGCATCTGGCAGATCGCCGGCGACAGCATCACCGTCGGCGTGCTGACCGCCTTCCTCGCGTACATCGGGCGGTTCTACCTGCGGCTCGACTCGATGAGCCGCATCGTGTCGTTCACGCAGAAGGCGGCCGCCGGCGCCAAGCGGATCTTCGACATCCTCGACCATGTCTCGAGCGTGCCGGAGCCGGCCCATCCGGTGATGCTGCCCAAGGTCGAGGGGCGCATCCAGATCGAGGGTGCGGCCTTCCGGTACGGCAACCGCGCGATCATCCGCGGGATCGACCTCGACATCGCCCCGGGCGAGATGATCGGTCTGGTCGGCCACAGCGGCTCGGGCAAGAGCACGCTGGTCAACCTGATCTGCCGCTTCTACGACGTCACCGACGGCACGGTCCGCATCGACGGCATCGACGTGCGCTCGGTGCCGGTCGCGCAGTTCCGTCGGCATATCGGCCTGGTGCTGCAGGAGCCCTTCCTGTTCTTCGGCACCATCGCCGAGAACATCGCCTACGGCAAGCCCGATGCGACGCGGGCCGAGATCGTCGCGGCCGCTCGTGCGG